>JAUYBU010000151.1 GCA_030693045.1 Bryobacterales bacterium | reverse complement strand
CTGGAGTTTCTACATATTTTCAGGCGGCAGCGCTGCCGACGAGCTGCTGATCCGTCATTTTGAGATCGAATTCTTTGAGGAGTTCGGGGTGTTCCCCCATTTCCTTGCGTAGTAAGGTCACCAGATCCAGGCAGGACGGCCGGTGAGCTTTGCGGCGCCACTTGGGCAACGCTGCATAGGCCGCTCCGCGTTCGGCGCCGAAAGCGATGAGCGAGGCCAGCAACAGGGCGCTGTAGGCCGCAACGGCTAACACGGGTTGCTTCGGCACAGCCTTGACGTTCCACAACTGGGCTTGGCCGACTCCCAACGTATCTTTCTCGTCCCGGTGATTCACTTCTATCTGCCAGCGGTCGAAATAGATCTGCAGCAACTGCTTGACGGAACTCGTCAGATCGGTGGTCAACAAAAAAGCCGGCTGGCGGTAATACAGCTTTCTGCTCTTGCGCTTGCAGTAGGGAGTCGGCGCCACCACCAACAGTCGCAACGGAGATCGGCCCGCGCCGCCTTGCCAGTGCACCACCGACACCTCTTTGTAGCGTACTTTGCGCCACTTGCCACCATAGAAGACCTTGGTCTGCTTCCAGAGCCGTGTCTCATCTTGACGCACCTGCTCGGGAGTGAATTTCTCCGTGCCGTAAAAACGACGACTCCCCTCCCTGGCCCCCCAGCACAACACCGCATCCTTGCGGGTGCGGCAGATCAACTCGGTGCGATCCCGCCGAGCGCGGAAGCACGTACGGTTGCAGAAACTGCCGTCACCGGCCAGCACCAGAATCTTCTTCTCGCCTCCAGCCAGATCCAACTCCTGCCGCAACTGGCCCATCATCCCTACGAAGCTCTGCGACAGGTTGTGTTGTCGGATGGCTTCCTTATACTCTTGCCAGGCTTCCGGTTTGGCTTTGCGGGACGGCTTCTTGACGCGCGACACTTCCTCGAAGCGGATGGGCAATCCCCGCGTGCTGACCCGGGCCAGGCGATACATGGGCACCAACAGGGAAGCCTGCAAGAAGCGCAACCCCAACGTTAAATTCACGTGAAAGGGCGGCGACAGCGGATCCCGCTGATAGAAAGCCTGCTGGATACAACGACCGGTCTTTCGCAAGCGGGTGTCATCTACGGCTACCCCCACCAGTCGGCCAGGGCAGTAAACCAGCGCCCGTTGCAGGATGGGGCGAAACAACTCCTGAGGCTGCCACTCACAACGCGAATGCAGAAAGTACTCCGCGCCCCAACTGCGATCCTGGCCGCCGTTAGTCCAAATGATGCGTGACAGGCAACGCCGGCCCAAGCACACCAGCGAGCCCAGAGCCTGCCGCACGGCGCGTTTCCAAGTGCGCGACTGAGGGAAGACGGAGCGCCAACCGGCGGTGATACCCAGGAAAGCTGCCAGCAAAGTCATCGGGCCTCCGGTCGCAGGCCGAAGGTGTTCTTCCCGGTGCGGAGGAAGCGGTCCTGGCGGGCGACTTTCTTGGTGAGGGAAGAGACCAGGCTTTCGCGATCGACGGGGAGGCCAAAGGAGGATTGAATGCGTGCGAGCAGTTCGGAAACGTGCAGCGGGGTGTGGGCTTTCTTGAGTACGTCATAGGCCATGTCAACTTGCGACCGACCTTTTCTTGAGCGGGGCGCGGCCGCCGTTTCGCCATGGCGAAGGCGGCGGACGGCGCGGAGTTGAGCATCGAGTGACGCTTCAAATATGGAAAGAACCGAATCCTTGAGATCATCCGTCATGATGGGCTCCTGAGCATGGATCAAGGATAGAATGCCACACTCGGGTCGGTCTGTCAATCCATTTTAATATAGACAGATGCACATCGGGGCCGGCGATTCGCCTGCTGGGGTAATGGAATCAAAACAGAACTGGAGGAAAATGTAGAAACTCCAGGCACGGCCTGAAGGCCGTGTGCAGAGCCCGAAGGCGGTACCACTTCGAAGGCGCCGATGTCGGGCCTGCCGTCGTCCGGACGGGCTTCCCCGCGCTGGTGCTTCACGTATTGGCTGGCAACGGCGTGGTCCGGAAGAACCGCCTCCGGAAGGGCGCCGGCGGCGTCCGCGATGGCACAGTCGTCAGTCCGCGGGCAAGGCGATTCCCCCGCGATTCCCGTTCCGTCGTCCTCGATCGAGCCCTCCAGCGTGCCGAACGTGGCCACCCAACCCGGTTTGGTCCAATTGTGGCTCAGCTCCAGCCGGCCGCTGGAATCGACGAGCGACAGTGTCTTTCCGCCCGCTGACGCATAAACAATATTGTTGCGCGCATCGCAACGCTCCTGGTTCGTCGAAAGGCGGAACAGCGTGGTGCGGTCCGTGCGCGTCGAGACGATGGTGTTGTGGTAAAAAAAGAGCGTCCCTTTCCGGTAATTCTCGAGCGAGCCGCTGTCGCCGCCATAGTGCACGATCTGCCGGTTGCCTTCGCCGGGAGGCTCGATCAGGATGTTGCCGTAAACATGCGCGGCCCGGTAGCGCGGGCTGGACAGGATCGGCGCGGCGCCCGCGTCGACCAGGTCGAGTTGCCGGTTTCCGCCCTCGATCCAGTTGTAGCGCACCACCAGCCCGGCCGAGCGGTCCTTCAAATTGTTCCCGCGCGCCCCTTCGCGCAATCGCCCGTACCGGTTGAACTGAAACACGATGTCCAGCGCTTCCGTGTAGCTGTTGTGCTCGTACATGCTGTCCTGGTTGCCGTTGTCGAAGATGTAGTTTCCCTCCACCAGCACGCCGCGGGTCGTGGCGGCGCCGCTGGATCCGATGAACAAGCCGTTGCCGCTGTCCCGCAGAACGCAATTCCGGATGGTCAGGTGCTCCGCCTTTTCGACGTAGATGGCGGCGGCGTTCATCGCGTAAGGCAGCGGCACGCCTTCGCGGCCCGTGAACTTATAGCCGGGCCGGGCACTGCCGATCTCCAGGTTCTCGACGACAATGTAGGCCGGCATGAGGTCGGCCGGCGCGTTGGCCCCACCGATCTTGATCACCCCCCGCGCCTCATTCCAGAAATTGAGAAGTGGCGAGGTCAGGGCCTGGTCCCCGCTGACCACCGGCAACTGGCCGTCGGGCCCGGCAACGCCGCGGACCGTGATGGGCGCGTCCTCGGATCCCCGCCGGCAGATCACCCACTTCTCCCGGTAGGGTTCCGGACGCCAGTGGATCAGCACCGTGTCGCCGGGCTGAAGCGCGGCCCACGGCGCCTGGCCGATGGCCTCGAAGGTCTTGCCGGGGCCGACTTCGTGGACTTCGGCCAAGAGCGTCGCGCCAGCCAGGATGGCCGCAGCGGCGCGCAGAACGCATTTCGCGATAAACGGCCGGTGTCGCACGAGACTCACTATGGGTTGAGTATACACTGTCCGCCGCGGAGGCGGAGTGCCGGCGGCCGGCGCGGGGTGAACTCGCTTTGATACAATCGGCCCAAATGGCTATCTTGAAACCTGTCGTTACTTTCGGTGAAATTATGCTGCGCCTGGCGCCGCCGGGCTTCGAGCGTTTTCTGCAATCGCCGCAGTTCGTCGCAACCTTCGGCGGCGGCGAGGCCAATGTCGCGGTGACGCTGGGCGGCTTCGGCGTGCCATCGCGCTACGTGACCCTGCTGCCGCCCAACAACCCCATCTCGGACGCCTTCATCGCCCAGATGCGGTACTTCAACGTCGACCCGTCCCAAATCGTCCGGGCCAAAGGCCGCTTCGGCGTCTATTTCGTCGAGCCGGGCGCCAATCAGCGGCCGTCGAAGGTGGTCTACGACCGCGAGCACAGCGCCATCGCGCTGGCCCGGCCGGGCGCCATCGACTGGGCCGCGGCCTTCGAGGGCGCGGGCTGGTTCCACGTCACCGGCATCACGCCCGCCATCAGCCAGGGCGCGGCCGAACTGGCCCTGGAAGCCGCCCGGGCGGCCCGCAATCTGGGCCTCACCGTCTCCTGCGATCTGAACTACCGCAAGAACCTTTGGAAGTGGGGCAAGACCGCCGCCGAGTTCATGCCCGAGCTGTTCCGCCTGGTCGACGTCGGCATCGCCAACGAAGAGGACTGCCAGAAGGCCCTGGGCATAAAGGTGGACGTGGATGTCGATTCCGGCAAGCTCGAACGCGACCAGTACCGCAAGCTGACCGACAAGGTCCTGGGCGACTACCCGGACCTGAAGCTGCTGGCGGTGACGCTGCGCGAATCCTTGAGCGCCTCGCACAACGGCTGGGCCGCGTGCCTGAACAACCGCGGCGAATTCCTGCTCAGCCGCCGCTACGACATCACCCACATCGTCGACCGCGTGGGCGGCGGAGACGCCTTCGCCGGCGGACTCATCTATGGGCTTCTCTCGCTGGCCAACCACGCCGATGCGCTCGAGTTCGCGGTCGCCGCCTCGTGCCTGAAGCACTCCATCCCGGGCGACTTCAATCGCTTTACGGTGGACGAGGTCAACGCGCTGCTCAAGGGCGGCGGCTCGGGACGCGTGCAGCGCTGAGGGCACTATAATTGAAGCAGGTGCAAATGACCATGCCGGGCCGGACCGTATTGCTGTCTCTTATCGCGATGACGCTGTGGTCCCAGCCGGCCCAGCCCCCGATTCGCATCGAGGTGAACGAGGTGATCGTCCCGGTCACCGTCACCGACGACAAAGGCCGGTTCGTCTCCAACCTCGAACAGAAGGACTTCAAGATCTACGACGAGGGCCGGGAGCAGTCCATCCGCTACTTCACCCGGGAACATCATCAGCCGGTGGTAGTCGGTTTCCTGCTGGATCTGTCCAGCGCCAGCCGGGTTCACTGGAAGATTTACGCGGAAGCGGCCCGCGAGCTGGTCTTCATGATGCTGCCGGAAGGCGACAAGCGCTTCAGCGGGTACCTGATTACCTATTCGACGGAAGCCGAGCTGGCGGTCAATACGACCAGCGATTCGCAGGTGATCGTCGACAAGATCGACAAGCTCAAGCCCGGCGGCGGGGCGGCTTTGTACGACGCCGTCTATATGGCCTGCACCAGCCGCAACCTGGTCAAGGGCGAGCCCATCGAACCGCGCCGGGTGATCGTGATCATCGGCGACGGGCACGACAACGCGAGCAAAAAACGGCTTGAGGAAGTACTTGAGATCGCCCAGCGCAACCTGGTGACCGTCTACGGAGTCAGCACCGTCGCGTTTGGCTTCAACAGCGAGGGTGAGAAGAATCTTACCAGGCTGGCCGAAGAGACCGGCGGCCGCGTCGAGTACCCGCTGGAAGGGCTCTACAAAGACGTTTCCGGCTACCTCTCGACGCCCTCCGACGAGGGCAACTATGCGCTGAAGGTCGGTACCGGCGGCTACGCGGCGGCCATCGCCAAGGGCATCTTCAGCGCCATTGCCAACGTAACCGGCGAAGTGACCACCCAATACCTTTTGCGCTACGTTCCCAACAATCCCGACCCCGGCAGGCAGTTCCGCAACATCACGGTTCAGGTCAACCTGCCCAACGTAAAGATCCGAAGTCGTAAGGGCTACTTCCCGGCAGCACCGTAACCCCCTGCCACGGATGGACACGGATGAACAAGGACAAGAATTTTTATTTTTGTTTTCATTCAGGTTCATCCGTGGCCGATAAAGGTTGTTAGGATTAGGTTATTAATCTATGGCTCGCGGCGAGTGTGTGGTCCTGCAAGCGGCGTTGCCGGGACGGCCTTTGGAGAACATTGGCGTACTGCTGCTGGATCCGGCGACGGATCGGGTTTACCGGCGGCTGCGGCGCGATTGGGACTCCCTGGCCGGCTGGGAGGACGCCGAAGTCCTCGAATTGCTCGAAGACGATCTCGCCGCCAAGGCCGGCGAAATGGGCGGCGCGGCGCTGGTCCAATACCTGGAACAGAACGCCTCCAACCTGATTCGGGTCACCGACCGCGAGGCCATCCAATTGGCCGATTTCGAGGCGCGGCTGAACCGGCTGTACCGGGAGAACGTCAAGCCGCGAGTGCTCGAATTCCAAACCCACCTGCCGATGTATTCGCTGCGCGCGGCCGCCGGAGGGCTGAGCGCGGAGAACGAAGTCGAAGCCAAAGAGTGGATCGAAGCGCCGGCCGGCCTGCGGCTGGGCCCGGACATGTTCGTGGGCCGGGTGGTGGGCCGCTCGATGGAACCAACGATTCCCGACGGCAGCCTGTGCGTGTTCCGGCACGGCGTGGCGGGCTCCAGGCAGGGCCGTCTGTTGCTCATCCAACGCCCCGGCGCGGACCGGACCGCCGAGTTCACCGTCAAGCGCTACACCAGCGTCAAGCGCGCGGAGGGCGACAGTTGGGAGCACGAGCGGATCCGCCTGGAACCGCTCAACCCCGAGTTCGAGCCTTGGGACCTCAGCCCGGACGAATTCAGCGTGGTGGGCGAATTCGTTCGCGTGCTGCCGCCGGAAGACTGACCTATCGCGCCGCCAGTTGCCGCAGCACGTAGGGCAGAATCCCGCCGTTGCGGTAATAGGCGATCTCCTGCGGCGTGTCGATGCGCACCTTGGCCTCGAAGCGCTTTTCAGCGCCGTCCCCGGCAACCGCGCGCACCTGGACGCGGCCGCCGCCGGCCACCGCCTCCCCCACGCCCTCGACGTGGAACACCTCTTGGCCGCTCAGCCCCAGCGATGCGCGGTTCTCTCCCGCCAGGTACTCCAGCGGCAGCACGCCCATGCCCACCAAATTCGAGCGGTGGATGCGCTCGTAGCTTTCGGCGATCACCGCGCGCACGCCCAGCAGGCGGACGCCTTTGGCCGCCCAGTCGCGCGAGGAGCCCGAGCCGTACTCCTTCCCCGCCAGGATCAGCAGCCCAACCCCTTGCCGCTCGTACCGCATGGCCGCGTCGTAGATGTACATCTCGTCGCCCGAGGGGAAGTGGGTGGTCCAGCCGCCTTCGGTTCCCGGCGCAAGCTGGTTGCGCAGCCGGAGGTTGGCCAGGGTGCCGCGCGCCATCACTTCGTGGTTGCCGCGCCGCGAGCCGAAGCTGTTGAAGTCCTTGGGCTGGACGCCGAGGGCGATCAGGTACTGGCCCGCGGGCGTTTCCTTGGGAATCGAGCCGGCGGGCGAAATGTGGTCGGTGGTGACCGAGTCGCCCAGCATGGCCAGCGCGCGCAATGCGGCGAGGTCGGCGATGGGCGCGCGCGGGTCGGCCATTTCGTCGAAGTAAGGCGGCTTCTTGATGTAGGTGGACACCGGGTCCCACTGGAAGCGGTCGCCGGTGGGGACTTTCATCGACTGCCACATCGCGTCGCCCTCGAACACCTCCGCGTATTCCTTGCGGAACATCTCGCTGCGCACGCTTTGCTTGACCACCGTCTCGACCTCTTCGGCCGACGGCCAGATCTCGCGCAGGTAGACGTCGTTGCCCGCCGGGTCCTGCCCGATGGGCTCGCTGGCCAGGTCGATATCCACGCGGCCCGCGATGGCGTAAGCCACCACCAGCGGCGGCGAGGCCAGGTAGTTGGCGCGCACCAGCGCATTCACGCGGCCTTCGAAATTGCGGTTGCCGCTCAGCACCGCCGCGACCACCAGCTTTTCTTTCCGCACCGCCTCGGCCACCGCTTCCGGCAGCGGGCCGCTGTTGCCGATGCAGGTGGTGCAACCGTAGCCCACCAGGTGGAAATTCAGAGCCTCCAGATACTCGAGCAGGCCCGAGTCCCGGTAATAGTCGATGACCACCTTCGACCCGGGTCCCAGCGAGGTCTTGACCCAGGGCTGCACTTTCAGGCCACGTTCGACGGCCTTTTTCGCCAGCAACCCGGCGCCGATCATCACCGATGGATTGGAGGTATTGGTGCAGCTTGTGATGGCCGCGATGACCACCGCGCCCTCCCGCACGCCGCCCTCGGTGCGCGGGGCGCCCGGGAGCATGGCCAGGAAGTTGCTCTTGACGTCGGGCAGGTTGATGCGGTCCTGCGGCCGCTTGGGGCCGGCCAGCGAGGGCACCACCGTGCCCAGATCGAGTTCGACGGTTTCGTTGAAGACCGGATCGGGTGCGCCGGCAGTGAGGAACATGCCCTGCTCCTTGGCGTAGGCTTCCACCAGGGCGATCTGCTCGTCCGGGCGATTGGACAGGCGCAGGTAGTCCAGCGTGGCCTCGTCGATGGGAAAGACGCCGATGGTGGCGCCATACTCGGGCGCCATGTTCGAGATGGTGGCCCGGTCGGCCAGGCTCAGCGCCTTGACGCCCGGCCCGTGGAACTCGACGAACTTGCCGACCACGCCCTTCTTGCGCAGAATCTGAACGACCGTGAGCACCGCGTCGGTGGCCGTGGCGCCGGCCGGCATCTGGCCGAAGAGCTTGAAGCCCACCACCGGCGGCAGCAGCATGGATATTGGCTGGCCCAGCATGCACGCCTCCGCCTCGATGCCGCCCACGCCCCAGCCCACCACGCCCAGCCCGTTGATCATGGTGGTGTGCGAGTCGGTCCCGACCACCGTGTCGGGGTAGGCCGTGAGCTGCTCGCCGTCGCTGTGGACGAAGACCACCGGCGCGAGATATTCGAGATTCACCTGGTGGACGATGCCGGTTCCCGGAGGCACGGCGCGGAAGTTGCGGAACGCGGTTTGCGCCCAGCGCAGCAGCGCGTAGCGCTCGGCGTTGCGCTGGTACTCGATCGCGACGTTTAGCTCGAACGCTTGCGGGGAGCCGAAGTGATCCACCTGCACCGAATGGTCGATGACCAGATCGGCGGGGATGAGCGGGTTGGCGCGATTGGGATCGGCGTTCATCGCCGTCAGGGCGTCGCGCATGGCGGACAGATCGACCACCGCCGGCACGCCGGTGAAGTCCTGCATGAGAACGCGCGCCGGGCGCAGGTTGATCTCTTGCGCCGGGCCAGCCGCGCCCAGTCCGGCGACGTAGCGGATGTCGTCCGCCGTCACCGTGACGCCGTCTTCGTTGCGAAGCAGGTTCTCGAGGATGACCTTGATCGAATAGGGAAGGCGGGAGACGCTCGCTCCCAGCTTCTCCAGCGCATTCAACCGGTAGATGGTGTAGTCCCGATCGCCGGCGCGCAGCGTGCCCGCCGCGCCGAACGAGTTCTTGGAAGCCATGGATACCAGGATACTCCAGTGGCTCCGGAGCGGGTCTATCGCGTGGCGGCCAGTTCGCCCGGCTTGCTGTCGCCGCTCGAATAAGTCCCCTTCATCGAGTTCTCTCCGATGGTGAGTTTCAACGTATACTCGCCCTGGGGCGTGGGGAGCCGGAAACTGAGTTCCCTGCCATCGAGCTTTACATCCTGAATCGGGAACTTCGTTCCCTCGGCCAGAATCGCGCCCGTGAGCTTGCCGCCGTCGTCGGCGAGTTCAAGCTCGACGTTATCTTCGCCGCCGTTGGCTCGCTTCCCGTTCAGCTTCCACTTACCAGTGATTCCACCGGCGGGCACCGCCGCCGCGGGCTTTGCCGCCGCGATCTGCCACACCGTCCCGTCCGACCCGGTGGAGGTTCCTTTCATCGAATCGCCGGACAGAGCGAGCTTCACCGCATAGACGCCCTCCACCGTAATCTTGAAGGTGAAATCGTTGCCATCGAGTTTGGCGTCGGCGAGGTCCACCGTTCCCCGCTCGTTCCCCAACGTTCCAGTGACCTTGTCGCCGTCCTGCTTCAGAACCAGCTCGAGCTTCATGCTTCGTCCGGCGGGTGACTGCGCGGTGATGTCCCACTTGCCGGCGATGTCGGCCGCCAGTGTAGCGCCGGCCATAAGCGTAATCAGTGCGATGCCTCGTAGTGTCGTGACCATGAGCACTATTCTACGACGGTTTGGCCTCACGAACTGCGATTCCCTTGACCCGCGGGCGAGGGGCGGGCTACAATCCGGCAGGTGGCATCCTGGTGCCTGCCCGCCGCCGGTTCCTATGACAACCTCACACACGCGTCGTCGATTTCTACAGGGCGCATCCGGCCTGGCTGCATCGCCCGCCCTGGTTGGGCTGCAACGCAAGTCCGGTTCCGGCCGACCCAATTTTCTCTTCATCCTGACCGACGACCAGCGCTGGGACGACCTCAGCCTGATGGGCCACCCATGCCTGCGGACGCCCAACATGGACCGCATCGGCCGCGAAGGCGTCCACTTTGCGAACGCGTTCGTCACGACCTCACTGTGTTCGCCCAGCCGGGCCAGTTTCCTGACCGGGCAGTACGCCCGCCGGAACGGCATTCGGAACAACTCGACCAGGTTGCCGCTGAATACAGTGACTTTCGGGTCCTTGCTGCGGGATGCCGGTTACGACACCGCCCACATCGGGAAATGGCACATGGACGGCATGACCGAACGGCCCGGTTTCAACCACTCCGTGACCTTCGTGGGCCAGGGCGCCTACAACGATCCGGAACTGCTGTTTGACGGAAAGCCGCGCAAGGTGCCGGGATACGTAACCGATCTGGTCACGGACTACGCTGTGGAATGGCTCGCGCAAAAACGCAGCCAGCCCTTCTGCATGTACATCGGGCACAAGGCCTGCCACCTGCCGGTGATTCCAGCCGAGCGGCACAAGAACGCCATCGCCGGCGCGGTTCTGCCGGTTCCCGAGAGCGCCAGGGATACGCTCGCCGGCAAGCCCGCGTGGGTACGGAAACGATCCGAAGGCAAAACCGGAATCGTGAATCATCCCAACTACGACCTCAATCACCGCAATTACCTGCGCACGCTGCTGGCCGTGGACGAAGGCGTGGGCAGAGTGCTGGAAGCGCTGGAGAAGCAGGGCAGGCTGGATCGGACGGTGGTGGTGTTTGCGGGCGACAATGGATTCTTTCACGGCGAGCACGGGCTGACGAACAAGCGCGCCATGTATGAGGAGTCGGTGCGCATCCCGCTGGTCATGCGCTACCCGGCGCTGGTGCGTCCGGGCACGGTGGTACGAGAGATGGCGCTCAACATCGACATGGCGCCCACGTTCCTGGAACTGGCGGGCGTGCCGATTCCCGAGAGAGTGCAAGGTAGATCGTGGGTGCCGCTGCTCTCGCGACGGCAAAAGAAGCTGCGCACATCGTTCTTTTATGAGTATTCGCTCGAAGAGGGTTTCGCCGACACGCCCAGCATGGAAGGCGTCCGCACCGAGGGCTGGAAGTACATCCGGTACCCCGAAATCCAGGAGACGGATGAGCTTTACGATCTCCGGACCGACCCTCGTGAAATGCACAATCTGGTGAACGATCCGGCCGCGGCGAGCCAATTGAAGGCAATGAAGGCCGAGTTCGAGCGGTTACGACGGGCTGCCGTCTGAACCGTGTCGCGCACCCACCGACTGCCACCAGCGTTCCGCCTCTTCCAGGTCCCAGGCCGGGACGTCCGGACATTGCGCCAGCATGCGCCGCAGCGCGGCGGCGCTGGCCGGGCGGTCGGCCGGCTTCTTGGCCAGGCAGGCCATCACGATCGCCTCGAGACCCGCCGGAATCGCGCGGCCGGTGCGCGTCGAGGGCGGCGCGGGTTCTTTGCCGGCGTGGGCCATGGCGGTCGCCGTCGGGGTTCGCTCGTCGAAAACAACCTGACCGGTGACCAGCCAATACGCGACGCACCCGAGGCCGTAGATGTCGGCGCGGCCGTCGATCCCCTCCTCTCCCAGGGCCAGTTCGGGCGGCAGAAAGGCGGGCGTTCCGGTGGTGTGGCCGTCGATGGTCATGTGAACCGAGTCGAGACGCTTGACCAGGCCGAAGTCGAGCAGTTTAACGAAGTCCGGCTCGACGCCCGGATGACAGAGGAAGAAGTTGGTCGGCTTGATGTCGCGGTGGACCAGGCCGCGGCCGTGCGCCTCTTCCAGCGACAGGCACGCCTGCATCAGCATGTAGACCACGCGGGCCGGCGGCTGGGGGCCGAACTCGCGGACCAGGCGCTCCAGGTCGAAGCCCTCCAGCAGCTCCATTGCGTAGAAGAAACCGCCCTCGCTGGTCACGCCAAAGTCGTACAGCTCGACGGTGTGCGGCGAACGCAGGCTGGCGGTGGTCTGGGCCTCGTGTTCGAACCGCTGGCGCATCACGCCGGCTTGCTGGCCGGTTCGGGCCAGCAACGCCTCGGGGCGGATCAGCTTGATCGCCGCATCCCGCTTCAGGAACCGGTGATGCGCCCGCCAAACCTCGCCCATGCCGCCCCGGGCAATCAGCTCGATGAGTTCGTAGGAGCCCAGCTCGCGAGCTCTGTCGGCGGACCATTCCAAGCGCAGCATGCGCGCGCTCAGGAATCCGGCCAGGCCGACCATCAGGTAAGACGGGAAGTAGTACAGGAACAGCAGGTTCGGCGCCAGCGGCGGAAAATGCTCCAGCCTGGCGAGAGCCAGATGGACCAGGGGTCCCATGGACGCCGCCACCAGGCCCGTGGCGATGCCCAGAAACGGGGGCATGGGGACCAGCAAGGCATACGCGGCGACCCACACGGCGATCGCGGAGAGGCCGCGGATCACGGAGTCGGCCGGCCATACCATCGAGTTCTCGAAGATCGCGATGCCGCAGGCGACGGCCACTTCATAGAACAGTCCCAGACGCAGCAGAGTGAGCGGCCTTAGCCGGCCTCGCTTTTCGATCAACAGGACGCCGGCGGACATCGCGATCAGGACGATCTGGTTCACCTGCACCAGCAGGCGCTTTTCGGCGGCGGCGGTGGCGGCCTGCATGAGGCCGCCCACCAGGTACATCGCCAGCACGCTCACCAGGCAGCCCAGCGCCACCCACCGCAGCCGCGCCGGGCCGCGCTCGATGAGCGCCGCCGGCAGCGATTTCAGCGACAGCCGGGCCTGTGTCCCTTCGCTCTCCACCAGCACCAGATGCGGATGGCTCATCCCAAGTACATCTTAATCGAAATAGGGGCAGGGGTTACCTGGCGCCCAAGCCTGGGCGTCAATCTAGTAATAGCCGGGCCGATTCGCGGTGGGAAGGGGATGCTCCGTCCAGGCAGGGTTCGTCCGCCCAACTTCCACGAGAGAGCGGGCAACACGACATCGATTCAGAGCCGCATACGTTCCGTTGGCTCCGGAAGCGATCGCGAGAATTAGGCGCAGGCAGCGGGCACGGACTGCAAAACCACCGCGACCTTCCGACACGAGAGGGCGCGGGCATTGCCGCCCGCGCCCTCCGGGTGGCGGGTGAAAACAAGACTAGAAGCCCAGACGTAAGCCGAAGCGCATCTCCCGGGATCGCCCGACCGCATCCCCGGCCGACTGCGTGGAGAGGATCTGCCCGAAGCTCGAGCTGTTGGCATTGCCGTTCGGGTTGGCGAAGTGCGGCGTGTTGCTCAGGTTGAACGACTCCGCCCGGAATTGCAGATTGAACTTCTCGGTCAATCTGAAGGTGCGGAACAGGCTTAGGTCCGCATTCACCACGCCGGGTCCACGCATGGTGTTCCGGCCTACGGTGCCGAACCGGGCCCCCGTGGGCCGCGCGAATGCGGTGGTGTCGAACCAGGTGCCATCGTCACCGACCTTGTGCAGAATTTCGACCACCGGCTTGACCTGGTCCGGAGTCTGCGCGTTGCCCGGCATATTCAACGAGGTCCCGGAGGCGCTCATCGTGAACTGGCGTCCCTGGTAGGCGGCGAAGATGCCGTTGATCTGCCAGCCGCCCAGCACCGCCTTGGACGCGCCGTTGGTAGCCCACTTCTTTCCGCTGCCGAAGGGGAGTTCATACAGATAGCCAAGCTGGAACATGTGGGGGATGTTGTTCGCCGCCGAGGCGCGATTACGATTGAACACGATCGAAGCGTTCCAACTGAAGGCCGTCCAGTCGCCGTAGTTGGCCATATCGATGGCATGGGAGTAAGTGTAAGCGCCCTTGAGGAACAGGCCGCCCGCGACGCGCCGGTTGAGGGTGGCTTGCAGCGAGTTGTAGCTGCTGTGCGTGCGGCCGTTCCACTCCCGGGTTGTCGCGGTGCGCCGGAATTTGGCGAACAGCGGGCGCCCGGCATTCCCCGAACCGGGTACTTGCGACGCATTGATGTCCAGGAAGGCGAAGCCGTTCACGGAGGCCGTCCCAACGTAGCCCACCGACCCTACCAGCTCGCCCGGCAGTTTGTGTTCGAGGATGAAGTTCCACGACTGGATGTAGCCCCGCGTCATCTGCCGGTTGGCCACCGGGTAGCCCATCTCGTTCGACAACGGCAGCGGAATCCTCCCCTTGCTGATATCCGGGCTCGAAATCGGTGGAATACCGACACCGGCGCCCAGCGGCCTGTTCGGGACGCCGGCAGCTACGTAATTCGGATCGGTGGTTACGGGCTGATAGCCGTTGGTGCCGGAATAGGTCGCGACAATCGTCAGCGGATACCAGCCACGCAACGCTTGCGCGCCCCAGGGGTGCGAGTGGTAGGTGATGCCGTAGCCGCTCCGGATTACGGTGGACTTCGTCGCTTGATAGGCGAAACCGATCCGGGGTGCGAAGAGCTTCTTGCTATAGCCCACTCCGGCGTCTTGCGGGATGCTCCCGCGGCCGCCCACCAGGACCTCGTTGGTGGTGGGATCGTAGGATTCGATGCCCAGGCCGGCCGAGCGCGTCCGGTTGGGGTACAGTTCCCATCGCAAACCCAGGTTGAGAGTCAGCTTGGACGTCACGCGCCAGCGGTCGCGAACGTAGAGCGCGAACTGGTTCTCCAGACTGTCCATCTTGATGTTCTGGGGACTCTTCCCCGCGCCCGTGGGCGTGCCCAGCAGAAAGCCGGCCAGGCCGTTCCAGCCGTTCTCAAACGAGGGAGTCCCTCCCTGGAATCCGACGCCGGCCCCGATCGCCGCTGTGTTCAGTGACGTAACGCCATTCCCGAAACTGAACGATCCGCGCGGACCGGAGCCCAATTCCGGCTGCCAGTGGTTCATGAGATGGTGGATGACGTCGAAGCCAAACCGGATCTCGTGAGCGCCCTTCATCCAGCTTGCATTGGTATTGAAGGTGTAGGACTGGTCGTTGCGCCACAGGGGGTTCCATCCTTCGGTATTGCCGAGGGTTGAATAATCGCCGTAGCTGAAGGCCGGCATGCCGCTTTCCCTCGGGTCGGCGCCGTTCGTCCCCGGAATCCCCAACGTGTCCGATCCGAAGTTGGTGCCCAGGTCGGGGGACTTCACATACTGGCCAAAGCGGGTCCAGCCGAGCGTCCCGTCCACCAGGAAGTTGGGCGAGACGGTATAGGTTTGCCCGATGCCCGCGATCTGGGTTCGCGTGTGGCCGTCCCCGACGCCGCCGTCGCATAGACATCCGCCTCCGGCCGCGCCCAATCCGAAGGAGCCGCGAACCAGCGCCTCCATGATGCTGTACTTGACCCAAACCTGGTTCTTCACATTCCGGTTCCAGTTGACCTTGGCGTCGAAGTTGTTGCGGTTAAAACGCTGCGCGCCGACGTTGAAGAAGTTGTTCGTATCCCCGGGCAGGTTGGAGCGCGGGACCAGGGCCAGCAGTTTCGACGTGGCCGGGTTCAGCCGCGAAGCCGGAATGACGTTGATCCGCCCATTGCTGGAAAACACCGAGCGGCCGGTGCCATCCAGGTTGCCGGTGAAGGGATCGAAGATCATCCCCTGGCGGAGTTGCGTGGAGCCGCCCTCCGTGGTGGGTACCATAATGGCGCTGCCCCGGGCATCCATGATTGGCGCCCCCAGTCTTCTGCTGATGTCCCCCGTGCGGAAATCGTCCGCCGGGACGGAATAGAGGTTGGAGCGGCCCACGCGCTCGAACGTGCCTTCCCAGTCGGCGAAAAAGAAGAGGCTGTTCTGTTTGATGGGTCCGCCGATGCTGCCCCCGTCGATGTTTCGGATGCCTTTGGGCTTGGTCTTCAGGCCGGCGCGATTCTCATCCCACACCATGGCGCGGGTGGCGGCATTGGCGTGCATGGCAAACGCGCTGCCGTGGAACTGGTTGGTTCCGGACTTCGTCGACACGGTGACGGCTGCGCCACCGGTCATCCCCTGTTCCGCCTCGAAGTTATTGGTGGAGATGTTGACTTCCTCAATGCTTTCCACCGGCGGGACGTACACCATGTGGTGAGGCATGGTGACCAGAATGTTGGCCGAACCGTCCACTCGAGTGTTGTTGGCTCCGCGGTCCTGGCCGTTCACATTGGTCGTAAAGTCGCGCTGGGGAGTATCGATGACGGCGTTCTGAAACCGCCCCGGCGTGGCGCCTGGAACCAAGTTCACCAGGCTTTGAAAGTTGCGGTAGCCGCCCAGCGGCAGGTTCCCGATCGCCCGCGCTTCCAGGTTCACGTTGACATCCGCCTTGTTGGTCTGAAGCAGAGCGGCGCTGGCCTCCACGGTGACCGAATCCGTCACCGTGCCCACCTCCAGCCTGACGTCGGCGCGGGTGACCGTGTTGATCAGGACGTGGACGCCCTTTTGGGTGAGAGGCTTGAACCCGGTCACTGTCACCGAAAGATCGTAAGCGCCCTGGGGCAGGTTTGAAATCGAATAGTAGCCGGCTTCGTCCGAAGTAGCCTGACGGGACAAGCCGGTGGCTGTGTTCAGGATCGTCACGGCTGTCTTTGGGACCACGGCGTTTGCCTGGTCTGTCACAGTCCCGACGATCGAACCGTAAAGGACTTGGGCTGAAGCGACAGGTGCTTCATAGCCCATAAACACGAGACTGGTTGCCAGACAGGACAGCATGACTCCAGCTCGAAGGGATTGGTTTCCCTGTTTCACGACCCACCTCCATCTGTAAGTAAAAGCCCCAAGTTGACATAAACGTACCACACTTCCGCTCGCGAGTCAAGGGAGACTTGTCTCGGCGGAGTATGGGATATTAAAGCCCTGTCTCATGCCAGAGAAGCTTCCTGGCCAGCCGGAAATGGAGTGAGGCGATTACTCTCCTCGACCCAGGAAACGTATGCCATTGCCCATTCTGGAACTGGGCCGCCGGGGCGCGCAACTTGCCAGGTAGGGACAGAGGCACCCTCAAGCAGCGAGAGAGGTATCACCTGCGCAAAAGAGGGTGCCTCTGTCCCTACCTGGCGGGTGCCTGCCTACATGTACACCGGGAGTTCGATGCCCAGGACGGTGAGGGTGCGATCGAGCTGCGCGCCGAAGTAGGCGGTCATCCACAGCAGGAAGGCCCGGCGCTCGGCGTTCTCTTCGTGGATCACCGGGTGGGCGTGGTAGAAGTTGTTGAACGACTGGGCCAGGGTGAAGGCGAACTTGGCGACGTGAGCCGGCTCGCCCGAGGCCAAGGCCCACTCGATGGCGGCGTCGGCCTTCGATGCGGCCACCAGAAGCTGCCAGAAGTCCTCGGAGGCGAGATGGCGCCGCATCGCGTTTTCATCCAGTATCGCGGCGAAGTCGGGCAGCTTATCGCCGCGCTCCCCGAACTTGCGTAGGATGTTGCGCGCGCGCACGGCCGCGTATTGCACATAGGGCCCGGTGTCGCCCTCAAAGCTCAGCGCCTCCTGAAAGTCGAATGCGATGACCGTGTTGCGCGTAAACTTCAGCATGAAGTAGCGCAGCGCGCCGATGGCAATCTGAGTGGCCACCTGGAGGCGCTCGGCGGCCGGGGCGTCGGGATGACGCGAGTCGACTTCGCGCGCCGCCGTCTCGATCAGCTTGTCGATCAGATCGTCGGCCTTCACGCCCAGGCCCTTGCGCCCGGAAACCTCAACGTAAGATCGCTTCTGGTCCTCTTCGGAAAGCTGGATGCCCAATTCGACGCAGGTGCGCGGCGACAGCGCCACCATCTCGTAGGAAAAGTGGACCGACCGCTCGGCCTGGTCCGTGTAGCCCAACGCGCGCAACCCCGCCACCACCACGTTCTGCAAATAGGACTGGCGCGAGTCGATGACGTTGTACACCCGCGCGCCGGCGCCGAAGGCGTGCCCAGCCGGCTGAGGCTCGTCGGTGGACACCCAGACCTGCTTGCCGTCCGGGTAAACGCTCCACACGCGATAGAAGAAGTCCTTGCCCAGTAAGCCGAACTTCCAGAGCTGATAGGCGATGTCCTTGCCGACGTAGGTCACGGTGCCGTTGGAGCGCACGATGACCTTCGAGTCCTGGTCCGCCGAGTCGTCGCTGAAGGAGGACGCGGGCATGACCCAACAGCCCGAGTTCTTGCCCTCGGTTTCGAGCTGAATCGCGCCACGCTGTCTGAGCAGGTCAAACGCGGTGGCCCAGAACTTCAGGTGCAGGATCTCGCTCTCGCGCGGCAGCACGTCGTAGGCGATGCCCAGCCGCCACATGGTCTTCAGGTGGGCGTGGACCACCGCGTCGGCGACCAGGTGCGCCATCCCGGCCAGCACGCCCTGGCCCGATTCGACCGCGTGAAGCGTCTCGGCGCGCCAGGCCAGCGCCTCCGGGTGCTCCTTGTAGTAGGCCGAGGTGCGCGCGTAAAGGTCCCAGCAGAGATAGTCGAAACGCTCGCCCCGGGCGAGTTCGGCAACCTGGTCGAGGGCCTTGTTTTCCAGAAAGTGGAAACCGGCCACCACGTCGGCCACCTGCACGCCGGTGTTGTCGATGTAGTTCTGGACCTCCACCTGGTACCCGCGCGCGCGCAACATGCGCACAAACGTGTCGCCGAGCACGGCGTTGCGCAGGTGTCCAATATGCGCCGCTTTGTTGGGGTTGATGTTGGTGTGCTCGACGATGATCTTCTCGGTCCGCGCGGTGGCCGGGACTCCGCCCGCGCCTTCCAGCGCCTGGCGGCCGTAGTAGCCGCGTTCGAAGCGGACGTTCAGGTAGCCGTTGCCGGCCGGCTCCAGCGCCGCCACGCCTTCGATCGCGCCGATTCCGGCGGCCAGTTCCTGCGCGATGGCCCGCGGCGGCTTCTTCCATTGCCGCGCCAACTGGAAGGCCACGGCGGTCCCCAGTTCGCCGAATTCGGGCTGAGCCGGCGCTCCCACGGCGACCGGGCCTGCATACTCACAGCAGGCCGCTAGGTGCGCCGAAACGGCTTCCTGGAGACGTTTTTCGAGTAGATGGAACACGGAACCTAAAGTATAGCAGGCGCCCGTAGGACAGGCCTTCCCGGCCTGTCCCCTCGGGCAAAACGGCGTATCCGCTTTCGCCTTTCGTGCATCTAATTGCACAGAAAGGGGGTTATAATGGTCCGCAGCACAGCAGGTATGCGGGTGATAGGGATCATGACCCTGGCGGGGGTCTTCGCTTTCGCGGCGGTGACGCCGGTTGAGCAAGCGCGCGCCCTGTACCACCGCACGGACTACGCAGCCGCCCTTAAGCTATTGCTGCCGCTGGAGATAAGGGACGGCCACACCTGGGAGTTGGCAGGTAAGAGCTACTTCATGATGGGCGATTTCAAGCGCGCCGGCGAAGCCTTCCAGAAGGCCGTTGCCGCCGACCCGGCCCGTTCCGACTCTCACCTCTGGCTGGGCCGGGCTTTCGGCCGCCGCGCCGAGACGTCCAGCCCGTTTACGGCTCCCGGACTTGCGTCCAAGGCCCGGCAGAGCTTCGAGAAAGCCATCGAGCTGAACCCGCGCAACGCCGAAGCGATGAACGACCTGTTCGAGTACTACCTACAGGCGCCCGGCTTCCTCGGCGGCGGCCTGGACAAGGCCGCGGCGCTGGCGGCGCGCATCCGCGACCTGGACCCGCCCGAGTTCCACCTCGCGCAGGCCCAGTTGGCCGAGAAACGCAAGGAGTGGGGCACGGCCGAGCAGCAGTTGCGCCGGGCCGTCGATCTGGCCCCGCGGCAGGCCGGGCGGCTCCTGGACCTGGCCAAGTTCCTGGCGCGGCAGGGGCGGCACCAGGAAAGCGACGCCGCCTTCCAGCAGGCCGCCCGGATCGAGCCGGCGAGCCCGCGGGTCCTGTTCGAGCGCGCCAACACCTATATCCGGACCAAACGCAAAATCGACGAGGCGCGCTTGCTGCTCAAGAAGTACCTGGCTTCGCCGCTGACCCCCGACGACCCCTCGCGCGAGGAAGCCGAAAAACTGTTGAAGCAGGCCGGGGGCTAGAGGTTCGATGCAGCTTGCCGAAGCGCTCCGCTTCAGCATTCACGCGTTGCGCGCCAACAAGATTCGTACGCTGCTCACGGCGCTGGGCCTGGTGATCGGCAACGCCTCGGTCATCCTGGTGGTCACCATCTCGCTCACCAGCCGCGACTACATCCTCGACCAGATCCGCGGCATCGGCTCCAACCTCATCTCGGCTTACTACGAAGCGGGCTCGATGACCTCCGCCCGAGCCGAGGCCGATTTTGTCAAGATGGCCGACGTCGAGGCGGTGCGGGAGCAACTGGGCGACCGCATTGTCGCCGCCACCGGGGTCATCGTCAACTACGACCGGATGATGATCCAGGGCCGCGAAGCGGATGTGGCCGTCATCGGTTCCGACGACCAGTACCCGCTCGTGCGCAACCTGGTGATCCTGGCCGGGCGATTCATGGACCGCGGCGACGTGGCGTTGCGCAACAAAGTCGCCATGCTCACCCAGCGGCTGGCGCGCCGGCTTTACGGCAGCCCGCAGGCGGCCATCGGGCAAGTTCTGAAGGTCCACGGGCTCCAGTTCGTGGTCATCGGCGCGTTCAAGGAGAAGACCGAAACGTTCGGCCTGTCGGAGCTGTCCAGCGAGACCATGCTCATCCCAGTGACTGTGCTGCGCTACTTCACCCAGACCGAGCGCGTGGACCCCATGTACGTGCAGGTGCGGCGCAGCGAAGACGTCGAGGCCGCGGCGCAGGCGGTCGAGCGGGTTCTGGAAGGCCGGCATCGCCCTGGCGCGCGCTACCGCGTGCAAACCCTGACCGCCATTCTGGACACCGCCCGGCAGATCGCGCTGATCCTGACCCTGGTGCTGGTCATGGTTTCGGCCATCGCCCTGCTCATTTCGGGCATCGGCATCATGAACATCATGCTGGTGACGGTGACCGAACGCACCCGCGAGATCGGCCTCCGCATGAGCGTTGGCGCGCCGCGCAGGGAGATTCTGCGCCAGTTCCTGATGGAAGCGGTCATCATCAGCGTGGGCGGGGGGATGGCGGGCATCCTGCTGGGGATCTCCGGGCCGCTGGCAGTGCGATTCCTGGCGCCCGGGTTCGACATCCCCATCTCGCCGGTCTCGATCGCGGTGGCCTTCGCCGTTTCCTTCGCCGTGGGACTGGTGTTCGGCATACTCCCGGCCAGCCGCGCGGCGCGCCTGAACCCGACCGAAGCTCTAAGATACGAATAGCCCCCTATTTCGGGGACAGGCTACGAAATCCCGAAATAGGAGTTTCGGGATTTCGTAGCCTGTCCCCGAAATAGGCCGGGAGGTGCTCATGCGATTGACTCTTTGGCTGGCTCTGCCCGCCCTGCTGTCGGCCGCCGACTTGCGGACGATGACCCTCGGCGAGGCCGTACGGGTGGCGCTGGAACAGAACCCCGACGTCATCCTGGCGCGCCTGGACCAACAGAAAGCGGCGCAGGCGGTGCGCCTGGCGCGCGCCCCGTTCGTCCCGAAAGTGGCCGCCGGCAGCGGCTTGGCCTACAGCAACGGTTTCCCCATGAGCATCGAAGGCGCGGCGCCGTCGGTCTTCCAGGCGCGCGCCGTCGGCTCGATCTACAATCCGGAACAGAAATACCTGGTGGCCCAGGCGCGGGAAAGCGAGCGCGGGGCGGTTCTGGATTTCGAGGGGCGGCGGGAGGAGGTGGCCAGCCGGACCGTGGCGCTGTTCCTGGAGGCCGACCGGTTGGTGCGCGTCGCCGAAGCGGCGCGGCGTCAGGTGGAGAGCCTCGAGCGGGTGTCCGAGGCGGTCGCCGCCAGGGTTCGGGATGGACGGGAGCTGTCCATCGAAGAGCGCCGGGCCAAGCTGGACCTGGCCAAGGCGCGCCAGCGCTCCCAGGCGCTGGATGCCGACATGGAATTCGCCGAGCGGTCGCTGGCGGCCGCGCTCGGCTTGGCCGACGACACTCGCGTGCGGGCGGCGGCCGGGGAGCGCACGACGCCGGCGGCCCCCGGAACCGAGGATGCCGCCGCCGATCTCGCCCTCCAGGACAATCGCGAAGTGCGCCGGCTGGAATCGGCGCTGCTGGCAAAGCAGTTGCAGGCGCGCTCGCACCGGGCCTCGCGCCTGCCCAAGGTGGACCTGGTCGCGCAGTACGCCCTGTTCGCCAAGTTCAACAATTATGAGGACTTCTTTCGCAAGTTCCAGCGGCACAACGGACAGCTTGGAGTCTCCTTGATGGTCCCGCTGGCCAGCGGTCCCGGCGCCGCGGCGCTGGCGGCGATCGCCGACGTCGAAGTGGTACGGTTGAGAACCGAGATAAACCGTGCGCGCAGCCGCATCGCGCTGGACGCCCGGCGCGGCTTCCAGGAGTTCCGAAAGGCCGAGGGCGCTCGCGAGGTCGCGCGTCTGGACCTGGATCTGGAGCGCGAGAACGTCTCAATCCGCATGGCGCAGTTGGAAGAAGGCCGCGCGTCGCTCCGGCAGGTCGAGCAAGCCCGCTTTGCCGAGCACGAGAAGTGGATCGCCTTCCTGGATGCCCAATTCACTCTCGAGCGCGCCCGCCTGGACCTGCTCCACCGCACCGGCGGCTTACTGGCGGCGCTCAGGTAGGGACAGAGGCACCCTCTTTTGCGCGGCATGGGCGCCAAAACATGAACATTTATGCCTAACAATATTTCATTCGGCGCGAGTTTGCGCGCGCCGGGACGGGCGGATTGGGACGTCACCTTGGCACCGATGGGACCGCCCCGGAAGTGCGGCACGGCGAGCGGGCCATCTGCTTGCCGACGGAGTCCCCGACAACCGGCAGCGCGTCTGGTGACAGGCCGCGCGGCGCCGGGCGGCGGTTTCCGTCTATACTCCCCGATAGATGTCTTTCCGATGACCGACGCGAGTGATGACGACCAGGCGATCCTCGGGTACCACCGCGTAAACGATTCGATAGTCTCCCGAGCGGATGCGGTAAAGGGGGTGACGTGCCTTGAGTTTCTTAAAGCCAGGCGGGAAGGGGTCCTCTTCCAGGCTGCCGATTTTCCGGCTGGCCCTGAATCGATCCGGCTCCGGAAGGTCCTCCAGTTCAGCCACTACGTCGGCGTTTCTGAAGCTAACGCGCCACGTCATAGCCGAGCCGATGCATCACCTCATCCAGGGTGTACGTCCGTCCGGGGCGCCGCAGCCGCCGCATGCTGATGATGGCGTCGGCATCGTCCTCGGTCACCCAGTCCGGATCGGGGAGAAGTGCGCGCTCCTGTTGCGTCAGGTTGGTCTTGCTGACAGGGAGGCCCTGACGTAGATCTGCCGCCGGCGCGGGATTCCGCCGCCGGGGGCCGGCTTGGGGGCTGGCTTGCGAGTTGGTTCTGCGGGCCATCCTGCTTCCAAGTATGTTCGCTCGGAGTCAACCCAGTCAAGGGCGGTCTTCCTTGCCCCTGCGATTCAGACAGTGGCAGAGGTTTTGGACGGCGGAGGGGGACTGAGGCGGCGGCGAACCTGGGAAAACGGAGGAACGTTGGAGCATTTTCGCATGGGGCTCATGCAGGACCAGAAGGGGTCCCGGGCGCTCGGCGTATGGGCGTTTAGGGTTCGCAATGGCCGGCCTGGGCACCCCACCCAGCCGGCCGCGGACTAAAAGGCTGCCCCACCCGTCGCCCGCGGCGCTGATTCTAACGCCTGAGCTACCTGGTGGCACCGCCTTCAGGGTGTGCCCCAAAGGGGCAGATTACCAGTGGGGGAAGGACCCACTCGAATAGTTGATGGTTAGATTCGATAGCTGGCGAGCGGAACGGTCGGGAAACTGGCCGGGCCGGAACCTCGCGACAAAGT
>JAUYBU010000168.1 GCA_030693045.1 Bryobacterales bacterium | reverse complement strand
GGCATCATCAACAACATCCTGGACCTCTCCAAGATCGAGGCCGGCAAACTCGATCTGGAGGTGGTTCCCTTCAACTTGCACAACGCCCTGAAAGACGTGGTGGAACTGCTGGCGGTGGCGGCCCGCGAGAAGAACCTGGAGCTGCTGTTTCGCTATGCGCCGGGGGCGCCGCGCGAATTCCTGGGCGACCCGGGCCGCATCCGCCAGGTGGCGCTCAACCTGATTGGCAACGCCATCAAGTTCACCGAACGCGGCCACGTGCTGGTGGAAGTGGGCGGCATGGCGACCTCCGAAGGCTTGGCTTCGGTCCGGATCGCCGTGCGCGATACCGGCATCGGGATTCCGGCGGACCGCCAGCCAATGCTGTTCCGGAAGTTCCAGCAACTGGACTCTTCGAGCACGCGCAGGTACGGGGGCACGGGACTGGGACTGGTCATTTCAAAGCAGCTTGTGGAGCTGATGGGCGGAACGCTGAGCCTGGTCAGCCGGGCCGAGGAAGGGTCGACTTTTTCCATTGAGATGCCGCTGCGCGTGAATCCGCTTCCGCGGGCGGAGGCGGAACCGGGGCCAGGGGAGGAACCGGGAGCGCTTCCCTGTTTCACGGGCAAGCGGGTGCTGCTGGTGGAGGACAACCTGGTCAACCAGAAGGTGGGGGCGGCGATGCTGGGCAAGATGGGATGCCGGGTGGAGGTGGCCGCCAATGGGCGGGAAGCCCTCGGCATGACCAGTCAGTTGTACGATCTGATCTTCATGGATTGCCAGATGCCGAAAATGGACGGCTACCAGGCCACCGGCGAGATCCGGAAGCGCGAAGGGGTTCGCCGTCACACGCCCATCGTCGCGCTGACGGCGGGGGCCATGGCCGAGGACCGCCAGCGGTGCGTCCAGGCGGGCATGGACGACTACGTGAGCAAGCCGTTCCGGGCCGGGCAGTTGCGCGAGATGCTGGACAAGTATCTGGGTCCCTAATTCGGGGACAGGCTACGAAATCCCGAAATTGCCTGCTAAGGCACGAACCGGCCGGACCGGTAGTCGTCGATCAATCCCCGGATTAGCTCCAGCGCGGCCTCCGGGAACCTCCAGGTGGTTTCCGCCAGCAGATCTTCGAGCTGCGGAATGATCTCCACATCCCGCACGGCCTCGCTCGTGCGCGCTCGCTGCACAAACGATTCGCAGGTCGGAAAGCGCGTGAAGAACCGGTCCATGCCCTTCGTCTTGTAATCCTGTCCGTAGATGTGGAGCGATCCGATCGACTCGCTGTAAGGGCCGGTGAGCACTTCACGTCCGGTCTTTTCCGACAGGCGCGCCGCCAGCCGTGCCTGTAGATTGGTGAGCCCGATCAAATTGTCGGCCCATGCCTTGTAGAGATCCCGGCTGCGCCAGGCGGTGTGCAGGTTCAAGACCAGCCGTCCCTTTTCATCCTCGATCGCCCGCAGTTGAACTTCGCCCAAACACGGCATGTCCGACACCATGAACAGATCGATTTCAGGGACTCGCGTAGTCGCCACCGCCCGCCGGGTGATGGGGTCCTTCGCCAGCTTGTCGAGGATCATCTCGAGCTGATCCATCGTCGTCCCATCCGACCGGGGGTAAGCGGTCAGCCGCTGATGATAGCAGTAGGGCCACTCGGTCGCCTCGAATTCCTGCCCTTCGCGAACCATGCGCAGAAGCTCCCGGTAGGGAACCACCAGGTGGTCCTTGGCGCCCAGAAATTCGGCGATGTACTTGCCGCGCTCACAGTAGCTGAGCGCTGGAAACCGCGGCTGCGCGAACGGGTCGCGGATCCGGATGCTGACTCGGGCATCCTTGCCGGGAGGGTCGAGAAACGTGCCGTCCGAGTTCCGGCGGTCGTACTGGGTGCGCAAGGTGTGTCCGCCGAAGTGAACCGCTTTGAGGGCCCCGTAGTAGGCCTCGGGGATTGAGTCGGCTTCGACATGGAAAACCGGGAGCGCTCCCATTCCTTCCGTGCCCGGGTCGTTCTGGTTGGTCTGGTCCATTCCCGATCTCCTCACCGGGGCGCCACGTCGTAAGCGACGCCCGCGATTGCCTTCAGCTCCCAACCGCTCCGGTATTCGCGGCTGAGATACCGGTTCGCTTCCCGGCAGTTGGTAATCCGAAACGCCAGCGGGTCCCATTCGATCCGATGGCCCACGCGCAAAGCGATGTTACCCAATTGGTACGCCTCGGTGAACGGACCCGCGTAGCCGAAATGGCAGCCCGGCGGTTTGCCCGTCTTGACGCCAACCACCCAGTCCCTGTGCACCTGCTCGCGGCCCCAGTCGCGGGGCGGCTGCCGGGGAACCGGCTCGGTCTTCTGGCCGAAGAACGGCCCGCGACCCTCCGGCAGGCTGCCCTTCGTCCCGATCCACACCAGGCCCCCTCCAACATTTGCGGGCGGGCGTTTGCCGCCGTCATACCAGTAGACCTTGAGCGGCGGGTGGACGCCGCGGGCGGCCCACTCGAAGCGCAGCACGCTCCAATCCGGGTACATCTCCCGTCTCATGCCGCTGGTCTCGACGACCTCCACAGCCGAGGGCGCGCCCAAGTCCAGAGCCCAGAACACCACATTCATGCTATGCGGAGCGATGTCGCCCAGCGCGCCACTGCCGAAATCGGTCCAACCGCGCCATACGAAGGGATGGTAAACCACGCCCACGGGAGGAACCGGGCTGAGCCCGGCGTCCTTGAAGTCGGATTGGTGCCGCTTGTCGGGAGCGGGCGCGTAAACCGGGTGTCCTTCCGGGTAGCGGGCCTTGAACGGCCGGACCGGCGCCGTGCCCAGCCACAGGTCCCAGTCCAGCGTGCGCGGCACTTGATCCTGGCCCTCCGGACGATCGTATCCCTGCGGCCAGATGGGGCGATCGGTCGCGACATGCACCTCCGTGATTTCGCCCAGGACGCCCGACTGGATCAGTTCCACCGTCCGCATGGTGCGGGCATCGGAGGCGCTCTCGGTTCCCATCTGCGTGATCCGCCCGGTGTCGGCGGCCACCCGCGCCATGACCCGGGCCTCGTGTACGCTCTGAGTCAGCGGCTTCTGACAGTAAACGTGCAGGCCGTGCTTCATTGCCCACACGCTGATGTAGGCGTGGCTGTGATCGGGCGTGGCGACGATGACGCCGTCGAGTTTTTCGCTTTCAATCATCTTGCGGAAATCCACATGCTTAGTGGCCTTCGGGTACTCGGCCCCGCGCAGGTCGAGCATCTCGGAATCCACGTCGCACAGCGCCGCGATGTTCGCGCCCGCCTTGGTCAGCGCCACGGCGTCGCGCGCGCCTTGGCCGGCGAGTCCGATTATGCCCACGTTAAGTTTGTCGTTTGCCGCATAGCCGCGCGCCAGGCCGGCGGGCAGGATCATGAACGCCGCCGCCGCCCTCAGCGACTCGCGGCGGGTAACTTGAACCCCATCGTCGCACCGTTTCAAAGCTCCACCTCCACCTAAATGTTCTACCACTCATTGGCCCGGCGCGGTGAGTGACCGCTCGTCCCCGGTGAGAACTCGTCGATTCCGCCAACCGTGCGCCGCCCCCTGGTGGGATATGTCTCCTGACTTGTCCAGCCTCCAAAGCGACGGCCAACAGGACAAGACGGGAGTCATGTCCCACGGCGCGCCATCGCCGCGCCGCGCCGGAGTGCCGCGCGGACCGTCCGCAGGTCGAGAAACATCCTTTGTGGCCCACTCTCGGCAGCACCCTCGATGGGTACGAAACCATATTGTGCATACCAGTTGGCCCGATCCCGATAGGCGTCCGTGATGATGCAGCGACAGCCAACTTCATTGGCGACGCGCAAGCTGATACGGAGTGCTTCTGAAATCAGTGCGTGTCCAAGTCCCCGGCCTGCGAATCGCCTGTCTACGGCTAGCCGCGCCAGTAGAATCAGCGGCAAAGCGTAAGGGGGCAGTCCGCGGACATACTTCTTCGGAAACGCATCGCGAGGCACGCTTGCCATCGCCAGGGTAAAGTAGCCGAGCACGGTTCGTGGAGCGCCCTCATCGACAGCCGCATAGCTTACGCCGATCGAGCTTTTCTCCTGATTGGTCCAGGCATGGCGTCTGAGGTAATTGTTGAGGGCGTCGTCACCGCAATCGAAACTTTCCACCTCATCGTGTTCTTCGAGGCGGCGAATGACAATGGCCATTCAGTCCCGCATGGCCCGAATAAGGGAATCGGTGGGGCGGTTCGCCTCCCCCGCGGATACGAGTTCAGCGAGACTTTCCAGTTCGCGCCCGGTCCATTTGATCTCGACGCGTGGCAGGTCAACGTCCGGGGCCACTCGTTCCAGCCGTGGAAAAAGCAGCACCTTGCGTTCCCCGCTCGCGCTCTCGCTCACAATGCGGTGCCCCAATTTCCGCTCCGACACGGCCCAGCGAAACAGAGCCACGGCATCGGACAGGAAGTCGGTGTTGCTCGCGAGCTGCAATTCTTCTTTGAGCAACCGCACCGCGCGATCTTCGGCTGGAGCAAGGTCCGCCTGGAACTTGGCTTTGCGCCGCCGGCTGATCGCTGGAGCCTCGATTCGCTTCTTTCCGGTCTTCAAAGCCATTTCCTGCCTCCGGATTTCCGAGACGTATGTTCACTCCAATTATACTCCGAATCCTTACCTTAATGGAGTCGAATCGGATAGCAGAACTTCCGCCTGCCGGGATCCGCTACTGTCAATTCCGGAATGGCCGGCGCGTTCGCGCTCAGCGGGAAGTGCGAACCGTTCAAAGGCGACGCAATTCAGTCCGATCTGACGGGGCGCGGTGGGCCCGTCGGCGTGTCTTCGTTCGACGGCGTCGGAATCCGTGTGCATCGCCGACCGGCAGTAGACTCGATGATTGGGCACCGCGCGTGACCGGCCGGGGCTTGAAATCCATTCCCCCGCGTGAAACAATAACCCTTCGAAAGGAGACTCGTCCGGCAAATGAAACAACGACGCGCATTCTTGAAGTCCGCTGTGGGGCTCGGCGCTGGTGCCGGGATGGCCACCATGGCCGAGGCCGCCAGCACAGGAGGAAGGAGCCGTGCTCCGGGTGGCATCCGCGTGGGCAATCTTTATTTCAGTTCGGGCCTCACGTTTGTGCGCCCGGAAGCCCGCAAAGACCCGTTGGCGTTCGGCGGCGATATCCGCGAGCAAACCGAAGGCACTCTGAACCTGCACAAGGCGAATCTCGAGAAGATGGGGTCTTCGCTTGAGAACGTCATCAAGGTCACGGTGTTTCTGGCCGATGTGAAGACCGAGAAGAACGCCATGAACGAGGTTTACGCCAAGTTCTTCCCGAAAGATGCGCCGTCCCGCTCGGCCTTTGGAGTCGAGTTTCCGGATGTGGCGACCCGAGTGGAGATTGAGCTGGTTGCCTGGGTTCCCTGACAAGTTAGGAGGACACATGAGGCACGGCCGCCCCTTTTCGCGGCGCGAGTTCCTGCTTTCGGCGGCCGCGGCGGGGCCGGTGTTCGCTGGCGTGGCGCGGCCCTCGACGCCGGCCTTGGGAGAACTGCGCCGCGACATCCTCGCCAGCATGGACTATCCCCGAGTGGCGCTGCACCGCGCGCGCGTGTTCACGCGCGTGTTCCAGGCGACTGAAGATAAGCCGTGGGAAGTTCGCAAGGCCATGGCGCTGCGCGAGCACTTCCGCACCGTGCCGCTGTATCTGCGGCCCGGCGACAGCATCGCCGGCTCGATCAGCGAAACGCCGGGCGCGATGTCGCTGATGGCCGAACTGGGGTTCGGCGAGATCGGCACCGACATGAACCCGCAGTGGCGCGGTTACTTGAAAGGAAAGGTGCCGCCGGAAATCTGGCAGTACTGGAAAACACGCAACCTGTGGGGCCGGTTCGCCGCCGCCAATCCGGGCCAGCGCGGGCCCATCTCGCCCGATTCGGGTCAGCAGGCGCCCTACAAGTTCATCTCCAACCAGGGGCACCTGAGTCCGAGTTACGGCGAGCTGCTCAAGATCGGCCTCGGCGGCGTGCTGAAGCGCGTGCGGGACCGCAAAGCCGGCGAGCGGGACCCGGACAAACTCGCCTTCCTGACCGCGGCCGAAGAGTCGCTTCGCGGCGTTTCCGAGTGGGCGCGGCGCTATTCGGAGGTACTCAAGGGCGACCTCGCCCGCATCGCGGCGAAGGTGGCCACCGAGCCGCCGTCCACCTTCCACGAGGCCATGCAATTGATCTGGTTCGCGCATCAGGCCATCCACATCGAAGGTCACGGCTGGTCCTGCGCGCCGGACCACATCGACCGGCTGCTGCTGCCGTTCTACGAAGCCGACAAGAAAGCGGGACGGCTGAACGACGCGCAAGCGCTCGCGCTGTGCGAGAACTTCGTGCTGAAGATGCACGACAACACTTACTGGGGGCCGCTCGAGCTGACCCAGGGGCTGTGCGTGGGCGGCTCGACGCCGGACGGGCAGGACCTCACCAACCGGCTCTCGTGGCTGTTCATCGAAGGCGGCGCCAACCTCGCATTGCCGGAGCCGCTGCTGTGGATCCGCTGGCACCCGCGCATCGATCAGAAGTTTTTCGATTTCTGCCTGGGGCGGCTGGCGCAGCACACCTGTTTCCCGCTGATGTGGAACGACAAGGCGGTGCCCGACGGCCTGATGGGGCTGGGCGTGTCGCGCGAGGACGCCTACAACTACATTGCCGTGGGATGCAACGAACTCGCCATCCCCGGGCAGTGCTATTTCAATCCCGGCGCAACCGCCAACAGCATGCGCGCCATCGAACTTGCGCTGACTTCGGGCAAGGGTTACCGCGGCGGCGGCAAGAATCCGCTGGCCTCGCCCGCCGCCGAACTCGCCACCTTCGACAGCTTCGCCGCCGCCGTGGGCGCCTACCTGCGGGACGGAATCGAGAGGACCTATCGCGACGACATGCTGGTGTTGAAGGCGACGATGGAGTGGGGCCGCACGCCATTCACCTCGTGCTTTTTCGACGGCTGCATCGAGCGCGCGCGCGACATGGCGCTGGGGACCAAGTACAACATCCTCTCCTGCGGCGGCGTGTTTTTCGCCAACGCGGTGGACTGCCTGGCGGCCATCCGCGAGGTGGTGTACCAGCGGCGGGAGGCGACGCTGGTAGATGTAGCCGCCGCGTGCAAGGCCAACTTCCAGGGGCACGAGCGGCTGCGGGCCAAGCTGCTGGCCGCGCCCAAGCACGGCAACGACGATCCGCGCCTGGACGACATCATCCCGCTCGTCGAGCGCCTGCGCGACACGCCGATGAAGGAGATCTGCCGCGACCCGCGCGACGGCGCCCGCTTCGGCAACGTCCACATCACCAAGGCCGCGGCCGTGCTTACGGGCAGGGTGACCCTGGCCACTCCCGACGGGCGGCTGGCGGGCACGCCGCTGGCAAGCTCGGTGGCGGCGTCGGCGGGCGTCGAGCGCAGCGGTCCCACGGCCCTGCTCAACTCGGTGTGCAAGATGAACGCGGCCAAGAGCTGGCAGAGCGGCTACCAGGTGAACCTGCGGCTGCAAAATGTCATGCTGGCCAACCAGGGCAACCGCGACAAGGTCCGCGCGATGCTGAACGTATATTTCAACCAGGGCGGGCAGGAGTTGCAGATCAACTCGATCGACACCGAGATGCTGCGCGCGGCGCAAAAAAATCCCGGCCAGTACCGCGACCTGGTGGTGCGCGTGGCCGGGTTCAGCGAGTTCTTCGTAAACCTGACGCCGGAAATGCAGGACGAGATCATCGCGCGCACCGCGCACTGAGAAATCAATGACCGGGCGCATCTTCGACATCCAGCGCTTCTCCATTCACGACGGGCCCGGCATCCGCACCACCGTGTTTCTGAAAGGCTGCCCGCTGCGCTGCAAGTGGTGCCATAACCCGGAAGGTATTGGACCCGAGCCTCAGTTGTCGGTGATGGCGGCGAAGTGCGTGGGCTGCAAAGCCTGCCTGGCGGCGTGCAAAGAGGGGGCGCTGGCGCTCAATGGCTCGCAAAAAGTGGTGATCGACCGCGCTCGCTGCACCTCCTGCGGCGACTGCCCGCCGGTGTGCGACCCGAAGGCGCTCGAGATGGTGGGCCGAACCGCCACCGTGGATGAGGTGATGGCGCCGGTGCTGCGGGATCGCGAGTATTACCGCGCCTCCGGCGGCGGCATGACCTTGTCGGGCGGTGAGCCGCTGTTCCAGCCGGCCTTCGCCGGCGCGCTGCTGAAGGCGGCCAGGGCGGCGGGGCTGCACACCGCGGTCGAAACATCCGGGTTCGCCGAGTGGGCGGCGCTCGACCAGATCCGGCCCGACACCGACCTGTTCCTCTACGACTACAAGGAGACCGACCCGCACCTGCACCAGGCCTTCACCGGTCAGCCCAATGCGCCGATCCTCGAGAATTTGCGCAAGCTGCACGCGGCCGGTGCACGTATTCTGCTGCGGTGCCCGATGATCCCCGAGTTCAACGCGCGCAAGGAGCATCTGGACGGGATCGCGCGCACGGCGGGCGAATTGCCGCGGCTCATCGGCGTCGAACTGCTGGCCTATCACCGGCTGGGATCGTCGAAGCTGCGCCGGTTCGGCTTCCCGACGCGGATGCCGGAGTCCGTCAAATCGCCGGATGCCGAAGCGGTGCGGGAGTGGAATGCGTACCTGGCGCGCAAGGGCGTGCGGTTGGTGAACGCGCCGCCGGGAGCCGTGAGCAAGGTAGCGGGCCCGTAAACGCCGGGGTCAGTTCGCCGGCAGCCGGTCTTCGTTCAGAACCTTGCCGTCCACGCTGTAGTGGCGGAACGTCAAGACCGGCTTCCCATCCGCGCGCTCGACGGTGCCGGCCAGGAATCCGCCCACGATGTTCAGGTAGCGGTGCTCCGGCCGGCGCTGGTCCATGGTGTAGCCGCCGGCATGTTCGTCGCTGGCCGGTCCGCAGGAGTACTCCCGCACGCCGGATTTCGAATCCACCGAGACGTATTGCCAGTGCCGGTCGCCGGTAACCACGTACATATTTTTCTGCGACGCGATGAAGGCGCGCAGTTCGTTGCCTTCGTGGGTGAACTGCTTGTTGGCGTGGTTGTCGCCCTTGTTGGCCCGGTCGGGGCCCACCAGCGGCGTGGGGCTGATGAGAATCCGAAAGGTGGCGTCGGAAGCCTGCACGGTCCGCTTGAACCATTCCTTCTGCTCCGCGCCCCAGATGGTCTTATCCGGTCCGTCGGGCATGTTGTTCGGACTGCGGAAGTCGCGCCCCTCGGGCAGCCAGACCTGGAGGTCCTTGCCCCACCGAAAAGTGCGCATGGTCTTGTCGCCCATCCCGACTTGTTCCAGGAAGATCGCCTGGCCCTGCTTGAAGGTGAACTCGCCCATGAAGCGCGTCTTCATCGACGGCCAACTGTCGTTCATCCACGTGTCGTGGTCGTCCTTGATGAAGTAGGTGGCCACTTGGCGGTGGAACTCGATATCGGTGGGCAAGCTGTACATGCTGTGCCAGTGCCAGCGCGCCAGCGCCTGGGTCTTGGCCAATTGGTCGTAGTAGACGATGTCGCCGGTGTGGACGAAAAAGCTCGGGTCCAGCTTCAGCATCTGCGCGTAGAACTTGTAGCCGCCCCCCGGCGCGTCCTGGTCCGGATACGCGGTGCCCGTGACCACCGTGAACACCACGCGCGCCGGCTGGCCGGGAACCGGCGCGGTGCGGAATTTTCCGCTCACCGACTGGCCGGAGCGGCTCTCCACCAGCAACTCGTAGGCGGTGGCCGGCTGCAATCCCTTCAGCGGGAAATGCGCCGTGAAATCCCGGTTGGGATCGACCGCCTTCCAGGCCGCCATCTGCCACGAGCCCGCGCCCGCGGCTCTGTAGCGCACCCGCACTTCGCCCGGGGCCCCGGGAACCGCGCCCTCGATCGTGTCGATGGTCGAGCCGTTCGGGAACTCGACCACCGGATCCATGTCGGCTCTGCCACGACGGTTGTCGGTCAGGTTGCCGGTCTTCGGATCCTTGTATCGGACCACGGGCAGCGGCCGGTTCTTGCCTTCCCGCACCGCATTGCGAGTCAAACGCGTCCAGACGATGGCGCTGGTTGTATCGACCTCGCAGATCTTGATTCCGGTGGCGAAGTAGGGGCCCTTCACCTGGGCGGGAGCCGACAACATCGCCAGGACGGCGACCGGCACCAGACATCCGGCGCCTAAAACGATTCGCAGAATCTTACGCTCGCGCATTTGAGGCTATGCTAACATGGCTGTCCCAGCTTGAGTTCTGGGTCCACCCCAAGGTATTCGGCAAATGAAACTTCTCAAGTCTTTTCTGCTGCTCGCTCTGGCCGCGGTCAACGCCCCCGGCCAACGCGTCGATCCGTCTACGCTCGACGGCAAGGTGCTGCTGGGCTACCAGGGCTGGTTCAATTGCGCCGGCGACGGCTCGCCGCGCAACGACTGGCGAAGCTGGGCGCGCGGCGCGCCGGCGCCCGAAACGCTCACCATCGACATGTACCCGGATCTCAAGGAGTTCGATCCGGCGCAGTTGTGCGCGGTCCCCGGCTTCACCATCGGCGGGCGTCCGGCCTACTTGTTCTCTGCGTGGAATCCCAAGGTCGTGAGCCGCCATTTCCAATGGATGAAGCAATACGGCCTGGACGGCGTGCTGGTCCAGCGCTTCGTCACCAACATCGCATTCAAACGATCCAGCGGTGATGTGGTTCTCAAGAACGTCATGGCCGCGGCCAAAGAACACGGCCGCGCGTTCGCCATCGAGTACGATGTCACGGGCTTCGATCCGCAAAAATTCTTCGAGGTGATGCGCGAGGATTGGAAGTACCTGGTCGACGAGTTGAAAGTTACTTCGCATCCCAACTACCTGCGGCACCGCGGCAAGCCGCTCCTGTCGGTGTGGGGCATGGGACTGGAAGACCTCCGCCATCCGCCCCGCGAGCCCGGCGCCGCCAAGAGCGTGGTTCAGTGGTTCCGTACCGAAGCCCCGACGCAGTACCGGGTCACTTACATGGGTGGAGTCCCCTCGCGCTGGCGCACGCTCAGCGCCGACGCGCAGAAGGACGCCGGCTGGGCCGAGGTCTACGCGATGATGGACATCGTCCAGCCCTGGACCGTGGGCCGCTATCGCGACCAGGCGGGCGTCGACAAATGGAAGGACGACTACATCGCGCCGGACCTGGCCAAAACGCGCGAGAACAAGCAGCTTTACATGCCCGTGGTGTTCCCCGGTTTTTCCTGGGCCAACCTGAAGAAGGAGGCCAAGCCCAACCAGATCCCGCGCAGCGGCGGGCGCTTCTTATGGCGGCAGGCGATCAACGCGAAACAGGCCGGCGCGTCCATGCTGAAGATCGCCATGTTCGACGAAGTCAACGAAGGCACCGCGGTCTTCAAGGTCGCCGCCCGGCGTCGGGACGCCCCCGAACAGGGCTTCTGGCTCACCTTGGACGCCGACGGCGAGAGCCTGCCCAGCGACTGGTACCTGCGCTTGTCGGGCGAAATCACGCGCATCTTTCACGGCCGGAGGCCGGCCAGCCCGAGCCTCCCAACCGCTCCCTGACGGTCGCGGCCCGGAAACCGGCCCGCACACACGCACATTCGTAACCGAGCCGCGACCGTCAGGGAGCGGAAACTAATCAGGCTCCGTCCCTAATTTCCGTGGCGGCGATGATGGCTTCGATCAGCCCGTCGGTGGTGTAGACCCGCGCTTCCACATCCACCGCGACGCCGTGCTCGCGCAGCGTGTGCGAGGTGACCCGGCCGATCGAGGCCACGCGCACGCCCGTGAGCGCCTCCCGGCCCGCCGCCTCGAGAAAATTTTTCACCGTCGAGGACGACGTGAAGGTGATCCAGTCCGGCTTCCGGACGCCGAAGATCTCGCGCGCGCGTTCGGCCGCATCCTCGGGGATCACGGTGCGATAAGCTTCGACCACATCGACTAAAGCGCCGCGCGCGCGCAATGCCTCGGGCGCCACGTCGCGCGCCACCGCCGCGCGCGGCAGCAGCACGCGCTTGCCGCTTAGATCTTCGCCGGCGAAGGCTTCCACCAGACTCTCGGCGACGTACTCGCGCGGAACGATGTCCACCTTCAGACCGAGTTCTTCCACCGCCCGGCGCGTGGCGGGACCAATGGCGCACACCTTGACGCGCAACTCCCTCGGCGGCGCATTCAGCCGCTCGGCGAAGAAGCGCACGCCGTTGGCGCTGGTGAAGATCAGCCAATCGTACTCGCCCAGGCGCGCGATGGCGGCATCCAGCGGCGCGAAATCCGCCGCCGGCCGGATCGAGATGGTCGGGAACTCAATCACCTCGGCGCCCAGTGCGCGCAGCTTCGCGGCGAACTCGCCGCCTTGCCCTTCGGCCCGCGTGATGACCATCCGCCGGCCCGCCAGCGGCGTCTCAGCGCTCGCCATACACCGCCTCGAGGATCTCCTGGCCGCCGGCCTCGGCCAGCTCGCGCGCCAGTTGCGCCCCCAGGCTTTCGGCCTGTGCCGCCGGGCCCTCGACCTGGCGGCGTATCAGAATCGCGCCGTCGGGCGACACCACCACGGCGCGAAGCTGAATCCGTCCCTCCCGGACCACCGCGTGCGCACCGATGGGCACCTGGCAGCCGCCGCCCAGGCCCGCCAGCACGGCGCGCTCGGCCATGACCGCGATGCGCGTCGGGGCGTGGTCCAGCGCGGCGCAGGCGGCCCGCGCCGCGCCCGCGTCGTCGCGCGTTTCGATCGCCAGCGCGCCCTGGCCCACCGCTGGGCACATGGTTTCGATGGGCAGAATTTCGGCGATGCGGTCGCTCCAACCCATGCGGTTCAAGCCCGCGGCCGCCAACACGATCGCACCGTACTGGCCTTCGGTCACTTTGCGCAGGCGCGTGTCCAGGTTGCCGCGCAACGGATCGATAACCAGGTCCGGCCGCAGCGCCAGCAACTGGGCGGCGCGGCGCAGGGAACTGGTCCCCACCCGGGCGCCTTCGGCCAGATCCGCCAGGCGGTGTCCAATCATGGCGTCCCGAGGGTCCTCGCGCTCCGGAATCGCGGCCAGCGTGAGACCGGCCGGCAGCGCGGTCGGCAGGTCCTTCATGCTGTGGACCGCCAGGTCGATGACGCCGGCCGCCAGCGCCTCTTCGATTTCCTTCGTGAACAGGCCCTTCGTGCCCACCTTGGCCAGCGGCACGTCGGTGATCTTGTCGCCCGTGGTGCGGATGATTTCGATGCGGCATTCGTGCCCGCTTTCGGCCAGGCGCGCCGCCACCCACCGCGCCTGCCACAACGCCAACTGGGAACCTCGCGAACCGATGATCAGCATGTTAATCGAGCCGGAATACCCGCCGGATCGTGTCCACCACCGGAATGCCGTTGGGACGGCCGGCGTTCTTTCTGAGTTCGGCGATGGGGCCGTGAGCGATCTTGTTCATGATGCCGCGCGTCAGCGCCTCGATGGCCTCTTCCTGCTGCGGTGTCAGTTGGCCCAGGCGTCCGCGCACGCGCTCCAGTTCGGCGCACCGAAGCTGTTCGAGCTGTTCCTGAAGGCTGACGATCACCGGCGCCACCGCGCGCGCGCTCAGCCGCTCCATCAGCCGCTCGACCTCTTCGGCGATGATCGCCTCGCCTTCCTCGGCCTCTTTGTGGCGCGCCTGGACGTTGGCGTCGACCACCTTCGCCAGGTCGTCGATGTCGTAGAGGAAGACGTTGTCCAATTCGTTCACCGCCGGCTCGACGTTGCGCGGCACGCCGATGTCGATCAGGAACATGGGCCGGTTGCGGCGCGCCTCGATCACTCGGCGCATTTCGTCCTTGCGCAGGATGTAGTGCGGCGCGGCGCTGGAGGTGATGACGATGTCCATCTCCGAAAGCGCGGCTTTGAAACGGTCGTACTCGACGATCTCCGCTTCGAACAGGCGAGCCATTTCCTCGGCCCGCGAGTGGGTGCGGTTGGTGACCAGCATGTGCGTGGCCCCGGCGCGCCGCAGGTGCCGCGCGGCCAGTTCCGACATCTTGCCCGCGCCCACGATCATGACCCTCTTGCCGGCCAGCGTTCCGAAAATCTCGCGCGCCAGTTCGACCGCGGCGTAGCTCACCGACACCGCGCTCTGCCCGATTTCGGTTTCCGTCCGCACGCGCTTGGCGACGGAAATGGCCCGCGTCAGGACCGTCTCCAGAAAACCGCTCACCGTACCTTCGGCCTTCGCCGCCGCGTAGGCGGCCTTGAACTGGCCGAGAATCTGCGGCTCGCCGACCATCATCGAATCCAGGCTCGCCGCGACGCGGAAGATGTGACGGATCGCTTCGCGCCCCTCATGCCGGTACAGGTGCGGCTGAATCCGATCGAGATCGAAACCGCGCTCTTCGGCCAGAAACGCCTCGAGCATGTCGTCCACCGGGCAGTCTTCCTCGACCGCCGCGGTCACCTCGACGCGGTTGCAGGTGGACAGGATGACCGCCTCGACCACGCCGGCGCGCTTCATCAGCGCGCGCAACGCCGCACCCAGCGCGTTTTGGTCGAAAGCCAGCCGCTCGCGCACCTCGACCGGCGCGGTCTTGTGGTTCACCCCTGTGACCAGCAGTCTCATCGCGTCAGCAGCGTTCGCAGCCCGACGTGCGCCGCCCATGTCACCGCGCTCAAGCCCAGCGCGAACACCGACAGTAGCGCCGCTTTCCTTCCGCGCCAGCCCGCCGACGTGCGCAGAAAAACCATCCCCAGGCAGACCCCCCAGGTGAGAAACGCGATGCCGATCTTCGCCTGCCGAATCCAGCGCGTGCCCGACTCGATGAACGCCCACGTGCTCGCCGTAATGACCCCCAGCGTGATGAAGGCGAACGCGAAGCCCATCGAACTCGTGATCAGGTTGTCCAGGGTGCCCAGCGGCGGCAGCCGGTCGAAAAACGCCCGCGGCTGTTTCTTCTTCAGGTGCCGTTCCTGCACCAGGTAGAAGACGCTCGCCACCGCCGTCAGCAGCAGCGCCGCGTAACCCAGCAGGATCAGCAGCACGTGAACCACCAGCCACGCGTCGCGCACGCTCCGGTTCTGCCAGCCGGCCACCGGAATCTCCATGCCGCCCAACAGCGTCAGCACGAACACCAGCGGGAACAGGAAAACGCCCAGGCTCGCGAACTGGTAACGCCAGTGCACGAACAGGAAGACCAGCGCGATCAGAAAAGCGCACACCGAGGCCGATTCGTAAAAGTTGTCCACCGGCAGGTGCCCCACCGACACGCCCCGTTCCACGATCGACACCAGGTGCAGAATCACGCCCACCCGAAACGCTCCGATGGCCCCACGGAACAGCGGCGCCGACCGCCGCACCACCGTGAGAATCGCATGTAGCAGACCCACCGAGTACAGCGCGGCGGCAGCGCGCAGCCAGAAGATGCTCAGCTCGTGCATGGGATACCTCCAGTATACCGAACCGAAAAACCGGGGACGGAGTACTCTTTCCCCATTTCTTTGGCGGCACGGCCTTCCGGGTGCGCCCCAAAGGGGCAGATTACCAGCGGGGGAAGGACCCACTCAAATAGTTGATAGCTTGCGAGCGTCCGAGCCGGGAAACCGGCCAGGGCCAAGCCTCGCGATAAAGCCCACGCATGGTGGGTGAGCAACTTTGCAGGCCGTAACGCGTGTGAAGCTTGAGCGGGCCTGAAAAGGGAAGATGTGGATGCCGGCCCGTCGATATTGCGGGGAAGGCCGCGCGGGCAGGGAAGTAATCAACGAGCGCCTGTTCCGGGACACCGGGCTAGTGAGCACAGCAAGCCGGGAAGGCAGGTGCCCTGGGCGCGGAGCCGAATGCCTGCGGCTACCGGCCGCGGAAGAGTGCGCAGGACGCGGTCCGGAAGGTGGATGAACTGCTGCACGAGGGCCCTACGGATATCGTTGACGCGGATTTGTCGAAGTACTCTCGATAACCTTTCGCACGAATGGCTAGTGAAGTTTGTCGAGCATCGAGTCGCGGCTGGAAGGGAAATTCCAGTTGGAGGTCAGTATGATCGCGATCTGAAAGGACGAGGTCGGGAATTCCTGAATGTGTTTCCGTCGAAGAAGAAGGCGGTCCAACGGAAGCGGGAGAAGCTGCACGAAATGACCAGTGTTTCAAGCCGATCCCGGTTCTGATTGGAGAGCTGAATCGGCATCTGAGAGGGTGGGCGAACTACCTTTCCCTTGGGTACACCACGAGTGCCCACTGTGAGATCGAGCGCCATGTTCAGGGGCATCTGCGCCGCCCCAGGCAACGGCCGTGCCGGCCTCGGCAAGGAGAGTCCTGGTTGCGGCATCTGGCGCGGTTGGGGTCGCGCCGTCTTTCGGAACTTGTGCATGCCTGAGGCGAGAGTTTTCAGGACAGCCGGACGCGGGAAATCTGCATCTCCGGTTCGACGAGGGGGGAGTGGGTCGCGCTATTCGCGTCGCCCTCTCTCCTCCTCTACCGGCTCGAAAGCGCGCCACGGAAGCGTGCCACGGATCCGCGACACTCAGCTTCTGCCGCGGAGTGGCGGCGCTCAGGCTCTTCCGGGGGCGGGCTCGTCCAGCGGCGTTACCGGATCGAGAAACATCCAGCAGAAGGTGCCGGCGAAGTAGACCGCGGCCGAGATCAGCAGGGTCATGTTCCAATCCTGGTTGGTGAACTTCAGGATGTAGCCGACGGCCACCGGCGCCAGGCCGCCGGCGAAGTTGCCAAACATGTTCATGGAGCCGGCCAAGGTGCCGGCGTACTTGCCGCCGACGTCCATGCAGGCGGCCCAGGCGGGGGGCATCACCAGGTCGTTGCAGAAACTCGAGAAGCCCATCGCCACCATGGCCCAGACGGGATCGGCCATGCGGCTGGAGACCACCAGCATGGTGGCGGCGCCGGCGAAGCCGATACAGCTCATCCAGCGGCGCGCCCGGCCAACATCGCCGGTGATGCGCGCAACCAGCGGGAGCACGGTGCCACAGAACAAGGAACCAATGCCGCCCAGGAAAAGCGGCAGCCCCGCGAGCACGGCGCTGACCTGGAGTTCGACGCCTCGCGCCTCCCGCAGATACGTCGGCAGCCAGGTGATGTAGAAATACCAGCCCCAGGAGAGAGCGAAGTACTGGAGCCACAACATCCAGATGGTGCGGGACTTGAGGAAGCGCGCCCAGGGGACGTCGCCGTGGCCCGAAGCGGTCCTGTCGGCGCCGTCGAGCATCGCCAGTTCGGCCGCGTTCACGCTCTTGTGATCGCGCGGGTTGTCGCGGTACCAGAGGTAGAAAAACACCGCCCAAATCACGCCCAGCCCGCCGAACACCTCGAAGGCGCGGCGCCAGCTCATGTAACTGAGCACCCAGACCACCAACAGCGGCGTGAACGCGCCGCCCCACCGCGCGCTGAGCCACATGATGCCCTGCGCGCGCACGCGCTCGTCCCGGGGCAGCCAGGTGGTGAAGGATTTCGTCAGGTTCGGAAAGCAACCGGCTTCGCCCGCGCCGAAAAGAAACCGCGTCACGATCAGCGAGAAATGGCTCCAGACCCAGCCGGTGGCGGCGGTGAAGAACGACCACCAGATGACGATGCGCATCAGCACGCGGCGCGGTCCCATCCAATCGCCCAGCCACCCGCCGGGGACTTCGAACAGCGCGTAGGCCCAGGCGAACGCCGCGAAAGCGTAGCCCATCTGGACCGGGCTCAGCCCCAGATCGCGGCTGATCAGGGGCGCGGCTTGTGAAATGGCCACCCGGTCGACATAGGTTACGATGGCGAGCGTGACGGCAAAGACGATGACTAAATGACGCGCGCGGGTGGGCTTCGGACCGGCGGGCGCAGGTGCTGGCTTCTGGGTGGCCATTAGAAATGTATCACACCACGCCGCGCGGGACCGGCGCAAGTGCGGGGCGCGCCGGTTGACCTTCCCGAACGCGTCTCCTATACTGAAATTGAGGTGGACAACGCCCCCAGGGGGTGTCGTCCGTCCCTCGTCAGGCAATCATGATTATTCTCTTTACGATTATCCACATCATCGTCTGTCTTTTTCTGGTGATTGTGGTTTTGTTGCAGAGTGGCAAGGCCGCGGATCTGGCGGGAGCGTTCGGCGGCATGGGTTCGCAGACGGCGTTCGGCCCGCGCGGGTCGGCAACGGTGCTGTCCAAGGCGACCACGCTGGCCGCGGCGATGTTCATGGTGACGTCGATGTCGCTGGCGATCTTGGCGACGCGCTCGGCGGGGACCAGTTCCACGGTGCTGGAGCGGGAAGCCGGCAAGCTGTCCAAGCCGGCGCAGCAGAAGCAGGGTCCGAGTCCGGCTCAGGCGCCGGGCGGCGGTCCGCCATCGGTGACCTACACCTCCGATGACGGCAAGATACAACAGACCGTTCCGCTGCAGTTGCCGCCGCCGCCGGCGCCGGGTCAGCCGAAGCCGGGTCAGCCGCAACCGGCCCAGCCAGCGGCGCCCCAGCAGAAGAAGTAACCAGGTTCCACGCGGAGGTGGCGGAATTGGCAGACGCACTAGCTTGAGGTGCTAGCGCTCGAAAGGGCGTGGGGGTTCAAGTCCCCCTCTCCGCACCAGATTTGGGCCTGTAAGCTCAATTGGTTACAGGCCTTTTTTCTTGCCGTACAGGAAATGTGCAGGAATTGGCGGCGTGCATCAGGTTGTCAATCCGTTTCTGCCGCGCCGGCGACCACTTTCCGTAGTGCTTCCTCACGATGGCTGGACTGTTCCCCAGGATGTCGGCCACATCCTGTTCGGTGGCGCCCATTCCGAGCAGGCCCGTCGCCAGGGTGTGTCTGAAGCGGTGCGCGTGCGCGCCCGGCACCTTCGAAGCCTTAAACCGGAGATCGTCGGGCGGGTGAGTCGGATGACGAGAACGCCGCGGGCGCCCAGGTCACTCACTGTTTGCTCTCGGGGCGGATCCGTTTGTCTGGCTCCGCCGGCTCCGCGCCGCCCTCGGCTTCATCCATATCCAGCAGGCCACTCCCACCAGGTTCAGCAGCGCCGCGGTGTAGAAATAGGTGTTCGCGCTGCCGGTCAGCCGGTTCAGTAAGGGAAACGCGTTCGAACTCACGAACCCGCCCAGATTCCCGACCATGTTCATCGCCCCGGTCACGCCTCCCGAACTCTTCCCGCCGATATCCAGGCAGAAAGCCCAGCTCGGGCTGATCGTCAATTCCACGCCGGTGATGGCAACGGCGAACCCCACCACCGCGGCCAGCGGGCTCGTCGCCAGGGACACCGAGTAGATGCCGCAGGCCGCAACCAGGAAGCCGCAGACGCCGGGCAGGCGCCGCGACCAGGCCCGATGGCCGGAGCGGTAGAGGGCATCCACGATGAAGCCGGCGGTCCAATTCGCTACGGCCCCACAGATGAGCGGCGCCGTGGCATAATTCGCGGCTTCCGTCGCGGACAACTTGAAATGCTCGGTCAGGTAGGGGAGCATCCAGGTCACGCCGATGTAAAACGTGAAGTTCCCGACGAAGTACTGGATCATCGCCAGAGCCATCGGCCCGGAGCGGAACACCTGTCCGAAGCTCATGCCGGCAGCGCTGCCGGAAACCTCCTGGACCACGGGCCGGGCCGGGTGGTCGCGGAAGAAGACAAACCAGAGCAAGGCCCACAGAAAGCCGGGGATGGCCAGAAGGTAGAATGTCGTTCGCCAGCCGCTCGCTCCGAGCAGCCAGGCACAGATCGGAAACGAGACGCCGCCGCCGATCATGGCGCCCGAGAACAGAATCCCGTTGGCGATGCCACGCTCGCCCGGGGGCAGCCAGTTGTAGAAGGCGCGGGCCGACCCGGGGAACGCACCGGCCTCCGCGACGCCGAAGAGGAACCGGACGACGAGAAGGACGCCGAGACTCGAGATCGTCCCCGTCAGGAACGTGAACAGGCTCCACGACGCGACCATGGCCGCGAGCGCGATGCGAGGCCCCCACCGGTCGGCGAACCGGCCCGCCGGGATCTGCATCAGCGCGTAGCCCAGCACGAAGGCGCTGAACACCAGGCCCATGGCCTGGTCCGAAAGACCCAGTTCCGAAGCGATCGGCCCCTTGGCCGAGGAGATGGCCGCGCGGTCGATGTAAAGGATCCAGGAAAGGGCGAAGACGCCCGCGACAACCATGAACCGCTTGCGGGACGATCCCGCTCCGGCGGGAGTCACTGCCGCGGCGGCGTTGGGGCGCGCGGCGCCTTTACCTGAGTCCATGGTGTAAGATGTCTTCCATCGCGCTCAGGATGTGCCGTTCCATGAGTTCCTGAGCGGTTTGAGCGTCACGCTTCGCGATCAGTTCTATGAGTTGGCCGTGCTCTCGCACAGCATGAGAAGGCCGTCCGGCCAGGCGGATGGTCTTAGCGCTGAGCATCTGGGTCTTGAGGGAAGCCTGCGTCGCGACTTGCGCCAGCTCCGCGTTCCTGGCAGCCAGCATGATGGTGGCGTGCAGTTCCTGGTTGCAGAGCCGGTAGGCATCCAGATCCTGACGCCGCAGGGCCGCTTCTCCAGCCGATTGGGTCGCGTGCAGCCGCGCGATCTCCTCCGGGGCGATCCGCTGGCAGGCTAGGCGGACGCTGAAACATTCCAAGCCCGCCCGCATTTCGTAAACGTCGCGAATCTCCTGCTCCTGGAAGCGGCGTACGAACCACCCTTGATACGGGAGCTTAACGACCAGCCCGTCCTTCTCGAGGCAATTGAGCGCGTCCCGCACCGGGGTAGCGCTGACTTTGAGTTGCTGGGCGATGGTGTCGGCGTTGAGTTGCGCGCCCCACGCCAGTTCCCCCCGAATCATGCTGTCCAGCAGCGCGTTGTAGACCACCTCGGACCGCTGAACAGGTTCTTCAAGCGGCGCGAGCGACAGATGTGCCAAGACGTTTCGAGTTATTCCCATTTCACGTAGACTGCCTTGACGTTGGTATAAAAATCCTTCGCGGTGTGCCCGATGGAATAGGCGCCCAAGCCGGAGTCCTTCACTCCTCCGAATGGAACGTGCGCCTGGCTCGCGGTGCCGTGGTTGATATGGATCATTCCCGCCCGAACCGAGCGCGCGAACACGTGCGCCATCTTCATGTGCCGCGTGAACAGCGCCGCGGCGAGGCCGTAGCGCGTGCCGTTGGCGACCTTCACCGCTTCGTCGAACCCGCCGACCCGGATCACGGGCAGCACCGGGCCGAAGATCTCCTCGAGCGCGAGAGGCGAATCGGCGGTCACGTTGTCGAACAGGGTCGGCGCATAGAAGTAGCCATTGCGATCGGGATCGTCGACCAGACGGCGGCCTCCCGCCAGCAGCTTCGCGCCGGTCTCCAGGCCGCGCTGGACGTAGCTCTCGACAGTGGCCAACTGGTTCTTGCTCGAAAGCGGCCCCATGGTGGTCTTCGCATCCAACCCGTCGCCGACCTGGATGCCATGGATCTGTTCCAGCAGCTTCTCCACCAGGGCGTCCGCCTGGTCCGCCGTGACGATGACCCGGCTCAGGGCGGTGCAGCGCTGGCCGCTGCACTGGAGCGCGGCGCTGACGATCTCCCGGGCGGCAAGCTCCAGATCGTCGAAATCCACGACCACGGCGGGGTTCTTGCCGCCCAGCTCAAGCTGCACTTTGGCCATGCGGCGGGCGGCGCGCTCGCTGAGAGGAATACCGACCGCGGTCGAGCCGGTAAAAGTGATGCCACCCACGCGCGGATCGTCCACGATGCGGTCGCCGACTTCGCTTCCCCGGCCGATCACCAGGTTCACCACGCCGGCTGGGAATCCGGCTTTCTCGAGCAGCTTCACGACATAGACGGCCGACCAGGGGGTAATCGAGGCGGGCTTGAAAACCACGGTGTCGCCACATGCCAGCGCGGGCGCGATCTTCCGGACGGGGCTGACCACTGGAAAGTTCCACGGAGAAATGGCCGCCACAACACCCAATGGTTCCAGAACCGTGGAGCAGGTGAAGCCTGGACGCTCGCTCACAAAAGTATGCCCGTCGAGGCGGCTGGCCTCACCGGCGGCGAAACGCGCTTCGGTGGCGGCACGGCCCACTTCGCCAGCGGCTTCGCCGAGCGGCTTGCCCATTTCCAGCGTCACAATGCGGGCCAGTTCGGCCTTGTTGTCGTCAAGCAACTGGGCGAAGCGTGACAACATCTGACCGCGCTGCGGCCCCGGGACGGCGGCCCAGGACGAGGCCGCACCGGCCGCGGCCGAGACCGCCGCGTCCACGTCGCCAGCGGAGGAAAGCGGGAATTCGCCGAGCGACTCCGAGGGCTTGGCGGGATTAAAGATGGGATAGTGACGGCCGCCCGCGGGGGCCTGCCACTTACCGTCGATGAAGTTATCGTACCGTTCCATGGCGCTCACAGTGCATCCCTCAAAATGGCCCGCAGGTCCTCGACCGTGGTCCGCCGCGGGTTGACCGCGACGTTTCCGCTCTTGATGGCCTCGGCCGCTACGTCGTCGATGTGTTCCTCGCGCAGGCCGACGTCGCTCAGCCGGGCCGGGATGCCGATGTCGGCGGACAGTTTCTTCACCGCGGCGAAGGAACACGCGGCGGCATCCCGCAACGGGAGCCGGTGCACATGTTCGCCAAGCGCGCGGGCCACCTCGGCGTAACGCTCGAACCGTGACGCATGGTTGAACTTCATGACCACCGGCAGGGTGATTGCGATCGCGAGGCCGTGCGGGATGCGAATCGTGTAGCTCCCGAGCGGCATGGCCAGGGCGTGCGCCAGCCCCAGCCGGGTCGAGTTCATGGCGATGCCCGCCATGGTGCTTGCCAGCATCATCCCATAGCGGGATTCCGGATCCTTCCCGTTCAGCACGGCGGTGCGCAGGTGCTGCCCGATCAGCTCGATCGCCTTCAGCGCCAGCGCGGCCGAGATCGGCTGGCAGGCAGTATTGGTGTAGCACTCGACGGCGTGCCCCAGGGCGTCCATCCCGGTAGCGGCCGTGGCCGACGGCGGCAGGGTAAGGGTCAGCTCCGGGTCGCACAGCGCGATGGCCGGAAACAGCAGAACGCCGCCCGCCGCGACCTTCAGGTTGGTCCGGTCGTCGATGAAGACCGACCAGAAGGTCACTTCGCTGCCGGTACCGGACGCGGTCGGGATGGCCACGACCGGAAGAGGTTTGCAGATCAGTTTGTCGAGCCCGGTGTAATCCAGGATGGCGCCGGGGTTGGTGGCCATGGCCGCTACGGCCTTGGAGGTATCCAGCGCGCTGCCGCCTCCCAGGCCGACGACCACGTCCGCGCCGGTGTGCTTCAAGAGCCCCGCGGCCTCCATGATCAGGTTGCTTCCCGAGTCCGGGGTGACCGAATCGTAAACGGCGAAGCCGATTCCGGCGGCCGACAGCAGCGCCTCGACGCGCGCAACAGCCCCGGCTGCCCGCATCCCGGGGTCCGTGACCACGAGCGCTTTCTTACAGCCCAGGCCGCGGATTCTCTCCGGCAAGCTCGAGAGTATGCCGCAGCCAAACTGGATTTCAGTAGGAATTGGAAGAAAACGGAAACTGCTATCCATGCTCATCTATCGCTCCTGTTGCCGCCAGCGCTGGGGGGAGTTGGTCTCCACCAGTTCGAGGGCCTTCTCGATGGCGCGGCCGCCCACGACCAGGCCCAGTCCGTTGCCGCCGTCCGCCAGGGCGGTGGCCGGCGCGGGGCAAGCAGGCGGCGACTTCCCGCGCGTCCCCGGCCGGCGGGCCGACGCGGGGCAAGCGGGCGGCGACTTCCCGGGCGTCCGCGGCGGGCGCGCCTGACGCTTCGAGGACTCCGCAACCGCGGGCCGGCGGCTCGCGTGATGCGAAGCGCGGTGTCCCGGCCGCCTCAGGCACCCTGCCACTCCCCCGCGCGCACGGGAGGCAGCCCCAAAAGCTCAATCGTGGTTTTGCCCGCCCGCAACTGTTCCATGAGAACCTGCTCGCGCTGGCGCCGCTGTCCGGCCGCCTCGCAGACTTTGGCGGCCTGTTCCCGCTCGATGATGACCACGCCATCGACGTCGGCGACGACAATGTCGCCCGGCCGGACCAGGACGCCGCCGACGATCAGCGGCTGGTTGATCTTGCCGAAGCGTTCCTTGGTGCAGCTCCCGATCGCCAGGCCGCGGCTGAAGATCGGGAAACCGCGCGGGGCGATGGCGCCGGTGTCGCGGACGGCTCCGTCGATTACCAGGCCGGCGATCCCGCGGGCCTGCGCGGCCACCGTGAGGATCTCGCCCCAGGCGCCGGCCAGCACGAAGTTATGGATCGCAGCCACCAGCACGTCGCCGCGCCTGGCCAGCGTCACCGCGTGGTGCAGCATGAGGTTGTCGCCCGGGGGACAAAGGACCGTTACCGCCGGGCCGCAGAGACAGGCACCGGGCCAGGCGGGACGGATCGCGGGATCGATCATGCCCTTCTGGCCGGCGGCCTCGAACAGTGTCGCCGCATCGAGAGTCGAAAGCGTTTTAATGAGTTCGGGAGAGATGTGAGTGAGCTGCTCGCTCATTCCGCGCTCCTTTGCCGCCCGCCGTCGAGCCTGGCGCCCGCGAGGCCGGCCAGGAAATCGGCGGCAGCCGAGAAATCTTCTCCTCCTCTGCCCGCGGTGCTGGCCGCCGCGAAGATCTGCGCCGCCAGGCTGCCGAAGGCCAACGGGATCGCCAGAGCCTGCGCCGAATCGACCGCCAGGTTCAGGTCTTTCTTCATCAGGTCGAGCTTGAAGCCTGGCTGGAAGGCGCCGTTGAACAGGAACCCAGGCAGCCTCAGGTCCATCATCTTGGAGTAGCCCGACGACGTTTTCAGAACTTCGTAGATCACCTTGGGGTCCCCGCCGCACTTGATCCCCAGGGCCAGCGCCTCGGCCATGGCCAGCAGGTGTGTGGCCGCCAGGACCTGGTTGACGATCTTCACCACTTTCCCCTGGCCGACCGCGCCGACGTGGGGGATGGACTTGCCCATGCTCTCGAGCAGGGGACGGCACTGTTCGAGCAGGTCGGCGTCCCCGCCGACGATGATCGTCAAGGTGCCGTTGGCCGCCGCCGGGGTGCCGCCACTCACGGGCGCGTCCAGGACGCGTCCTCCGACTCCGGCCAGGGCCGCTTCCACTTCCCTCACGGTGAACGCCGTCGCGGTCGTCATCTCGATCAGAACCTTGCCTGCCGCAAAGCCTTCCAGAACGCCGTTCGCGCCGAGAACAGCCTGCTTCAGCTCGGCGTCCGCGGGCAGGATCGTGATGACGGCTTCGCTTTCGCGCGCGACTTCCGCCGGTGTTGACAGCACGCGTGCGCCCAGTGCCGCGAGTTCCTCCGCCGGGGCCCGGTTTCGATGGAAGGTAGTACGGAGTTGATGGCCCGCGCCGATCACCCGCTTGGCCATAGGGAGCCCCATGGCTCCAAGTCCAATAAACCCTACATTCATTCATGCCCTCCAGTCCAACTTACTCGTTCCGCTAACTCCAAGTCCGCCTGTACACATCGTCCGCCGCGCCGCCGCTAACCTCTCCGGCCTCCGGCCAACGGGCACACTCACTCTCCGTCCCGGCGGAGCGGATACCGGCCACTTAATCGAACCTTACGTAACGGATGTGCGCTCTAAAAGCCCGTGGCGAAAGACCTGCAGGCCAAACGGACTGCCCCACGGTGCGCCAAGTGTCCGATTCTCCGCGTCACGCAGGCGGTTTCGCCTGCGTCCCCCGAGTTGGAACGGCTTCCACCACGGGCTGCCAAGCGGACCGGTCCCCGCGCCAGGGCCCTTCAAAACAGCACTTTCAGACCAAATTGAATCACCCGCGGCCACGCAAACTCTCCTTCGATCTTTCCGAAGGCGCTGCTGGTCACGTTGGTGTTAGGCGCCCAGAACTGCGGGTGATTGAGGGCGTTGATCGCCTCCGCGCGGAGCTGGAACCGTACCCCTTCCGTGACGGAGATGTTCTTGAAGAGCGACAAGTCCCAGTTATTCGGGCCGTCTCCACGAATGCCGGTGAACCGCGAGGGCATGGTCCGGATATTCGAACCAAGCTGCCTCGCACTGCTGCGTTCAAAGCCCGCGTTGATGTTGAACCAGTGGTCGTTGTTGCGCTGGTTCCTGGGAAGCGGGATGTCCTTCAGGTTACCGGTGAAAATCGAGTTGCCGAAGCCCAGGGCTTGTCCAGTCTGTCCGGTGTAGATCCCCTGCACCTGCCACCCGCTGATCACCCTGGAAAGCGCGGCATTGGCCGAACTGCCCCAGCGTTTACGGTTGCCAAAGGGCAACTCATACCTGAATCCGGCGCATTCTCCCTCGCGAAACGTGGGCCAAGAGGCGAAGCGGCGGCCATCAGGAGCGATTTTGGTATCCTGAGCCTTACCTAACG
>JAUYBU010000055.1 GCA_030693045.1 Bryobacterales bacterium | reverse complement strand
CCCAAGTCGGCCACCGGCGGGGGATCGGCAGGACCCAACACAGCCTGCCGCGCAAAGGGCCGCTGCCGGGCGGCATCCCACACCGACTGGGAAGCGACGCGGTACCGCCGCCCTCCCACTTCGCGTTCAAAGATGTTCATTCTTTCATCTAGGCACGATTTGACTTGGTTGTCAAGCGAAACATGCGTCTCAGAAGGCCGGAACAGCCTACTCTCCTTGCTCAACCGCTCAAATGTGCGAAAGTAGGGCTAGGCTTGCGAGACCAACGGTCGCCCAAGCTTCGTACCGCGTCGCTCCCAGCCCCGAAGGTCGTAGCGGTAGGGATTACCGTAGCCTTCAACCGTGCCCGGCAAGAAGTCACCTGGAGCGAGCCGCTCCGAGCACGACAATCCCTCCTCTTCAGCGATATCCAACAGACGGTTGGGAAGCTCAATCGCAAGCGTTGCGCCGGACATACGGGAAGGTACGATATAGTCACAAAACTCGTCGCTCGTGAGATATCTAACAACGCGAGATCTGTCAGAGGCCAACATCCCAGCGCGGTCCCGCTCCAGTAGACTTCCAATGGTTCGGACTATAATCGCCACCTTTGGATGTCCACCGTTCCAATACCGGCTCCCGATTGCCGCATACCTTTCCGCAGTTGCAGGAAACTCCAGGATTTCAGGCGCCTGCCTGTATAACCGCTTCAGAACCGTCCAGTCGGGTGCCGCTGCCTCTTCGTTCTCGGGCGAGCGGGTTCCATCCCGCTTGAGCTTCCGCCACACTCGGCAAGCGAGCGGCACGGATTCGGCCCGCGAGGGGCTGACCAACAAGAGTGCCACCGCCTGCCAGCCGAGTCTCGCCAGCACTCGATTAGCGAACGAAAACACGGTCCATAGATAAGGGTAGTTATCTGGATCGGAGTGCTCTAACGGAAACAGCATGTCCTCTCCCTCCCATCCAGCGAGGACTGAGCTGTTCCCAATCTCGCCAAAGGCCCTGTGCCACGCATACCCCAATTCGAATGGAGCTTCACAATACTCCTCACCGCGGGCGAAGTCCTTTAGGAATCGCCATGCCACTCCCCCTCCCGACCTGAGAACGAGTAGCGGTGTCTCATGCTCTTCGAGGAGCTTATCGAGTCCTGCGTCGGGAATCCCGCCAAACAGCGCGCACGCCCCGAGCACCAGAGCGGCATCAGCGGCGGTGGCCACCGGCGTAGGGTATGCGCGCGCCCTTAGCGTTCTCGCAATTTCCTGCCACATCGCCGCGTTCCACGTCCCGGACCTGAAGCGCGCCTCGGAGCGGTCGAGGTTGAATTGCAGCAAAGAGGGTCGCCTCACGTTCAACAGTACCTTAGGCTCGATCCATTGAGTCCCCCTCCCGCCTACCGAAACATCTGCGTGCCTGGCGGACAGGCCCGCGACCCGGCCAACCTGGACGCCTTTAGTGAAGACAGCTTGTTCGGTATTTACGACAATGTCATCAAAGTCAACGCGCGTGGTTCCGACACGCCATACTCGATGGTCGCCAGTCTTTGTGATGTCCATTGGGTACGTCGGGATGAGAGCTGAGTAATGGCCGTGTAGGTCGCCAGATGGATCTCCAAAAGCAAAATCGACGAGCGTAGCGGCTGCGCGAAGAACCCCCGCAGCATCACCGCGCATTGGCCGAATTGAGAGACTCGAGTCATCATGGCAGGTGGCATCCAGACCTAAGCTGAGAACCACGCCATCGGAATCAACTGTGACTGAGTGGCGAACATACCGGCAAATGCGAGCCAACGCCATGCAGACGGACTGTTTCGAAACTGCAGCGGTCAGCTGCGGCAGGATTTCCAGGCGAAGCGTGGTCCCGATTGGCAGGTTTGGGACAGGTTGGATCCGAAAGTGACTGTCTCGTGCAGGGATCTCCACAACCAAGCCTGCTGATCCCGAATTCCCAGCGATCGGGTCCTTGCGGGTTGTGACTGTCAAATGACGGCTCACCGTAAAGCAGCTGAGAATGCCTATCCCGAAATGCGAGATTGCCTCAATCCCTGACAACCTACGCGCGTCTGTGCTCTTATACCAACTCCGGCCGACAGTGGCAAAGTAGGAGGAGACGACGTTCTCGTCCATCCCAATTCCGTTATCGCTCCACTCGACAACCAGGTTGGTCTCCGTCGAGCGAAGCTTGAGTCGGATATGGCCCTTCAGCTCCGAGCCATGCCCTCTTAATAATGCTGCTCGCGTATCTATCGCATCTACGCTGTTCTGGAGCAGTTCGCGAAGAAATGCGAGGGGATCGTGCCTGTATAGCTCGGTACTAAGCAGGCCGAGCACCTCGGTCCTCTCAAGATCGAACTTGACAAGCAGCGGCTTGAAGCCGACCGCTTCAATCTTCCAACTGATGCGCGAATCGAGGTCGGGATGGTAATTAGGCGGCATCATTCGCAACAGCGCGATTGCCTCGGCAAACTGACCATCAACCCACGATTGAAGGTCAGCAAGAGCGGTGAATACTGCGGCGTCATTTGTGCGGCCAGAGATAACGATCTGCCGTATCGTGGGACCATCCGTCACCGATATGGGCGAGAGCGCGCGGTGCTTTTGCCACTCCAGACGAGAGAGCGGATTCAGCGGCGCCACAAACTCCCAAAGCGCGTAAGGAGTGCGGTCGTCTCCAATGTCGAGGAGGTCGACTATTCGGACGTAGGCAGTGAGTCCAGCGATGTTAACTTTATCACCGAATACTGAGTGGGCGATGGGGTAACGGTCCGGGTCGCGGAGTTCGCGGAGTTCGAGGGTGTGGCCCTCGGCAACTCGCGCGACGGCGTCAGCAAACACGGAGCTCAAAGGCTCAAAGTGGTGGCGGAGCCGGGCGCCGCTGCGAAGTCCATGGGTGTGCCTAAGGTAGTTCCGCCAGGCAGCATCGTCCGAGATCCCCATCAAACCAGCGTCCGACACGAAGTCCAGAGCGGCCGATGGTTCGTCTGGTAGGAGTACGAAACCCTGTCTGGGGCCGTTATGAAATAGGCTCTGCCGCTCCGCCTCGCCGACTGCCATGCCCCAGTCGTGAGCGTACAGCCCGAAGGCGAGCAGGATCAACTCGGTGGGTGCTAGCCTCGATTTCCACGTGTCGTTTCGCAGGTCCGGAATCAGGACACGTTCTTGGCAACATTGCGCCATTCGCTGTTTCGGTGGAGAACGTTGTTAGCTATAGGCAGTCCTGAAACATTTTTGGTCCTATTTTTTACTTCTAAATCGGTCCTTGCCGCACTCGCGGGCCACTTTGTCGTTAAAATGCGTATTAATGCCTACAAAACAGCATTTCCGCGTTTTAACATATTGACTTTAGTGTGTTTTAGTAGCAGTGTGTGTATATGGACTCCAGTCCTGAGATAGATATAACAGATTCCCAGGCCACCGCCTTCTTCCTCTCGCCACATGAACCGCTCCACCGCCAGTACGAAGCCTTGCGCGCCTTCTTCGTCGAAGAACTCCCGTCCGCGGAAGCCGCCCAGCGCTTCGGCTATTCCCCCGGCAGTTTCCGCGTGCTCTGCCACCAGTTCCGCCATGACCCCGAAAAACGCTCTCTCTTCTTCCGCCCCCTGCCGCGCGGCGCCCGCCCCGCCCCCGCCCGCGATCCGGTCCGCGAACTCGTGGTGGCCATGCGCAAGCGAAACCTCTCGGTTTATGACATCCAGCGGGAACTCTCCGAGACCGATCGCAGCATCAGCATCAATGCCCTCACCCTGCTGCTGCGCGAGGAGGGTTTCGCCCGCCTGCCTCGTCGCCGGGATGAGGAACGCCCGACCGCGATCAAAGCGGAGACAGCCGAGGTCGCCGATGTGCGCCGCCTGGATCTGTCGCCGCGCTCGTTTCGTACCGCCGCCGCCGGCCTGTTCCTATTTGTGCCGTTGCTGGAGGGCATCGACCTCCAGCGGGTGGTCGAAGCCGGCCGTTTGCCTGGCTCGAAAATGATCCCCGCCGAGCAGGCAGTGCGCAGTTTGTTGGCACTCAAACTCCTGGGGACCGAGCGCAAGAGCCACGTCATGGACTTGGTCTTTGACCCGGCCATCGCCCTGTTTGCCGGGCTCAATGTCGTTCCCAAACGGAGTTACCTGGCCGCCTACAGCTCACGGATGGACCACCGCGCCAATCTGCGGCTGATGGACGCCTGGTTCGAGCAGGTCGAAGGAGCCGGCCTGCCGCACGGGACCTCGCTGGATTTGGACTTCCACACCGTGCCGGCCAACACCGCCACCGAGCCGCTGGAAAAGCACTATGTCTCCAGCCGCAGCCGCCGCCAGCAGGGCATTCTGGTCTTCCTGGCTCGCGATGCCGAGCAGCGCGTGTTTCGCTATGCCAGCGCCGGCATTCCGAAAGCCGGGCAGGCGGATGAGATTCTGCGCTTCATCGAGTTCTGGAAACGTCACACCGGGAAACTGCCGGCGGAACTGATCTTCGATTCCCAACTCACCACGCATAAGAACCTGTCCAAGTTAAACCAGCAGGACATCGGCTTCATTACCTTGCGCCGCCGCTCGCGCAAGATGCTGGCGGAAATCCACAGCCGTCCCGCTTCCGCCTGGCAGCGCATCACGCTGGACTCGTTGACCCGGATTTACCGCACTCCCCGCGTGCTGGACGAGATGGTCGCCCTCGATGGCTATGACGGCCTGCTGCGGCAGTTGACGGTGATCGATCTGGGGCACGAAGAACCCACCGTGCTGATAACCAATCACCTCAAGCTCAGCCCCGCGACACTGGTGACGCGCTACGCGCAGCGCATGCTGATTGAAAACAATATCTCGGAATCGATCCAGTTCTTTCACATGGATGCGTTGTCCTCGATGGTCGGCCTGAAGGTGGACTTCGACCTGCAACTCACGCTCATGGCCGGTTCCCTTTACCGGCTCATGGCCCGCCGGATCGGCAGAGAGTACGAGCGGGCGCAACCGAAGACCATCTTCCGCAACCTGCTGGATCTCTCCGGTAAGGTCGAGGTCCAAGCGGAGCACGTGGTCGTGACCCTCGACAAGCGCGCCCACAACCCTTTCCTGGTGGCTTCCGGCCTAGCCGACAAACCCGCGCCCATGCCTTGGTTCGGCAACAAGAAACTCCTCATTCGCTTCGCCTGAAACTGCCTGCCACCGACCAAAATGTTAGGTCACCAAAGTACCGTGGAAATCGAGGCTAGCCCTGCCCATTACCCAGAAGTGACGCGGGAGAGTGACGCATCGCTCAGCGCGAACCCCATCGCCATCAAACGCAATGCGGCGTAGCCCTGCCAGATCAGTTGATGACCGGGAGGCGGATCGTTGTTTCGTCCGAG
>JAUYBU010000046.1 GCA_030693045.1 Bryobacterales bacterium | reverse complement strand
CATGGAGCGCGCGCACGACCGGCTGTGGAGCTTGGGAACGTGGGGACAGACGGGACGTGCCCGGGGAACGTCCCGTCTGTCCCCACGTTCCCCTGGAGGGTCCAATGAATCGACGTCACTTTCTCGCCTCTTTGGCGGCGGCCGGCACTCAACTGCCCGCCGCCGCCCCCAAGAACCTCAAAATCACAAGCGTTCAGGTTCTTGTCACCAACCCCGGGCAGACCACCAACGGCAACTACGTCCTGGTGAAGATCCTGACCAGCGAACCGGGCCTGTACGGTTGGGGTGACGCCACCTGCACGGGCAGCGAACTCGGGGTTGCCAAGTTTCTGGAAGAGCACCTCACGCCGGGCATGCTGGGGCGCGATCCGATGCGAATCGAGGACCTCTGGCAGACGCTGTTTTTCCTGCCCTACTACCGGTCGGGCTCGGTGCACATGTCGGCCATCAGCGGCGTCGACATGGCGCTGTGGGACATCAAGGGCAAGGTGGCCGGGCTGCCGGTTTACGAGCTGTTGGGCGGCCGGGTCCGGGATAAGCTGCTCACTTACACCAGCGCCGGCGGACGCAACTACCAGGAAGTGGAAGAGGGCGTGCGGCGCCTGATGGCCCGCGGCTACAAGGTGATCAAGGTGCAGGTGTCGGCGCCGGGCCTTGAATCCGGCTACGCCGTGCCCCAGAGCGACCGGCAGCGAGCCGCCACGGCCCAGGCGCACGCCGAGGGCGTGGCGCCGACGGAGATCTGGGAGCCTGGCCCCTACGTCCGCACCTTGCCCAAGCTCTTCGAGCACCTGCGCAAGACCGTCGGCGAGGACATCGACCTGCTGCACGACGTTCACGAGCGCGTGACCCCCAGCCAGGCCATCGTGCTGGCCAAGGCGCTCGAGCCCTACGGCCTGTTCTTCCTGGAGGACCTCCTGCGGCCGGAGAACCTCGACACGTTCCGCATCATCCGGCAGCAATCCTCGACGCCGCTGGCCATGGGCGAGATTTTCACCGGCCAGTGGGACGGGCTAAACCTGATCACGGAGCACCTGATCGACTACGTGCGGCACGACCTGGCGCACGTCGGCGGCGTCACCACGGGCAAGAAAGTAGCGACCATGTGCGAGCCCTACGGCATCCTCACGGCCTGGCACGGCCCGGGCAACATCTCGCCCATCACCCACATGGCCAACGCGCACGTCAGCCTGTCGGTTCCGAACTTCGGCATTCAGGAATACGCGACCGGCTGGGGCAACCCCATCCGCGAGGTGTTCTCGGCGATTCCGACATTCGCCGACGGCTACGTGGATGTCGGCGACCAGCCCGGGCTCGGCATCGACGTGAACGAAGCGGCGGCGAAGAAATATCCGTACCTGCGCCGCCTGCGGCCCGCCATCCGCCGCCGCGACGGCACCCCCTGGCCCTATTAAACACGTCCGCTCCCTCACGGTCGCGGCTCGGAAGCCGGATCTGAGCCGCTACCGTGAGAAGCTGTAAAAGAATCCGGGGACACTCCGGGCTGGCTTCACGGAAACAACGCTTTGGAGCGCCCACAGGCGTGTCCCCCAGGATTCTTTTACAGCTTCTGAGGGAGCGGACGCCGGGTTTTCAGGCCCCCAGGTCCCAGCGCCGGAAGTAGAGCGCCTGGCGGACGATGGGCAGCGTGCGCTTTTCGAGGTCGCGCTTTTCGGCTTCGCTCAGCGGCATGAACGTCGAGGCGAACGCCACGTTCTGCTCGATCTGGGCTACCGTGTCGACGCCGATGATGGTGGTCGAGACGGGCAGCGAGAGGTTGTAGGACAGCGCTTCCTGAATCGTCAGCGTGCCGGGCAGAGCAGTCCGCAGCCGCTCCGGTTGCTGCTCCAACGGCGGCGGCGTCCAACTGGACAGCACGCGGCCGCGCGTCGCCACCTTCATCGAAATGGTGCCCAGCTTCATCTGCTGCGCCAGCGGCAGCAGGTGCTCGATGAAGCTGAGATAGTGCCGGTCCGCCGCGTTGATCGCCATCAGGATGGTGTCGAACGGGAAGCGCTTGATGGCCTCGATGAGCACGTTCGGCTCATAGTGGCCGGTGACTCCGAGGAAGTTGGTCATCCCCTGCTCGCGGGCCTTCACCAGGGCCTCGATGGCTCCGCCTTTGCCGAAGATCTGGTCGAATTCTTTCTTGGTCTGGAGGTTGTGAATCTGCCACAGGTCCAGGTGGTCGGTGTTCATGCTGCGGAGCGTCTGGTCGAGCAGGCGCATCGAACCGTCGTAGGTCCGGTCCGAGGTCTTGCTGGTGACGAACGCCTCTTTGCGGCGGGTCTTCAGCACCAGGCCGATGTGCTTCTCGCTGGTGCCTTTGCCGTAGCCGGCGGCGGAATCGATATAGTTCACGCCCAGGTCGATGGCCCGGTTGATAATCGCTTCCGATTCGGCTTCCTTGCCCGGGATCTCCAAAGTCGCCTGGCCGCCAAGACTCAGGATTCCCACACGGTAGCCGGTTTTGCCGAGGTTGTTCATCGGCATGGCGTTGTGCGTTCGAGGGTTGAAAGGCAGCGGGTGCTTGCCGGCACCCCGAGCCGGGATGGTCTGGCCGAGAGCCGCCGCGATGCCGGTCCCAAGAAAACCTCGTCGATTGAGTTCGTTTACCATATCCGCCATTATCCCGAAAAATGCGTCAGCCTGGTATGGCCCCTTTATTGGGACAGACCAGTGTGTCCGGGGGACTGGCTACCAGCCTGTCCCCGCACACACCTGTCTGTCCCCAAAATAAAGGGGCCATACCAGGCTGACGCATTTTCGTGAGAATCCCATCGCGGTGGCCGCACCGATTCATCAGAGACATGCCCGCCGCCGTCTGCACTCGCGAAGAAGAACTGCACTGGCTTGCGCTCAGAATGGTGCCCAGTCTGGGCGCCCGGCGCGCCGGCCAACTGATTGAGCGGTTTCAAACGCCGCAGGCGGTTTTCCGCGCCTCGGTCTCGCAACTGGAAGCCGCCGGGCTGCTGCCGGGGGTGGCGCGCAGCGTCGCCAGCGGCTGCGCTTTCGAGGACGCCGTGGTGCAGCAGGAAAAGCTCCTGGCCACGGGCGCCGTCGCGATCCCGCTCACCGACCCGCGCTATCCGCCGCGGCTGCGGGAGATCTTCGACCCCCCCATGGTGCTGTTCGCGCGCGGGCGGACGGAACTGCTCGGCTCGCTGATGGTCGCCATGGTCGGAACGCGCCGCCCCACTCCCTATGGCGTGGCGGTGGCCGAGCGCCTCGCCGCGGACCTGGGCCGCGCCGGTTTGACCATCGCCAGCGGCATGGCGCGCGGCATCGACACCGCGGCGCACCGCGGGGCGCTCGACGCCGGCGCCGGCACCGTAGCCGTATTCGGCTGTGGGGTCGACGTCGTGTACCCGGCCGAGAACCGCAGGCTGGCGGTCGAGTTGGCCGAAAAGGGGCTGCTGATCTCGGAGTTCCCCATGACCACGCCCGCCTATCCGCAGAACTTCCCCATCCGCAACCGGATCGTGAGCGGGATGGGCGTGGGCGTGGTGGTGGTCGAGGGGGCACAGTACAGCGGCAGCTCGATCACCGCGCGGCTGGCATTGGACCAGGGTCGCGAGGTTTTCGCGGTTCCCGGCAACATCACTTCGAAGGTGAGCTGGGGGCCCAACCTGTTGATAAAGCAAGGCGCCAAACTTATTCAGGACTTCAGCGACGTGCTCGAGGAATTGCTGCCCGAGGACCGCCGGCGGCTGGTGGAAGAGATGCGCGTACGCTGCGGCGTCGCGACGCCGGACGAGGACGCGCAGCAGCCTCTGGCGCTGGGTCCGATGAACGAAATCGCGCGAAAACTGCTCGCCAGTCTCAGCGTCGATACCACCACCCACATTGACGAAGTGCTTGAACGTGTGGAAAACTGCTCTTCGTCGGAGATCATCGCCGCGATGTTCGAGCTGGAGCTGCTCGGACTGGTCAAGCAGCTTCCGGGCCGGAACTTTGTTAAGGTGTGGTAAGGACGTCTATTCGGACGCCACGCCTTAAGGATTCACAACCAAACGGACTCATATGGGAAAATCTCTCGTCATTGTCGAGTCGCCCGCGAAGGCGAAAACAATCGGCAAGTATCTCGGCAAGGACTTCCAGGTGAAGGCCTCCCTGGGCCACGTCAAGGACCTGCCCAAGAAGGATCTGGCGGTCGACGTCGACCACGATTTCCACCCCTGCTACGAAATCATCGAGGGCAAGAAGAAGCTGATCCAGGAGTTGAAGAAGGCCGCCAAAGACTCCGACGCCGTCTACCTGGCGGCCGACCCGGACCGCGAGGGCGAAGCCATCTGCTATCACCTCCAGGAGGAGATCGAGGGCAAGAAGGAGGGCGGCCCCCAGATCTACCGCGTGATGTTCAACGAGATCACGGCCAACGCCATCCGCAAGGCGTTCGAACATCCCGGCCAGGTCAACGCCCACCTGGTGGATGCGCAGCAGGCGCGCCGCGTGCTGGACCGGCTGGTGGGCTACAAAATCTCGCCGCTGTTGTGGGACAAGGTGCGGCGCGGCCTTTCGGCCGGGCGCGTGCAGACCGTCGCGCTGCGGCTGATCGTGGATCGCGAGCGCGAAATCCGGGCCTTCGAAAAGCGCGAGTATTGGACCATCGACGTGAGCCTGGGCGCGAAGAAACCGCCGCAACTGGTGGTGCGCCTGGCAAAGCGCGACGACGAAAACGTCGAAATTCCGGACCAGGCCGCGGCCGACCGCGTGGTCCTGGATGTCGACGGCGCGCCCTACACCGTGCAATCGGTGGAGACGCGCGAAAAGCGGCGTCACCCGGTGCCGCCGTTCATTACCTCGACTCTGCAACAGGAGGCCGCGCGCAAGCTGCGCTTCAGCGTGAAGCGCACGATGATGCTGGCCCAGCGCTTGTATGAAGGCGTCGAGCTCGGCGAGGAGGGATCGGCCGGCCTGATCACTTACATGCGCACGGACTCGACGCGCGTGGGCGCCGAAGCCCTCTCGGAAGTGCGCTCCCTGATCGGGGAGCGCTTCGGTGTCCAATACCTGCCCGAGTCGCCCAATTTCTTTCGCAGCAAGAAGGGCGCCCAGGACGCGCACGAAGCCATCCGGCCGACGTCGGTGCTGCACACTCCCGAGTCGGTCGCCCAGTACCTGGCCGAAGACGAGCTAAAGCTCTACCGCCTGATCTGGATGCGGTTCGTCGCCTGCCAGATGACGCCGGCGGTATTCGACCAGACCACCATCGACGTCGCGGCCCAGGGCCGGGACGGCGCCAGGTACGTGTTCCGCACCACCGGCTCGGTGCCTAAGTTCGACGGCTTCCTGGCGGTCTACCAGGAAGGCAAGGATCAGCCCGACGAGGAGGACGAGGAACTCCGGCACAGGCTGCCGGCGGTCGCCGAAGGCGAGATCCTGAAGTTCCGCTCGATCGAGCCGGAGCAGCATTTTACCGAGCCGCCGCCGCGCTTCACCGAAGCCACGCTGGTCAAGGAACTGGAATCCGACGGCATCGGACGCCCGTCGACGTATGCCTCGATCCTGTCCACCATTCAGGAGCGCGAATACGTCAAGAAGGAAGGCGGGCGCTTCACGCCGACCGAGCTCGGCAAGGTGGTGATCGAACTGCTCCTGGAGTGTTTCGACGACATCTTCGACGTGACTTACACGGCGCGGATGGAGGAAGCGCTCGACGAAATCGAGGAAGGCCGCATCAACTGGCGCGATGCGATGGCCGAGTTCTACGAAAAGTTCGAGAAGGACCTGGTGCGCGCCGAAACCGAGATGACCGACATCAAGCGGATGGAGAAACCCACCGACTTGACCTGCGACAAGTGCGGCAAACCCATGGTCATCAAGTGGGGGCGTCACGGCAGCTTCATCGCCTGCACAGGTTATCCGGAGTGCACCAATACGCGCGAGCTGCCCGTCGATCTGTCCGACGTCGGCAAGGCCGACCTGACCGAGCAGGACGCCGAGGAGTACTGCGAAAACTGCGGCCGCGCCATGGTGCTCAAGAAGGGGCGCTTCGGCACGTTTTACGCCTGTTCGGGTTACCCGGACTGCAAGACCACCAAGCGCATCGGCGAGGCCGAGCGCAAGGCCGACGTGCCGATCGACGAGAAGTGCCCGCAGTGCGCCAGCCAGATGGTGATCAAGTCCGGCCGCTTCGGCGAGTTCACCGCCTGCAGCAACTACCCCACCTGCAAGTACGTCAAGCAGAACACCATCGGCGTCGCCTGCCCCACCTGCCAGCAGGGGGAGATCGTGCAGCGGCGTTCCAAGCGCGGCAAGACCTTCTTCGGCTGCAACCGATACCCGGAGTGCGACTTCGTGGCCTGGAACAAGCCCATCGCCGAGAAATGCCCCAACTGCGGCGGCCCTTACCTGGTCGAGAAGTGGCTCAAGGCCAGCCCCATCGTGCAATGCCCCAACGCCGAGTGCAAGTTCAAGCGCGAGCTGGTGGCGGCGACGTAGTTCTCCGACCGCATGATTCGGTTCTTTCGCTTGCTGACGCGCGCGGCTCAGAATCGTTTCCGAGCCGCGACCGTTAGGGAGCGGACTTAGCGGTCGCCGGCCTGGCCCGTGGCGCAGGCCGGCGCTTCGCTTCGCCCGTCCACGCCGTGGCTGCCTGACTAAGGCATGCACCCGGCCGCCGCAAACGGCGCGGCGGCGGGTGATGCCTCAATCGTTAGCCCGACCGACGGGATTGTGCACGGTCCGCTGAGGGGACGTATACTGGTGTCGAGAGCCAAGGCAAGGCCATGACGAACCGACTTCCACTCCCGCCCCCGGGCTTCGACGACTTGCCGGTGGAGGACCAGGTCGAATACGTCCAGTCACTTTGGGACCGCATCGCCGCGAAGCCAGATCAGGCGCCTTTTCCAGAGTGGCACGGGCAAGTGCTGGACCAGCGGCTCGCGGCCCGCGAAGCGAATGCCGAGGTGGCGAGACCGTGGGATGAAGTGCGCGATGAAATCCGGTCGAAGCTTGGTAGTGGCTCAACGCGCTGATGCGCAAGCTCGTCACCCGGATTCAGGCACAGCTTGACGTCGAGGAGGCTGCGAGTTGGCACGAGAGCCGGCGGCCTGGTCTCGGGCTTCGATTCCTGGCGGAGCTCGATTACGTTCTCAAGCGGGTCACCGCCGCTCCGTTTCAGTTTCCGGCGATCCACCCGGGAGTTCGACGCGCCTTACTCCACCGATTTCCCTATTCAGTGTATTTCTTGGCCGGTGACAAGGAGGTTGAAATCATCGCGGTTCTCCATCAACACCGGCATCCGGACACTTGGAGTAGTCACTTCTAATGGGCAAGACGCAAGCCGGGCTAACCGGGCGCTGCAGGCGAAGGCCCAAAGCAGGCCGCGCCTGAGCGCCAGAGTCGTTAGGCGGCGAATGAGATATGAGGCAGGACATGGACCTTGAAACGTTCCAGAAGCAGTTCCGTGGACGCAGGTTCGGGGAACTGATTCTGCACCATCGACGAGAAAACGACCTACAGACCGCCATCGCTGCTATTCACGCGGTCACCGAGGAGCTTCCGCCGCCGGCACGACCGCTCGTGGTTTCCTGGATCGACGAGATGAATCCGAATGCTCAATTCGACCACTTCTGGCAGCAGGACTGCGGCGAAGCGTTCGCGGCGATCACTACCGCCGCCGCAGCGAAGCTGCGTTCGGCTGGCGTGCAGCCCTCGGCCGATGACCTGTTTAACATGTTCCAGATCATCGTCCTCAACTTCGCCTACCCGGACTGCGACTTCGTGGCCTGGAACAAGCCCATCGCCGAGAAGTGCCCCAACTGCGGCGGCGCCTACCTGGTCGAGAAGTGGCTCAAGGCCGGCCCCATCGTGCAATGCCCCAACGCCGACTGCAAGTTCAAGCGCGAGCTGGTGGTGGCGACGTAACAGCCCGGGCAATTTCGCGCGGACACGTTGCTGTCCACTTTGACTACACCTTCCGTGTAATGCATTTCCTTCGCACGGGCTCGAAACCACTCATCGTTCTTCTCGTTATTCATTTTTGTTTGCTGTTGTTGCGTCGCGGGCTTACCCCAAAAGGAATTTCAGATTGCTAAGTGAAATTGTTCGTCAAGCACAACCTTAGACAGCCTAAAACCGTCGACAAGCGCAATTGGATTCTTACCGTCTTCGCTGGCCTCATTGATAGCTGCCTTTGAGAAATGACTGGTCGTGACGACAGCGCCCCGGGCGAATGGCTGCAAACTTCCACGCAGTTCGGCGACTTCTTTTCGCCCGACAGAGTGCAGCCAACGCTTCGCCTGTACCTGGACTAGAGTATTCTCGAAGATCCAAATCCGCCCACCAGCTCTAGCGTTCACGTCAACGCCACCATCAGCGCTGAATCTTGTAACACAGACGTCCGAAAAGCCGCAATGTAGAAGCAAATCCTTAATAAAGAGCTCAAAGTCCTTCGGTGCCATTGCTAACAGCTTGCCACGAACGTGTTCGATCCGTTCAACGTTTTCGGTCTGCTGGTGGTTGCTTTCGTCGATGATATCGTCATCGTCAGAATGTTCAGCAACTAGGAGCCTCGATGTGATAAGTACTTGGCTCGAAATGGCCGCTTCGATGCCAAGCGGTAAGACTTTGTGTTCCTGGTGAATCTTAAATTCGAAGAGCCAGACCTTGCGGACCTTGCCATCCGCGTCGAGCTGCGTGTCCGGGTAGTGGCGGAGGTATTCGAGCAGCCCCAGATACTTCCAGCGCTTCGGTCCGACGGACTTGTCTCTTCTGCTGGCAGTCAAAACAAATCCGTGTATCGGGAAATTGAATGTCCTTTGCTCGATTAATCGATTATTTACACCCGCAAGCGTCTGTTGGCCAAGCTTTCCTGCCGCCGTATAGGTCAAGATGCCGCCCTCCAGCCGGTCGTGGTAAGGATTCTCACCAGCTCCATGAAGATCTTGCACCGAAGTCATGATAGCCGCTCTCAAGACTGCTCTGTCCTGCAGCGAAAGGCGGATACCGCCAGCATTTGACACCTTGAGAGATTTGAAGATCTCCTCGTTTGAATAAAGCTGTCCGACGACCAATGCTTCAATCATCGAGCCCTCTGTAGGGATCTGAGCGTCATGAATCGCCGAGTGTCGAGGATCGTTCTTCTCCGCGCGGCGCACTCCAGAAATCCAGCTTGGACTTGGGCCATCTCGTATACCCACAATTCTTACCGTGCCAGTGTCAGAAACATCCGTGCACGGAAATCATTTTACCTCGGCTCGGGGACACCAGGTACAACGCGGGCGCGACTGGAGAGTCGCGGAACTTCCCGCCGCGGCGGAACGTTAATATCGGAGGAGGCGCTTCTCGCGCCCTGATTATGCCGGATCTGATCGGAACCGCACCCATTTCCAAGCCCGCATTCATTCTGGGAAAGTTGTCGGTGCTTGCCTGTTACCTGTTCTTCCTCGTGAAGATCCACGACGTGAATCTAATGCTCTACGATGGGCCCGCCAACCGGGCCGCGGCAATCGTTTTGCTCTTGGCGGGGCTGGTGGTGATGGCGCTGGCCTTGATGAAGCTTGGGTCATCGACTCGCGTCGGACTCTCGGACGACATCACCAGTCTGAGGACCACGGGAATCTACCGGATCAGCCGCAATCCGGTTTACCTGGGCGGCTTTGCCCTGTGCCTGGCCTCCTGTAGCTACTCGCTGCACTGGATGAATTTCCTTTTCGCCTTCGTGGGCGCCGCGGTGCACCACCGGATCGTGCTGGCCGAGGAGCGCTTCCTGGAAGCGAAGTTCGGCGACGATTTCAGACGCTACCGGGGGAGGGTACGGCGATACCTGTAACGACGTCGGCAACGGAACTTTTTGCCGCCGAGTCACGTTAGTATGGGAAGGGAGGTTTCGCACCTCCCTCTCTTATGATTCCGTTGGTGTTGTGCCTGTTGCTACAGCCGTCCCCGGCCGCCTCCGGCCCCGACGCGGCCCCTCTGACGCTGGCCGAGGCGGTCCAAATCTCGCTCGATCGCCATCCGGACGTCGGCAAGGCGCGGGCGTCGGCCGATGCGCTCAAGGGCAAGATCCGCGAAGTCCGCTCGGCGGCGTATCCGGATGTTTCGATCGGCGCCAACGCCATGCGCTGGCGCGACCCCAGCCTGCTGAACGCCTCCGGTCTCGACAAATTCCCGGAGGAGTTGCGCAACGCGCTGGTTCCGTCTCCGGTGAGCATCTTCGACTACTCGATCTCGGTCAAGCAGCCGCTCTACACCGCCGGCAAGGTCGGCACC
>JAUYBU010000039.1 GCA_030693045.1 Bryobacterales bacterium | reverse complement strand
ACTTTGTCGCGAGGTTCCGGCCCGGCCAGTTTCCCGACCGTTCCGCTCGCCAGCTATCGAATCTAACCATCAACTATTCGAGTGGGTCCTTCCCCCACTGGTAATCTGCCCCTTTGGGGCACACCCTGAAGGCGGTGCCACGTGCTAGACTACTCCCGTTGTGACCCAAACAAGACGGCAGTTTCTGGCGGCGGGAGCCGCTCCGCTGGCGCGCGGCGCAACTCGGCAGCGCCCGAATGTTTTGGTGATCGTCACCGACCAGCAGGGCGCGGGGATGTTGAGCTGCGCGGGCAACCCCTATGTGAAGACGCCGAATATGGACAGCCTGGCGCAATCGGGCATCCGATTCGAGCGCGCCTACGTCGCCAACCCGGTGTGTTCGCCATCGCGAATGAGCCTGATGACGGGCCGCATGCCCTCGGAGATCGGAATGGAGTGCAACGAGGACGGCGGCAAGGAGGTTGTCGTCCCCCGGGCGATGCTTGAGGATTCCTTAGGCCACACGTTCCGCCGCGCCGGTTACCGGACTGTGTACGGCGGCAAGGTTCACCTGCCCGGAGCCGAGGCTGGAAACCGCGGCCGGGACAACCTCGACGCATTTGGCTTCGAGCTTTTGTCGCGTGACCAGCGAGGCGAAATGGGACGCTCGTGCGCGGCGTTTCTGCGAGAGAAGCACGAGCGGCCGTTTCTGATGGTCGCTTCTTTCATCAACCCGCACGACATCTGTTTCATGGCCATCAGCGCCTTCGCCAAGGCGACCGGGCAGGACGCTGCCGCCGTCCAGAAGAAACAAGCGCGGCCCGATTCGCCGGCCGAATACCTGGCCAAGGCCATGCGAACTCCGGAGGGCATCTCCGAAGACGAGTTCTTCCGGCGCTACTGCCCGCCGCTTCCCGCGAACCTCGAGGTGCCGAAGGACGAACTCAGTTCGCTCGCCGTGGACAAGCGCGAGTTTCAACTCTGGGTGCGCCGGAAGTGGACCGATCGCGACTGGCGGCTGCACCGCTGGGCGTATGCGCGCCTCACCGAGCAGGTGGACCGGGAAATCGGAGTTGTGCTCGAAGCGCTCCGGGAGAGCGGCCGAGACAAGGACACGCTGGTTGTGCTGACCGGCGACCACGGGGATCAGGACGCATCCCACCGGCTGGAGCACAAGGAGGTGCTCTACGAAGAGGCCATCCGCATTCCATTCATCGTTAGTGGGAAGGGCGTCGCGAAGGCCGGCGCGGTGGACCGCCAGCACCTGGTTTCCAATGGTCTGGATCTCATCCCCACGCTCTGCGATTTCGCCGGCATTCCGAAACCGCCCTCGCTGCACGGCTACAGCGTGCGCCCGCTGGCCGAAGGCAGAGGGGTCACCCAGTGGAGAGATTGCCTGGTGGTGGAAAATCACCTGGGACGCCTGGTGCACGGGGGAGAGTGGAAATATCTGGCGGGCCGCGACGCCAAACACGGTGACGCTTGCGGCATCTGTCCCGGGAGGATCAAGAACTGGGACGGCAAGGTGCGCGAGATGTTGATCGACCTCAAAACGGATCCGGGCGAGATGGTCAACCTGGCAGGAGAACGCCGGCACGAACTTCGACTGCGCGAGGGACGGAGGCTGTTGCGCGCATGGCACGAGCGGAACGGCGTGGCTCTGGACCAGGGCTACGTCGTGGGGTAGGATGGGTCCGATGAATATAACCAGACGAAGTTTCTGCGGGGGGCTGGGCGCGGCTGCCCCGCTGTGGCCTTCCGCCGCGCGGCGTCCGAACGTGCTCTACATTCTGGTGGATCAGTGGCGCGCGCAGGCCACCGGCTATGCGGGCGATTCCAATGCCCGCACTCCCACGTTGGACCGGCTGGCCGCCGAAAGCTCCAACTTCGCGAATGCCGTGTCCGGGTGCGCGGTGTGCAGTCCGTACCGCGGCAGCGTGATGACGGGCCAGTATCCGGTAAGACACGGCGTGGTGATCAATGACGTGCCGCTGGAGCCCAAAGGCCCGGCGCTGGGGCAGTCTTTCGCCGCAGCGGGCTACCGGACCGGATACATCGGCAAGTGGCACCTGTACGGTAGCCCGGACGGAAAATACGGACGCCGCCGGGCCTTCATTCCGAAAGACAAGCGCTTCGGCTTCGACTACTGGAAGGCGTTCGAGTGCTCCCACAACTACAACAGCTCGTCCTACTTCGAGGGAGACGACCCGACACCCCGTCCTTGGAAGGGCTACGATGCCATCGCGCAGACGGATGACGCATGCGCCTTTGTGGCGAGCCACGCGCGGCAGCGCGATCCGTTCTTTCTGTTTCTCTCACTGGGCCCCCCGCACTCACCCTATGGAACGGCGCCCGAATCCTACCAGGCGCTGTACGGACAGCGGCCCATCAAGCTCCGGTCGAATGTTCCGGAAGAGCATCGTGAGCGAGCGATCACCGACCTGCGCGGATATTACTCCCACATCGCCGCGCTCGATGATTGCGTGAAGAATCTCCTTGCGGCACTCGACAAATCCGGCGCCGCTCAGGACACCATCGTATTGTTCACCTCCGACCATGGAGACATGCTCAATTGCCAGGGACTGCAAGCCAAGCAGTACCCCTGGGACGAGTCGGTCTGCGTTCCGTTTCTGCTGCGCTACCCGAGAAGACTCGGCGTCAAGAGCCGCGTGATTCCGCAGCCGGTCAACGCGCCGGACATCATGCCGACCTTGCTGGGGCTGGCGGGCATTCCCATCCCGGAATCTGTGCAAGGATCCGATCTGTCCGCTCTCGCCGCCGGTTCGGCGCAATCCGACCCGGACGCCGGCGCGCTGTTGAACTTACCTGTTACTTTCACGCAGGCGCGGGGTTGTGGATTCGCGGAATTCCGGGGTTTGCGCACCGCGCGGCACACCTATGTGCGCTCGATCCACGGGCCGTGGCTGCTTTACGACAACCGGAGCGATCCGTACCAGATGCGAAATCTCTGCGGCCGCCCGGAACAAAGGGCGGCTCAGGCGAAGCTGGAAAAGCAATTGGATGTTACGCTGCGCCGTCTGAACGACGATTTTCTGCCCGGCGATCGCTACCTCGAGCGCGCCGGCCTGACCCACTATCGTGAGGCAAACGTGCCGGTGCGAGGCTGCCCCAGCCCGTGGGGCGATTGGACCCCGACGATGAAACCGGCGAGTTAGGTAGCAACCGCTCCCGGCCCAGGGCACCCCGGTCGCGGCGCGGAATGCGATTCCGAGCCG
>JAUYBU010000153.1 GCA_030693045.1 Bryobacterales bacterium | reverse complement strand
GTCCTGTTCGGGCAATTCGGCCAGGCCTGAGGCGGCTAGGCGCGGGCAGTCCGATAGGTCGACACCAAGCTTGGCCAGGCTTCTGGCGTATTGTTTTCCCCATGCACCCAGGTCTTGAGCCGCGTCGGCCAGCTCGGCGATTTGCTGCAGCGCCGCGCGCCAACTCGGCACGGTCAAGCCGCGGTGGCAGAGCGCGACCCAGTCGCACGGACCTGCGGTCCGCTTGCCTTCCGCCGCGGCGAGGTTGGCAATTGCCAGGACTTCGGCAAGCTCGGTCAGTCGAGCATGAGGGGCCTCGGCTGAAGCAAAACCGAACCGCTGGCGGAATTGCTGGTCCAGCATCTCCACTTTGCGCCTGGTGAACAAGTACCCGAACACTGGCATCTTCAGCGAATTGTATTGCTCAAGCAGCCCCCTCAGGACGTCTACATCATCGCCCGACAGGGAACTGACAAGCGCAAGCCGGCGCTCTGCATGCGGGTAGACGCTGGTTACCTTCTTCAAAACGTCTTCCGCGGCTGCTGCTCGTGCCAGAAAGGTCGAGAGCTCTGAGCCGCCGCTGGCAAATGAGAAGCCGAGTAACGCAGCAATGGTGGCGAAAGGTTCTCGTCGGCTGCCGATCTCGCGCAACAAGAGGGCAATCTTCCGGATGTCCTCCAAGTCGGCCACCGCGTCCTCACAAGACGCCAGCTCCTCGGCATCGACAAGTGGGCCGGATAGGGTGTAGTGGGCATCCAGCCGTGCCCACTCGGCGATTTCCGGCAACTCGATGTCGGAGTAGGCGAGGACTTCGGCTTCCAGGTCCTCGCGCAGAGCCTCAACAGTCTGGGTGATACTTTGCTCGACCGCTTCGTGCTCCTTTTTGACCGCCTTAAAGTGCGTCTTGATGCCCTCCATCACCGAGGCGGAAAGAATCTGCGCGTAGGTGCTGCCGGTGCTACCCAGCCGGAGGATGGGGTTTTGGAACTGCCGGTCCGCGCGCACGCTGTTGAGCGTGGAAATGATCTTATCCTCAACGACGTCAAGCGCCTCCTTCTTGTCAGACAGCACTAGCACGGATTGGTGCTGCAGCACGCTCTGGCAGACAATGGCGGTGATAGTGTGGCTCTTGCCAGTGCCCGGCGGCCCTTCCACCGTAATGTATTTGGCGCGGGGCTTTTGGAGCGCAAGCAGGATCTGGCGCTGCTCGCTGTTAAGCGGAATCGGGCTTTCGCACACCAGGCGTTCGGGAACCGACAGGCCATCCCACTCCGCCTCGACCTCGGCTTCGACCGATTCGGGCTCGCGGTGAATGAAATCGTCGACGAGCCGGGTGAAGGCCGCAGCCAGTGGCGTATCAGTGCCCGCCGCAAGCATTTGCAGGATCTGCTCGTAATCGTTAAGCAGCGCCTCGTCGGAATTGTCGAAAACCGCGATGTAGCAGTTGTTGGTCAGGCGGACCGACATGCCTTTGGCGATCTGCGGTGCCGGGTCGGTAATATCGATAGTCTTGTCGAGCGCGAAAGAATTCGACAGTTCGGAGAGGTGTGAACTCAGCATCTGGGCAAGGTCGTCCTCGTGCTGAGCCAAATAGATGATCCTGTCCTTGGTGCAACGCAGGGAACCTTTCTTGCCGGTCCGCTCGTTTTCCTGCTGGACGATGTATTCAAGTGCGCGCTTGTTGATGTAGACCCGTGCGTCGAATTCGATCGCGATTCGGTCTTGATCGATACTCGCCTGGAATGGGATATAAAAGACCGGGTATTTGATCTCCTGGTAGTGAATGTCGCCGAAGTAGAGGTAGAATTCCTGCTTTTCCAGAATGCTCTTGTTGCGTTCCAGCTCATACAGCCCGGCAAAGAGATCGCCGATTGCAAGGTCCGAGAAGAACGTGACTACTTGAGACTTGACTGCGGGCGCATCGAGCACCGTTTCGAGCTCGCTCGCCGCGTCGGCAGCGTCGCCGGTAACGAGCCGGCGCACGATCTCGGAGATTTTGCTGCGAGCGGGCTCCAAGAGCAAATCGCGCAGCTCCTGTTCCATGAGGTACAGCGTGTTTTCGTCCGCAAGGCCGGCGTTCTCCAGCGGCCGCCGCAGCCGCGAGATGATGGGCGCCACGAGTTCGCTTGCCAGCTTCGCCGCCGCAAACTCCAGGGACGCGTTGAGCGCGGCGTCAAAATCGCTGCGATTGGAGCGGGCGAGGCGGCCGATTTCAGCGCCGATCACCGAGTGCAGGCGCGCAATCTGGCTTGGACTGACCTTTTCCGCCTCCAGTTCCACGAGCCGAAGCAGCGATTGAGGCACCGTCGTGCGATAGCTCCCTTTGCTGACATGGTCCAGGGCGCTGTTCCGAAACGCACGAGCAACGGCTTTCCAGACTTGGGTGGTGAAGCCGGAGTAGCGCGCAAGGTTTACTCCGACGAGGAGATTGTCGGCGTTCCGGAAACGGATCATCCGCTTGGGATTCCTGCGCCGGTGGAAATCCGTCTCCAGGAAGTCCATGTAGTAGGTCGCCAACTCCTTGACGAAGGCGAGCGCGGTCGGGTCCGACACTGTTGGAGTTTTCGACCCCCCCATGGCAGGAGTGACCATAAGACAAAATGGTACTCCTAATTGCCATGACATCGTGGTGGCCCAGCGCTCGACTTGCGTAATTCGAGCGCCGTCGAGGGTTTTGGACAGAACACACAGCGCCCATGCACAAGCTGGACTCCGCGACTATAAGACGAACGGTTTCGTCGCGCCGTGGACTTGCCCATCCTACTGTTTCACGAACCGGTCAAACCACGTGATCATCTCCCACAGCGTGTGCTCGACCGACTCGCGGGCGGCGTAGCCGTGCGATTCGTGCGGCAGAATCACCAGGCGTACCGTGCCGCCGTTGCCGCGCACGGCCTGGTACATGCGCTCGGACTGAATCGGGAAGGTGCCGGGATTGTTGTCGGCCTCGCCGTGGATCAGCAGCAGCGGCGCCTTGATCTTGTTGGCGGCCATGAAGGGCGACATTTTCAGATACAGCTCGGGCGCCTCCCACAGCGTGCGGCGCTCGCTCTGGAAGCCGAACGGCGTCAGCGTGCGGTTGTGCGCGCCGCTTCGAGCGATACCGGCGCGGAACAGGCCGCAGTGCGCCAGCAAGTTGGCGGTCATGAACGAGCCGTAGCTGTGGCCGCCCACACCCACGCGGGCGGGGTCCGTCACGCCCATTTCGGCGGCCTTGTCGATGGCCGCCCGGGCGCTCATGACGATCTGCTCGATGTAGGTGTTGTTCACCGTTTCCGGATCGCCGACCACGGGCATCGAAGCGTTGTCGAGCACGGCGTAGCCGGCCAACGCCAGGAACAGGTGCGACGTGCCGCTGAGCAGCGTGAAGCGATTGGTGGAGCCGGAGACCTGCCCGGCGGTGTCCGCATCCACGTATTCGTAGGGATAAGCCCACACGGCGGTCGGCAGCCGCGTTCCTTCTTTGTAATCCGGCGGCAGATACAGGGTGAAGGACAACTGCACGCCATCGGCGCGCTTGTAGGTGACCAGTTGCTTGCGGATGGCGCGCAACCGCGGCGCGGGGTCTGCGTATTTCGTCAACGCCTTCGCTTCGTTCGACCCGGCCGTGCGCAGGTAGAGGTTCGGCGGCGCGGCCTGGCTCTCCTTGATAGTCAGCAAGCGCGTGCCGGCATCGTCGAGGATGGCGGACAGCGTTTCGTAACTGTCGGCCGAGGAGCGGAACAGCCGCTCCGACTTGCCGGTCTTCATATCGAAACGGTCCACGAACGGCCGGTCTCCTTGCGGCGTCGCGCCCTGGCTGTTGTACAGGAAGATGGCGTCGCCCGACTGCTGGATGGCACGCTGGCCGCTCGCCAGGGTCTTCTGCACCGGCACGCCGGGCGCGTTGTAGCGATCCTGGGTCGAGCGGCTCCACAGCAGGCGCGGGGCTTCGCCCGGGTTCTTCAGATCCAATACGAACGTGCGGCTCCAGCGGCGGCGGCGCTCGGAATCGCGCACCAGCGCGAAGTCACCGCGCTCGCTCCAGTCGATGCCCGAAAAACGCTGTTCCAGCTTGAGCATCTCTTTCGGATCGCCCTGAAACGGCGCGGAGATAGTCATGAGCCGGTCGCGGTGGGGGACTTTCCGGCGCGGGTCGCCGCCGTCGAGAGCTTCGGCCCAGACCAGCGTGGCCGGCTGATCGGCGCGCCACTCGACGTGCCGCGGTCCGGTGGTTACGCCTTCGATCGGAACGGTGTCGGCCAGCGGCAAGCTGGCCAGTTTGTGGACCGTCTTGCCCGCGGTGTCCCAGACTTCGATCTCGCGCGGGAACGAGGAGGACGAGTGAAGGTAGGAATACGGCCGGTGAATGCGGCCGACAAGAATGTGCTTGCCATCCGGCGCGGGCTCGGTAGCCGTGAAGATCGCCGGCTTGCCGATGGGCGAGACCTTGCCGCCGGCGGTGTCGAGCAGGGCCAACTGCGCGGTGGCGTAGTAGTCGAACAGGTCTTCGTCGTGCGCGCTGGTCAGCATGTCCTGCAACGTGCGCACCGGCCCGGCTTTGCCTGCGCTTTCCTGAATGTTCGGCCCTTTGGGCGCCAGCGGCGACGCGGGCGGCTTGCCGCGCCCGGCGGGAATCGTCCGCACCAGCACAGTGCGGCTGTCGGGCATCCACTGCACCGGCTCGCCGTGCGCGGCGTTGATGACGACGCCGGAGATCTTGCGCGCCTTGGCCGTGGCTGTGTCGGCGAGCCAGAGTTCCACCGTGGTGGCCGTCGAGTTGGTAAAGGCGACGTGTCGCCCGTCGGGGCTCCAGCGCGGCGTCGAGAGGCGCGCGCCCGCCGGCAACGCCACGGGCGTCTGCCCGCCGCCGTCGATCTTCATCAGAGCCATCCCCACGAAACTGCGCGGCGGCCGGTGCTGCCCGTTGTTGGCCGGATTGATGCGCTGGCCCGCCAGCCGCAGCATGGGCTGCGCCAGGTCGGCGATGGGCGGGTACCGAAAGGCGTGCAGCAACAGCGCGTGCGTCCGCGCCGGGCTCACCGAGACCTCCGGCGGCATCGGCGCGTTCAATACGTCGAGGACCGCCTGGGGCGGCTTCTGGTAGGTTAGATCGGCGGCGCTCGCTGCAACGGCGGCCAGCAGAATCAGGATGCTTCTTCGCGAGGGCATAAGCCTGCTATTGTACGTCACAGTGAGCCAGGCCCAGGATCAGTACGTCGCGCTCGTCGAGAAGCTGCTGGCGAATGAGAGCGAGATGGATCGGCTCTGCGGCCCGCCCGGCGCCGGCCGCGACGCGCTCAAACATCTCTATCAGGAAATGTTCCCCCGGCGCGAGCGCCATGCCCTGGGCGAGTACTACACCCCGGACTGGCTCGCCGAGCACGTGCTCGACGAACTGAGCTACACGGACCAGCGCATGCTCGACCCGGCCTGCGGGTCGGGAACCTTCCTGATGGCCGCCATCAATCGTGTTCGCGTGTGCAACGGTCACCTTCAGCCGGGCCAGCTTCTGGACAAGATCCTCGATTCGGTCGCGGGTTTCGACGTGAATCCGCTCGCCGTCTTCACGGCGCGCGCCAATTACCGGATCGCGATTCGCGACCTTCCGCCAGCCGGCCGCGAAATCCCCGTCGAGTTGCGCGACGCGATTCTCGATCCGGCGCCCGAATGGCTTGGGCGGGCGGAGGTTGTCGCCGGCAACCCGCCCTGGATCGCCTGGGATCACCTTCCGGACGAGTACCGCGAGCGCACCAAACCGCTGTGGCGCGAGTACGGCCTGTTCAGCCTTTCGGCTTCCGCAGCGCGGCGCGGCGGGGGCAAGAAGGATCTCGCGGCGCTCATGCTCTACGTCGCGGCCGACCGCTACCTCCGCGATGGCGGCAAGTTGGGCTTCGTCATTACTCAGACGCTGTTCCAGAGCAAGGGCGCGGGCGACGGCTTCCGGCGTTTTCGCATCGGCGGCGACGGCCCCGCGCTGCGCGTCTGGCGCGTCGACGACATGGTCCGCTTGAAACCTTTCGGCGGCGCTTCCAATTGGACCAGCGTGGTGTTCCTTCAGAAGGGCGCGCCGACCGAGTACCCGGTGCGGTACGTGAAGTGGAAACCAAACCAGGAGTGCCAGGCGCGGCCGGTCGATCCCGCTCGCCCGGCCTCGCCGTGGATCGTGGTGCCTAACGGTGAGCGGGTTGCGGCGGCAGGGCCATCCGACTACCAGGCCCACGCGGGCGCGTATTCGGGCGGCGCCAATGGCGTGTACTGGCTGCGCATCGCCGGCCGCGACGGGGCGAACCTGGTCGTCGAGAACCTCCACGACTGCGGCAAGCGCGCGGTTGAGTCCGTCCGGGCCGTCATCGAGCCGGATCTGGTCTATCCGCTGCTTCGATGGGGCGATGTCGAACGCTACCGCGCGCACCCGTCCGCGCACATCCTGCTGGCGCAGGACCCGGCCACTCGCAAAGGCATCGACGAAGACCGGATGCGCGAGCGCTTCCCGCTCACATACGCCTATCTCAAGCGATTCGAACCCGTGCTCCGCCAGCGCCGCAGCAGCGGACTGCGCCCTCCGTTCTACTCGATGTTCGCGGTGGGACCGTACACGCTGGCGCCCATCAAGGTTGTCTGGCGCCGCATGGATCACCGGGTGAACGCCGCGGTCGTCGAGGGCCTTGTCATCCCCCAGGAGACCTGCGTGTTTATCGAAACCGCGTCAATCGACGAAGCCCACTACTTGTGCGCCTTGTTGAACAGCGATGAAATCGATTCGCTGGTCCGATCGCTCAGCGTCGCCGGCGGCAAGGGTTTTGGATCGCCCGGCATGCTCGAATTTCTGCCCCTGCGCAGATACGACCCCTCCAACGCCGCCCACCGCGCGCTGGCCGAAAAATGCGTCAGCCTGGTATGACCCCTTTATCGGGACAGACCAGTGTGTCCCTTGCGGACACACCTGTCTGTCCCGAAATAAAGGGGCCATACCAGGCTGACGCATTTTTCTTATACCGGGCTGACGCAGTTTGTGGTAGAACTGCTAGCTATATGCTGGAGAAAGTTGATCTGACTCTGGCGCTGCTGAAGACCGAATACAAAGAGCGGATGCCGATGTTGCAGGAACGGCTTCTGGATCTTCAGACGGCCTGCTGGAAAGCGCAAATCCCGAGCATTATCCTTTTTGAAGGCTGGGACGCCGCGGGCAAGGGCACGACCGTCAATGCCCTGACCCAGCGACTGGAACCGCGCGGGTTCCGCCTTCACGCCATCCAAGCCCCGCGAACCTCTGAAACTCACATGCCCTGGCTGTGGCGCTTCTGGCTCAAGACGCCCAACTACGGCGAAATGGCGATCTTCGACCGAAGCTGGTACGGCCGCGTGCTGGTCGAACGCGTCGAGAAAATTGCGCCCAAAGAGGTCTGGAGCCGCGCCTACGATGCCATCACCGACTTCGAGCGCGCCCTGGCCGACGACGGCTACCAGATCATTAAGTTCTTTCTGCACATCGACAAGGCCGAACAGAAGCGCCGCTTCAAAGCGCTCGAGAAGGATCCGATGAACTCCTGGCACGTCCAGGAAGAGGATTGGGAGCATCACCGCAAGTACGCCAAGTACTTTACAGCCATCGAAGATATGCTCCAGCGGACCGAGGCGGAGTGGGGCCCCTGGACCATCGTCGAGGCGACCGATCGCCGCTGGGCGCGCGTAAAAGTCTTTTCGACCATCATCCGGCGGCTGGAGTGCGCGCTGACCGACCGCGGCAAGGAGTTGCCGCCGCCGCCACAGCCGGTTCCGAAACCCGCCGTGGAGAAGGAGTCCAAAGCCAAGCCCAAGGCCAAAGCCAAGCCCAAGGCGAAAGCGGGAGGGAAGTGACCGCCATGCTCGAAAAACTCAACCTCGACCACCAATTGTCGGAGGAGGAGTACGAACGCAGACTCCTCCGCAGCCAGTTGCAGTTGCGCGAGCTGGCCTTCCAGCTCTACTCGCGCAAGCGCTCCCTGGTCGTCGTCTATGAAGGCTGGGACGCCGCCGGCAAGGGCGGCAACATCCGGCGCGTCACCGAAAAACTCGACCCGCGCGGCTACGAAGTGTTGTCCATTGCGGCGCCGGCCGGCGAAGACAAAACCCACCATTACCTGTACCGCTTCTGGCGGCGGCTGAAACCGCCGGACGA
>JAUYBU010000545.1 GCA_030693045.1 Bryobacterales bacterium | reverse complement strand
CTGGTCGCTCAACGTCCGGTAGTGCCAGTAGGAGAGTATGGTCTTGTCCGAGGCTCCCATGTCGTCCAGGAAGAGTGACACCGACTTGTCGTATTCGGCATATAGAGCGTAGCCCTGCGCCCATACCAGGCAGCGTTTCAGTAAGTCACGGACGAGCTGATTCCGTAACTGACTCGATGAGCGCGCGACCCCCAGCCAGGCGATGCGGCCGCCGGAGGGGACTTCGCGAACAGTGAGGTACGGATGATTGCCGCGGGCGCCCGCCACGGCGGCATTCTCCGCAATCACCTGGCTGCCGCCCAGCGTGTAGCCGGCGCCGGCCATCAGCTCCGCCCCCCGCCCTCTCACGCCGCGAACGATGAAGTGATCGCGTGGGAATGCCAGGGCGTCGGTCGACTTATACTCGCCGGCGTAGCGCAAACCAGCCAATGCGGCCACCCGGGGATTGGTCACCGCATCGGCCACCACCACCACACTCGTACCTTGTGCCACCAGTCCCTCGAGAACCTCCAGGTCCTGGTCGGGCACTTTCGCCGCGCCGGTGTTCCAGAGAATGGTTCCGTACAGCGGCCGGCCTTCGCGGTCGAGCAGGTGGTAGCGGTCCAGGCGCTGGTGGTCCAGGCGCAGAATGTCGAACGGCAAACCCCAGGTTTTCAGCAGCGCCGCCAGAAACTGGAAGTCGTTGGACCGTTGAATTACAAGGCTCGCATCATCCTTCCATTGATCCGAGATCACCAGCAGAAAACGGTAAGGCAGTGTGACTGGCGCTGCCCAGGCCATCGATGACGCCAGAATCGAAACGGCAAGTAAGCGAAGGATGAAGGTGTGCATTTCAGGTTTTCACTGCGCCGGCGCGGTGTCCACTACTCCGTCATCGTACACCACGCCGTATCGGCCCGACAGACCGGCCGGATTCTTGTTGACGCCGCCCAACGGCCGAAACCGCCCCATCGGATCTTGTGCTCTGGAGTATACTAAGTACCGGCCAGGAGACCAAATGCAAGAAATCACACGCAGAAGTTTTGTAAGTGCGGCGGCGGCCGGCGCGGCCGCGCTGGCGGCGCCGGCATGGTTGCAGGCGGCGGGATCGCGAAAGCCCAACATCATCTTCCTGCTCAGCGATGATGTGGGCATCGACCTGATGGGCTGCTACGGCTCGGACCGCTTCAAGACCCCGAACATCGACGCGCTGGCAAAAGGGGGAATCCGCTTCGAGACTTGTCACTCGGCGCCTCTGTGTGGTCCGACGCGTTGCGAGTTTCTGACCGGCCGGTATGCTTTCCGTACCGGCGGGCTGATGAATCAGTCGTGGAGCGCGGCGGGAGGGCAGGGCGCGAAGTCGAGCGACGAGGTTTCCATTGCCAAGCTGCTCAAGCAGGCCGGCTACGCCACCTGTTTGTCCGGAAAACATCGGCAGGTAGGCGAGACGCCGGGCGACTGGGGCTTCGACGAGTGGCTCACCGATCCGACGGCGGGCGGCTGGTTCTGGCAGAAGACCTACACCAAGAACGGCCAGCTTATCGAGAATGACAAGGAAGTATATTGTCCCGACGTGGCGCACGAGTTTGCCATGGATTTCGTCAAGCGGCACAGCAAAGAGCCTTTCTTCCTTTACTACCCGACGCACCTGGTCCACGGCCCGATCCTGCGCACGCCCGACAGCGCCGCCGACAGCAAAGACCTGTACGCGGACAACGTCGCCTACCTGGATAAGTCGGTCGGCAAGGTGGTGGCCGAAATCGAGCGTCTCGGCCTGAGTAAGAACACCGTGATTGTTTTCGCGGGCGACAACGGAACGGCGGGGCAGTCGGGAAACATCGGCGGGCGGCAGATCAACGGCGCGAAAGGCTCGATGTGGGAAGGCGGCACGCGCGTCCCGCTGATCGCAAGCTGGAAAGGCACGACGCCGCGGGGCAAGGTGCTGAAGGACATGGTGGACTTCAGCGACTTCCATGCGACGTTCGCCGAATTGGCCGGCGTCAAACAGCCCGCGAACCTGACGTTTGACGGACGCAGCTTCGCGCCGCAACTGCGAGGCCGGAAGGGCAACCCGCGCGAGTGGATCTACGTTCAGCTCGGCAGGAACTGGTATGTCAAGGAGCCGGGCTGGAAGTTGAACCAGGGCGGGGAACTCTTCGACATGAAGGACGCCCCGTTCGTCGAAAAACTGGTCCCCGCCGGAACCGAGGACGCCAGTGCCGCCGCGGGGCGAAAGCGATTGCAGGCGGTGCTCGACAAGCTGAATCCCGCCGGTGGCAAAACCGAAGCGGTGCAGCCAGGCGCGGGCAAGGATGGAAAGAAAGCGGGCAAAGGGGGGCGGAAGAAAAAGGCTCAGTGAAGCTTGGGCGGCCGGCCGGAATCGCCGCGCGCCCCTCGCCGCGGCGTAGGATGGTTTGTTACGGCACGCCCATGACAGACATCACGCTCGACTCGATTCTCGATTCGCACGATCCGTCGCTATACCAGGTCCGCTCGAAGGCCCCGGGGCCTTCGGGCCGCCTCCCTTTCACGCCCGAAATGCTGGCTGAACGCCCCTCGGGCGACCTGTTCGGCTGGTCCATGAACGCCGGCATGGGCTGGGAACCGGCCGCGCTGGGCGGCGACGAATATCTCATCCTGAGCACCCACGGCGGCCTGCGTGCGCCCGATGGCACACCCATCGCGCTGGGCTACCACACCGGCCATTGGGAGGTCGGCCTGCTGATGCAGGCGGCGGCCGAAGAACTGAAATCGCGCGGCGCCATCCCCTTCGCCGGCTACTGCACCGACCCCTGCGACGGCCGCACGCAGGGCACTCCGGGCATGTTCGACAGCCTGCCCTACCGCAACGACGCCGCCACCATTTTCCGCCGGCTCATCCGGTCGCTGCCCACCCGGCGCGGCGTGCTGGGCGTGGCCACTTGCGACAAGGGCCTTCCGGCGATGATGATGACGCTGGCGTCGATGCCCGATCTGCCGTGTGTGCTGGTGCCCGGCGGGGTCACCCTGCGGGCCGAAGACGGCGAGGACACGGCGGTGATCCAGAGCCTGGGCGCGCGCTACGTGCATGGCGAGATCACGCTGGATTATGCCGCCGAAGTGGGCTGCCGCGCCTGCGCCTCGCCCGGCGGCGGGTGCCATTTCATGGGGACCGCGGCGACTTCGCAAGTGGTCGGGGAAGCGCTTGGCATGTCGCTCACCCACACGGCGCTGGCCCCGTCGGGCCATCCAATATGGATCGACATGGCGCGCCGCTCGGCGCGCGCCCTGCTGCACATCGAGCGGCGCGGTATCCACATGCGCGACCTCATCACCGAGGCGAGCATTCACAACGCCATGGTGGCGCACGCCGCCGTCGGCGGCTCGATGAACCTGGTGCTGCATCTGCCCGCCATCGCGCACGCCGCGGGACTTCCCCGGCCAACCGTCGAGGACTGGGCGCGGGTGAATCGCAAAGTGCCGCGCATCGTCGACGTGCTGCCCAACGGCCCGCGAAATCACCCCACCGTCCAGGTCTTCCTGGCCGGCGGCGTGCCCGAAATGATGCTTCATCTGAAGCGCGCGGGGCTGCTGGAACTCGGCGCGCTGACGGTGTCGGGCGAGACGCTCGGCAAGATGCTCGACTGGTGGGAGACCTCCGCGCGCCGCGCCGCGCTGCGCGACGCCCTGAAGCAGCGCGAGGGCATCGATCCCGACGACGTCATCCTGGACCCGGAAACCGCCGGGCGTCGCGGCCTCACGCCCACCGTGTGTTTCCCGGTGGGCAATTTAGCGCCGCAGGGCGGCGTGATCAAATCGACCGGAATCGATCCCAAAGTTGTAGACGCCGACGGGGTCTACCGCAAAACCGGGCCGGCGCGCGTGTTCACCACCGAACTGGCCGCCATCGGCGCGCTCAAGCGAAAGGATGTGAAACCGGGCGACGTGATGGTGCTCATCTGCCGCGGCCCCATGGGCGCTGGGATGGAGGAAGTCTACCAGCTCACGGCCGCCTTGAAGCATCTCTCTTACGGACGCGACATCGCGCTGCTGACCGACGCCCGTTTCAGCGGTATCTCGACCGGACCGTGCATCGGACACGTCTCGCCCGAAGCGCTGGCCGGCGGGCCTATTGGCAAACTGCTCGACGGCGACCTGGTCGAGATTGTCATCGACCGCCAGCGGCTGGACGGGTCGGTGAACCTGGTGGGCGCCGGCGACCGGGTCTTCGGCATCGACGAGGGCACGCGCGTTCTGAGCGCGCGAGCGCCGCGGCCGGACCTGGCGCCCGACCCGGCGCTGCCGGCCGAAACGCGGCTCTGGGCCGCGCTGCAGGATCTGTGCGGCGGCACCTGGGGCGGCTGCGTCTACGACGTCGATACGATTGTTGGAGTGATCGCCGCGGGGAAGCGCGCGCTGAGCAGTTCCCGATCCGAAGGTCTACAATACGGAGAATGAGCATGAACCGAAGAGACATTCTTAGAACCGTGGCTGCCGCGCCGCTCGCGCCGCGCGCCAACGACTCGTCGGTCCCGAACATTCTGTTCATTCTGTCCGACGACCATAGCTATCCCTATGTCGGCGTCTACGGCGCCAACTGGATGTCCACGCCGAACCTCGACCAGTTCGCGCGCGAGGGCATGCTCTTCGAGCGCGCCTTCACCGCCGCGCCGCAATGCGTGCCGTCGCGCACCGCGCTGATGACCGGCCGGTCGCCGGTGGCCGCGCGCATGGGCCGCTTCAGTTCCCCCTTGCCGCCGGATATTATCACCGCGCCCGAGGTGCTGCGCACCCGCGGCTATTACACCGGCGTGTGCGGCCGCTATTTCCATCTGAATGGCGTCATCACCCCCAGCCCCACCACCGCAAAGGTTTACGAGAAACACCAGTTGCGGACATGGAAACAGCGGATCGATTTCCTGGACGTCTCCGCGCAGGCCACCACGCCGCGGCTTTTTGAGCAGTTCCTGGGCCAGGCGCCGAAGGGCCGTCCCTGGTTTTTCTGGATCAACTACAGCGATCCGCACCATGTCTGGGACCCGGACGCCGGCCGCGTCGACCCCGCCAAAATCAAACTGCCGCCGCATCTGCCGGACCTGCCCGGCGTGCGTGAGGACCTGGCGCGCTACTGCGGCGAGGTCGAGCGCGCCGACCGTTCCTTCGCCGAGGCCATGGCCGTCCTGCGCAAAAGCGGCCAGGAAGCCAACACGCTGGTCATTTTCATGGGCGACAACGGCATGGCTTTTCCGCACGGCAAGGGATCGCTTTACGATCCGGGGATGAACGTGCCGCTGATGGCCCGCTGGCCCGGGCACATCAAGCCCGCCGTCACCCGCACGTTGATTTCCGGCGAGGACCTGGCCGCGACGTTCATGGATGCCGGCGGCGCCGACCTCCCCAAGGGAGTCTCCGGCCGCAGCTTCTATCCCCTGTTGACGGGCGGACGCTACGAGCCCCGCGAACACATCTTCGGCGCCCGTCTCTTTCACGGGAACGGCGCCTTCACAGCGGAAACAAAAGCGTCTACTTTTGATTTATCCCGCTGTGTCCGGTCCAACCGTTACAAACTCATCTACAACGTGACGCCGCAGATGGAATACTGGCCCGTGGACAGCGGCCAGGATCCCGGCTGGCAGCAGATTCTCGCCGCTCACAAAGCCGGCACGCTCAAACCCGAGCACGAGCGCGCCTACTTCCAGCGCCCGCGTCCGGTCCTGGAACTGTTCGACCTCGACTCCGACCCCGGCGAGCTGAACAACCTGGCCGGCCGCCCGGAGCTCCGCGACATCCAGCAATCCCTGATGGAAGCCATGCAGGAGAAGATGATCACCGACTACGACTTCATCCCGCCGGTGCTGAACGAAGCGCTCCCGAGAGTGCCGCCCGGCGCCGCCAAGAAGAACCGAAAGAAATAATTTCGGGGACAGGCTACGAAATCCCGAAATTCGTCGAGAAGTCGAGCCCGCGTCAGGCACTTCCCAGGTGATGGGGAGAAATGCTCGTCTCGTCGTCCCGCTCTGTGCGCACCACGCCACCCAGCGGGGCAATCAGGGTCAAGACGTGTTCTTCGGTGATTCGGACCGTCATTTGTACCTGGACCTCTTGCGGGAGAACTGCCGGAGGTACGGCATCCGGGTGCTGGCCTGGTGCCTGATGACGAATCACGTGCACCTGGTGGTGGTTCCGGAAAGAGAGCAGTCGCTGGCCAAGGGGTTGGGCCGGACGCACAACGATTACGCGCGCTGGGTGCACCTGCGGCAGCGGCAGATCGGGCACCTGTGGCAGAACCGATTTCACTCGTGTGTGCTGGACGAGGCTCACCAGTGGGAAGCGCTGCGTTACGTCGAGCTGAATCCAGTCCGGGCGGGGTTGGTCGGGCAGGCGTGGGAGTGGGCCTGGTCCAGCGCGCGTGCGCACCTGGCGGGAATGGACCGTTCCGGCCTGCTGGATTTGACGCCGTGGCAACAGCGCTATGACGGGCCGCAATGGCGGTCGGTCTTGGAAGAAGGCTACCGGCAGGCGGCGCTGATCGAACGATTGCGGGAGGCGACGATGACTGGGCGGCCGTTCGGGAGCCAGGATTTCGTCCGTCAGTTGGAGGTGCGGCTAAACCGCAGATTGCGTCCGGAGAAGCGAGGGCCGAAAACGCGGGAAGCGGCAGCGGCGCTGGATGGGCAGGCGAGTTTCGGGATTTCGTAGCCTGTCCCCGAAATAGGCGCACAGCACGCGCTACGATGGTAAGTTAGGCCATCCATGCAATTCGAAGACCTCGACCTCAAGAAAACCGTAAACCTGCCGCGTACCGACTTCGGCATGAAGGCGAACCTGCCGCGGACCGAGCCCGGGCTGCTCGAGAAGTGGGAAGCGTCCAAGCTCTACCAGCGCATCCGCGCCGCGCGCGCCGGCCGTCCCCTGTACCTGCTGCACGACGGGCCGCCCTACGCCAACGGCAACATCCACCTGGGCACGGCCTTCAACAAGATCCTGAAGGACTTCATGGTCAAGTCCAAGAGCATGGCCGGCTTCGATGCGCCTTACGTGCCGGGTTGGGACTGCCACGGCTTGCCCATTGAGATCAAGGTGGACAGCGAACTCGGCTCGAAAAAGGCGCACATGAGCGCCGCCGAGATCCGCGCCGCCTGCCGCGCCTACGCGCGCAAGTACGTCGACATTCACCGCCGCGAGTTCAAGCGGCTGGGCGTATTCGGGCGCTGGGAAGATCCCTATGTCACGATGAGCCCCGAATACGAGGCCGTCATCGCCCAGGCGTTCGTCGATTTCCTGGCCCAGGGCTATGTCTACAAGGGCTTGAAACCGGTCCACTGGTGCATTCATTGCCGCACCGCGCTGGCCGAAGCCGAAGTCGAGTACGAGAATCACGCCAGCCCCTCGATCTGGGTCCGTTTTGCGCTCACTTCCGACGCCGCGGCGATCGACCCGGCGCTGGCCGGCCGCCAGGTGTGGGGTCTCATCTGGACCACCACGCCGTGGACCATTCCGGCCAACCTGGCCATCGCCTATCACCCCAAGTACGAATACGCGGCGGTCGAGGCGAACGGCGAGGTTTACGTCCTCGCCGAGGCGCTGCTGAAAGAAACCGCGGACCGCTGCGGATGGCCCGCGCCACGGGTGCTGGCGAAGTTTCCGGGCGCGAAGCTCGAGGGCGTCCTCTTCCGGCACCCCTTCATCGAGCGCGCCTCGCCCGGCATTCTGGGCGATCACGTAACTCTCGAACAAGGCACCGGCGCCGTGCATACCGCGCCCGGCCACGGCCACGACGACCACGTGGTCTGCCGCCAGTACGGCATCGAAACCTTCTGCCCGGTGGATGCGCGCGGGCGCTTTTTCCACGCCGAAGGCGCGGCCGGCCGCCTGCCCGAAGAGCTGATCGGCAAGACCGTGTGGGAAGCCAACCCGGTGGTGACCGGCATTCTGCGCGAGGTGGGCGCGCTCGCCGCCGAGAAAACCGTCGAGCACGCCTATCCGCACTGCTGGCGCTGCCACAAACCGACCATCTTCCGAGCCACCGAGCAGTGGTTCATCGGCCTCGATCGCAACAACCTGCGCGAGCGCGCCCTGGAGGCCATCGGCCAGGTGCGGTGGCTGCCCACATGGGGCCAGGAGCGCATGTCCGGCATGATCGCCACGCGCCCCGACTGGTGCATCTCGCGCCAGCGCGTCTGGGGCGTGCCCATCACCGTCTTCTTCTGCGAAGCCTGCGGCGAGGCGCTTACCGATAAGCCGGTGCTCGACCGCGTGGTGCGGTTGTTCGCCGAGCACACCGCCGACGTCTGGTATGAGCGCTCGGCCGCCGAGTTGCTCGGCCCGGACGTCAAGTGCGGCAAGTGCGGCGCCGCCGAATTCCGCAAGGAGACCGACATTCTCGACGTCTGGTTCGATTCCGGCTCCAGCCACCTGGCCGTTTTGACGCCGAAGAACGAGCTGCCCTGGCCCGCCGACATGTACGTCGAGGGCGGCGACCAGTACCGCGGCTGGTTTCACAGCTCATTGCTGGTGGGCGTCGGGCTGCGCCAGGGCTCGCCCTACCGCAACTGCGCCACGCACGGCTTTGTGCTCGACGCCGATGGCCGCGCGATGTCCAAATCGCTCGGCAACATCATCGAGCCGCAGACCATCGTCGGAAAGTATGGCGCGGAAGTGCTGCGGCTGTGGGTGGCCTCGGTCGAGTTCACCGAGGACGTGCGCATTTCGGACACCATCCTCACCCGGCTGTCGGAAGCCTACCGCAAGATCCGCAACACGTTCCGGTACGCGCTGGGCAACCTGTACGATTTCGATCCGGCCGCCGATGCGGTCGCGCCGGTCGAAATGCTCGAGATCGACCAGTGGATTCTGATGCGCGCCGAAGCGCTGGTTCGCGACTGCCGCGCCCGCTACGACGAATTCGCCTTCCACCGCGTTTACCAGGCGCTCTACAATTTCTGCGTCACCGACCTGAGCGCGATTTACTTCGACGTGCTCAAGGACCGGCTCTACACTTCGGCGCCCAAGTCGCCGGCGCGCCGCAGCGCGCAGACCGCGCTGTACCGGCTGACCTACGCGCTGGTAAGGCTGCTCGAGCCGATTCTCACCTTCACCACCGACGAAGTCTGGAGCCACTTCGCCCTCCCCGCCGGCGCGCCCGACAGCGTCCACCTGGCGACGTTCCCCGAACCCGAGGAGCTTACCGCCGGGCTGAGCGAAGCTCAGCGCGCGCGCGCGGCCAACTGGGAGCGGTTGATCGAGGTCCGCGAGCAGGTGCTCAAGAGTCTCGAAGTCGCGCGCCAGGAGAAGTTCATCGGCGCGCCGCTGGAAGCCTGCGTGCGGCTGCGCGCCAATCGCGAGACCCTCAGCCTGCTGCGCGAATACCAGAGCGAGCTGCCGGGGCTGTTCATTGTCTCGCAAGTAATTCTGGAAAAAGTGAGCGAAGTCATTTTCTCGATTCACATCCAGCGCGCCGCGGGCGACAAGTGCGCGCGCTGCTGGAAGTACACCACCGACGTCGGTAGCGACGCCCGCATTCCAACCGTCTGCGGCGCCTGCGCCGCCGCCGTGACGGAAATGTTGCAGGCATGAGGATGCGCGCACGGCTGACGGCGTTCGGCATCTCCGCGATGGTCCTGCTGCTGGACCGCGCGACCAAGCTGCTGATTGAAAGCAGCGTGCCGCGCTGGGACACCCGGGTCGTCATCCCGGGCATCTTTAACATCGTTCACATCGAGAACCGCGGCGCGGTGTTCGGGATGCTGGCCGACTCGACCGCCGAGTGGCGCGCCTTTGTGCTGGTGGGACTGTCGCTGGTGGTAACGGCGTTTGTCGCGGCGCTGCTGTGGCAGTCCACCGCGCCGTCGTCGCGGGACGGATGGGGCATGCGGACCGCGCTGGCGCTGGTTGTCGGCGGCGCCGTCGGGAACCTCTACGACCGCCTGTCGCAGGGCGCCGTCACCGACTTTCTCCAGGTTTTCATCGGCACGTACGAGTGGCCCGCGTTCAACGTCGCCGACAGCGCCATTTCGATCGGCGCCGCGCTTCTCCTGCTCGATCTGATTCGCCACCGGCGTCAGCCGGACGGGAGCCGGAATGCTGCCCAAGCTCATTAGCATCGGCGATTTTTTCCTCCCCACTTACGGGCTGCTGGTGACCATCGGCTTCCTGACCGGCCTGTGGCTGACAAGCCGCCTGGCGCGCCGCGACGGCCTCGGCTCCGACGACGTCGTCAATCTGGCGGTCTACTGCGCGCTGGCCGGCGTCTTTGGCGCGAAGCTCCTGATGTTCATCCAGGACTTCAACTACTACCGGCGCAATCCGGGCGAGATCTTCTCCCTCGCCACGCTCCAGGCGGGCGGCATTTTCTATGGCGGACTGGTGGCCGCGCTGGGCGTCGCGTGGTGGTTCTTGCGGAAGAAGAAGTTGCCGGCCTTGCGCACCGCCGACGCCTTCGCGCCCGGTCTGGCGCTGGGCCACGCCATCGGCCGCGTCGGATGCTTCGCCGCCGGCTGTTGTTGGGGCCTGGAGTGCGACCGTCCCTGGGCCGTCACGTTCACCAATCCGGATTCCAACCGGATGTTCGGCACGCCCCTGTTGGCGCCGCTGCATCCGACCCAGCTTTACGAAGCCGCCGCCGAAGCGCTCATCGCCTTGGCCCTGTGGCGCCGCTCGCTGGCGCCGCACAAGCCCGGCCTGATCCTGGGGCTTTACCTGGCGATGTATTCGAGCGTGCGCTTCGTGGTCGAGTTCTTTCGCGCGCACGATGCCGCGAATCCGTTCGGCGGCCCGCTGTCCGCCAGCCAATGGATCGCGCTGGGCCTGGCGGCATTGGGTCTCTGGATGCTGCGGCGCCGGCCGGCTTGAAAAGGTCAGAGAAAGACGGCGGCGTGAGGGCACTATCCCATGTAGACCATGAGGGGTAGAATCACAGTCTTCGCCTGGATCGCCGCCGCGCTGGCGCCGCTGACCGCGCAGTCTTCCGACCCTGCTATTGGACCCCTTGAGCAAGCCTACCGGTCCCTTCATTCCAGGGACTACGACCTCGCAGTTGAATCCTTCCGCAAGGCGGTCGAAGCGGCGCCGGCGCGGGGGTCGATTCGGAAGGATCTCGCCTACACCTATCTAAAGGTCGGCCGGAACGAGGCCGCTCGCGAGCAGTTCGCCGAAGCCGTGCGCCTGGACCCGCAAGACCTCCACGTGGCTCTAGAGTACGCCTTCTTGTGCCACGAAGCCGGCAAGAC
>JAUYBU010000539.1 GCA_030693045.1 Bryobacterales bacterium | reverse complement strand
TCCAGCTTGATCCGTATCTCGTCGATCTGCCGCGTCAGCCACTCCCCCGTCCGCTGCGTCATCTTCCAGCGCGCTTCCACGTTGGAATCGATGAATTCGTTGGCCAGCCCGTTGGCGAACTCGGCCGCCAGCTTCGGATCGGTCGAGTCGAACAGGACCTCGATGATCCGCGTCTGCCCGGCCGCGCGCACCTTCAGATTCCGGGCAAACTTCTTGACCCGGGATTCCATCGTCTCCGGCTCCTCGGGCGCCGCCAGGTTCAAAGCTTTTCGCCACGCCGCGACGCGGGTGGGGTCCGCCACGGCTTCCTCCGGCTTGGCCATCTTCAGCTTCCCCATGGCGCTTTCGATCAGCGACTCGCTTTGCAGTATCCTGATCTGCGTCTGGATGTCGGACAGCGCGTTCAGCGAGCCGCCAGCCTCGGAAACCGGCGAGATGTCCTTCATGTTCATGAAGTTCTGGTTCAGATCCTGGATCTCCAGCGACACCCGCGCCTGGTAAATCGGCGTCTGCGGCAGCGTGATCAGCAGCCCCAGCAGCCCGCCCAGGAACGCGATCAGGATCAGCGTCCCCTTGCGCCGCCGCAGAATCCGCCAATACTCGACCAGCCCCCCCGGACCTCCCTCTTCAAAGCCCTCCGGCGCAACCTGGTACGCCTGCGACGGCCCCTCCGTCCGCGCAACCGGCCCTATTTCACGCCGCGAACCCGGCCCTATCTCCGCCATATCACCACCCCGGTTGCAACTTGGATAGCGGCCTCGATCCCTCGCATCGTGGCGCTCTTAGTCGCGCTCGTCGGCACAAACAGGATATCGTCCGCCCGCAGATGCACATCCTCTGCTTTGCCAGCCAATACCTTCGTCAGGTCCACCGCTATCTCCAGCCGCGCCCTCCCTGGCTGCGGCCGCAGCACCTTCGCGTTCTTCGCCGACGAGATCTTGTCCAGCCCCTCGGCCAGCGACAGCGCCTGCAAGACCGAGATGCTCTCCCGCTCGCCCATCACGAACCCGCCCGCCCGGCGCACCGCGCCAATCACGTATATAAGCTGCCCGCGCGGCACCGAAATCACGTCGTGCGGCTGTATGATGATGTTCTCCTGGGGGTTCTTAGCCTCCAGCACCGACTTGACGCTGACCTCGGCCACAAAGAACTCGCCCGTCGAGTCCGCCTGCGCCGTCGGCAGTGGGATCGGCCCCCACTCCTTGCGCCGCGTGATCTTGATCGAGTTCCCCGCGTCCTGCCGCAACCCTCCGGCCATCGAGATCACCTCGAACAGCGTCTTGCGCCCTTGCAGTTGGTGTACCCCCGGCTTGGTCACCGAGCCCAGGATCGAGATCGGCTGGCTACGGAACGACGCCACCGTCACCGTCACCACCGGCTCGTTCACAAACGCCCTCAGCCGCTTCGTGATCTCCGCCTCAAGCTGCTCGACGCTCAACCCCGCCGCCCTAAGCCGCCCGGCCAAAGGCAAGCTGATGTTGCCCCGCATGTCGATCCGCAAAGGAGTCTTCGGGTCAATGTCTTCCAGGTCCAATGCCCTCACCGTAACCTCATCATCCGCCCCCAAAATGTACGACAAATGTTCATCCGCGTCCATCCGTGGCCATAGCATCACCAGCATTAACAAGAGAGGTGTCATTTGCCCAGCCGCTGCACAATATCCTCGACCTTGCGATCCAACACCGCGACTTTGTCGTCAAGTTGCCGGAGTTGCGCGCGAAGCTGCGCCTCCGGCAAAGCAATATCCCCATGAATCACGCTTTCGATCGCGAAACGGGCGACTTCGGAGACGGAGCGCATCCCATTGGCGTCGCACACCGTCTTGAACTGCTGGAATTCCTCATCCGTGAGGCGAAACGTAACAATCTTAGATTTGGACTGGAGGGGCATCTGAATTTACCGATGAAGCGACCGGGAGAGGCGCCAGAACAGCAGAATTCGGACAAGCTACCGCCCCTTCGGTCCCATCTGAGGACTTCCAGATCTTCAGGACCAAACAGCGGCACCCTGCTGAACTACGATGAGACTAATTTGTAACACGACCGCGTACACCTGTCAAGAGAAAAGATGTAGGGGGTCTTATGTATAGCCTCCGGGCCTGGGGCTACTGTTTATAAGCCGCCGCGCCGTGCACAGCGACAGCGCGCTCCGAGCTTGCCACACGCCGCCGGGCTGGCCAGCCGCGCCGCAGCCAGCCGCGTTTTGTATTACACTACCCCGGCGGCGCCACGCGGCGATCGAGATAGCGCCGGTAGAGCGCTTTCTCGATCTGTTCCTGGCGCGCGCAGAGATCGTCGAGGGCGGCGTAGAGGTCGTCCTCGTCGAAGGAGGCGAGGCCGAGGAAATCGGCCAGATGTTTGAGGGCGAACAGGAGGCCGAAGACCAGGCCGAGGGTGGGGTCCGGGGAGGCGAGGTGATCGAAGTCGCCACGGAGAGCGCGTTGGAGCGCCTGGATGTGGGCGGGGCATTAAATCACGTTGATATACATTTGCCTGGGTACACAACCACATCGGCAAAGACTGCCATCCACAGCGCAATGAATGGGTTAGATCACTTCCGGAGCCCTATGCCGGAGGGGGAAGATCCGCCCGAAGACCCCGTCTTCGGGCCGAAGAACCCGTTTCCGAGCCGGCTGTTGGCCCTTTTGGCCTCTCTTACCCTTTTGCGGGCACATTCCCGCCCGGAACAGCTTCAGCAGGTTGTGCGTCAGGCAGATAGTTTGCCACTCCGCCTCGAGCAGGCCGGAGCAGGCCAGGCGATTCCGCGCGTCTGGAAGACAAATCGAAGAACTGGAGGTTCTCGACTTCTACTTTCGCGGTTCGTAGCGAACTTCAACCTCGGTCTTCACTTTGACGGGGCGGCCGCCCTGGACCGGGGGCTGATAACGGAACTGAGACCACGGCGCAATCTCACAGAGTTGCGCGCCGGTTTCGAGCTCCGAGATTTTCCCTTCCTTGCCGATAATGACTTTGCAGCGAACCGTTCCCCCCGCGGGCTCCCAAAGGGGCGCGGGCAGAACCGTCGGACCCTCGATCAGAAGGGCGCGTTGCTTATCCGCCGCGACAGAGACTTCCGGGATGTCCTTCTCCTCGGCCTCGGCGACTTTCTTCGCTTCCGCGGAAGCGTCGCCGCCCTCCTTGGATGGAACGGGCGTTAGCCGCGTGACCAGGAGTACGGGCCTCGCGGGATACCTTTTCACCCTGGCGCGCAGAACCGAGATATGCCCATCGGTTTCATCAAATGCCAGGCCGCTCCAGGCCATTCTGACGACACGGTCGCAGCTTGATTGGAGCGGATAGCCGTTCTTGCCCTGGTCGGGATCGCCAATCTCGTCAATGACCCTTTGCGCAAAGACGCCCTCGGCAATATACTCCTTCCCGGGGACTATCTGAACGGCCTTCCTGAAGAACAGGCGGTAGCGGCGCAGGCCTTCCCAAAGGTACACGGAAGGTCCACCCGCGTTCAGAGCGGCATCGGTCGAGGTCGATTCGTCCAGAAGTATTTGGGCCTTGCCCTGGATCTTGTCAGGCGCGGTCCCAGCTTTCTTGGCTTCTTTGCCGGTTGGCTGGCTGGAGCAGCCGGCCAATCCGGCGAGAGTGAGTACCAGAGAACAAAAAACGTATGCTTTGCGGTTCATCCGCTGTACCCTCGCTTTCGAGATGTTGTTGCCGACTCTTAAGGTATCACGGGGCGTGATCGCTGACAACTGATTTGTCGCGACACTGATTTGTCGCCCATTTGTCGCCCATTGGCTTTACTCCAAGGGCTCCTGTTGTGCGGCAACCGTGGTCGCGCCCTTACGGTACGCTATCTGGGCAACGGCGGCATTCATCCATGCTGTCAACGCAACTGGTTACGCCGCGAAGGTTTGGCCGGCAAGGACTGCATGAGCCTGCGTCGTGACCTGCTCGATGCAGCCGTCGCGGAGCAAGTGCTGAAGACATTGCAGCCGGCCGAGACCGATTTCGCCCGGGCCGCCCTGGAGGAGTTCGAGTCGCGCGATCAGACCCTGTCGCGCCAGTGGCGCTGGAACGATGCGCCGCTTGAATTGGACGACCTCAAAAAACAAGCCGAGGAGTTTCAGCGTCAGGAGGCTCGCGTCGCTACCCCCGAGCGGAAAGCCAAAGCCCCGGCTCTCGCAAGGGACCTGCCGCGTTTGTGGAATGCGCCCTCTACGCAGGCCAAGGACCGCAAGCGGATGTTGCGACTACTCATCAAGGATATTACCGTCGAGGAGCTATCCCATCATACGTGGGCTTTATCGCGAGGCTTCGCCCTAGCCGGTTTCCCGGCTCGGACGCTCGCAAGCTATCAACTATCTGAGTGGGGCCTTCCCCCGCTGGTGATCCGCGCCCTTGGGGCGCACGATACTGTCCCGGATTTTCGGGCGTGGTAGCATGAGGAGGTCAGGCTCCGGGCTCCGTGCAATGAGCGGCTGTGAACCCCGCCAGGTCCGGAAGGAAGCAACGGCAGCGGCTTAACTCGTGTGCCGCGGATCACCCGGGGCTTGGCATAGCCTGCCCCATGTACCAGGTCATCGCCCGAAAATACCGTCCCCAATCGTTCGCCGAGCTGATCGGGCAGGAGCACGTTCGGACGACGCTGGAAAACGCGATCACGCAGGGACGCATCGCGCACGGCTACATCTTCTCCGGCCAGCGGGGAACGGGCAAGACCACGGTGGCGCGCATCCTGGCCCGGTGCCTGAACTGCGTAAACGGGCCCACCACTGCGCCCTGCGGCGAGTGCGCCAGTTGCCGCGAGATCGCGCAAAGCTCGGCCGTCGACGTGATCGAGATCGACGCGGCCTCCAACCGCGGCATCAACGAGATGCGCGAGCTGCGCGAGAACATCCGCTACCGGCCGGCGCGCGACCGCTACAAGGTTTTCATCGTCGACGAAGCCCACCAGATCACCAGCGAAGCCTTCAACGCGCTGCTGAAGACCCTGGAAGAGCCGCCCGAGTGGGTGATTTTCCTGCTGTGCACGACCGAAGCGCACAAGATTCCGACCACCATCGCTTCGCGCTGCCAGCAGTTCAGTTTTCGCTCCGTCGATTTTGCCGAAATCGTCACGCGCATGGAGTGGATCGCCAGGCAAGAAGGGATCGAGACCGACGCCGAGACCCTGGGCGTGCTGGCGCAGGCGGGCGAGGGCAGCGTGCGCGATTCGCTCTCGGCGCTGGACCAGGCGATCGCCTGCTGCGGCGCCCGGCTCAATGCCAGTGAGGTGCGCGCGCTGCTGGGCGTCTTCTCGCTCGACACGATGGGCCTGGTGAGCGAGGCGCTCAATAGCGGCGATTCGCGGCGGATGATCGAGATCGTGCAGGAACTCGAGCGCAACGGCCACAACCTCCAACACTTCTGCCGCGAGCTGGCGCGCTACTTCCGGAACCTGCTGGTGGGTCGAGGGGCCGGCGCCGGCACGCGCCTGGGCGCCGCCTCCGGGCCCGAACAGGAACTGCTGGCCGCGGCCGCGGCGCGGTTTTCCGAAGAGGACCTGACGCGCTATCTCCAGATCACGCTGGACCTGTTCCGCGAATTGCAGTTCTCGCTGCAGCCGCGCTTTCACCTCGAACTGGGGCTGTTGAAACTGGTTCATGCGGGCAAGCTGTTGCCCATCGAGCAGGCGCTGGCCATGCTGGCGGATGAGCCTGCGGCGCGGCCCGCGGCGGTGTCCGCGCCGCCCCCATCGCCGGCCGCCAAACCGCGTGTGGGTCCCTCGCCGTTCGCCATGGACCGCGAGCGCAAGAGCGCGCCCGCCCCTCTGGATCCGGCGGATTGGCGCGGCAGGATTCACACCGCACTGGCGGAACTCGGCATGACCTTCACCGCCGATGCGGTCGAGCATTCCGAAGTGACGGAATCGGGCGGCACGCTGACGTTCGTTACGCCCAAGGACTACATGCTGGCCATGTCGCCGGCGGATTTGCAGAGGGCCGTCGAGAAGGCGGCTGGGCGCGCGATGCGCGTCAAGATCACGGCGGTTGACGTCGCGACGGCGTCCCGCCCAATCGCGGCCCCCGCTCCCCGGCCCGCCGCCGGCGAGGGCGAAGACGCCGCGCGCGCGCTCGACCACCCCGAGGTGAAACGGTTCCAGGAGACGTTTCCGGCGAGCCAGGTGCGCGCGGTGCGGAATCTGAAAGAATAGAGGAATCCACGAAGGAGTGCCCATGAAATTGCCCGGCAACATGCAATCCATGATGAAGCAGGCGCAGCAGATGCAGCAGCGCTTGCAGGAAGAGATCGCGGCGATTCGGGTCGAGGCTTCGGCCGGCGGCGGCATGGTCAGCGTCAAGATGGACGGCCAGAAGCGGCTGCTGGACGTGAAGATCGATCCCGAAGTGGCCGGCGACGTCGAGATGCTGCAGGACCTGATTCTGGCCGCC
>JAUYBU010000116.1 GCA_030693045.1 Bryobacterales bacterium | reverse complement strand
GCGAGGTCACGTCGCCGGTGTCGATGCGCGGGAACATGAACTGCCGCGCCTGGGCCTTGAGGTAGTTGGGCAGGCCAAGCTGGGTGAAGTCGAAGCCCGCGCTGCGCGGCTCGGTGCGGGTGATATTGCGCGAGATACTGGCGCGGAACTCGCCCAGCAGGTTGGGCCGGAACGTGACCGTGTCGCTCAGCACAGCCAACTTCGGGCGGTTGCCGATCTTGCCTTGCTCGCCGTTGACGCCCTCGGGCGGGAAGGCCAGGTTGACGCCGGGGGTGTTCTGGTTCTGAGCCTGCCGGCCGTGGCTAAGGAACAGGCGGTGTCTGGTCCCCAGGGTGTGGTCCACGCGCAGGAACATCTTCCAGAGGTCGTTGGCGCGCGAGTTGTTCAGCGCCAGGTTCTGGGTGCGCGAGGTGCGGTTGGGCAGCGGAAAGTACTGCATGATCTTGAGCGCGATGGGGTCGAAGCGCGCGGTGGGAATGCGGTTGCCCGCGAACTGGTCGCGGATGTAGCGGCCCGCGCGCGCGGGATCGGCCCGGGTGGTCAGCGGGTCGTAAACTCTGATGACGTTGCCCGAGCCATCCAGCGTTCCCGAGAAGTCGCCGTTGCGCTCGGCGGCGGTAGGAACCGTCGAGTTGATGTTGTCGGGCGAGCGCTGCGGAACCTTCTCCCAGTTGAAAAAGAAGAACGTCTTGTCGCGGCCGTTGTAGGTCTTGGGGATCAGCACCGGGCCGCCCACCGCGAAGCCGAACTCGTTGCGGCGCAGCGGGGACTTCTTGAGTCCCTGCCGGTTGCTGGTCCAACTGTTTGCGTTGAGGACGTTGTTGCGGAAAAATTCGTAAAAGCTGCCGTGGAAATCGTTGGTGCCCGAGCGCGTGGCCGCCGTCAGGACGCCGCCGCCGGAACGGCCGTACTCGCTCGAAAAGCTGTTGGTGATGATCTTGAACTCCTGCACCGCCTCCAGCGGCGGCGTAAACGTGATGTCGTTGGTGGTGCTGTTGCGCGTCTCGGCGCCGTCCAGCAGGATCTCGCTGGTGTTCGACCGGCCGCCGCTCACGATGGGGCCGGATCCCGCGCCGCCCTTGGGCAGAACGCCGGGAGACAGTTGCAGCAGCGCGTATGGATTGCGGCCCAGCAGCGGCAACTCGAGCATCTGCGCGCTCCCGATCACCGCGCCGAGCGAGGCCGACTGCTGCTCCAGCATCACGGCGTTGGCAACAATGGTGACCTCGGCCTGCACCGTGCCGACCTCCATCACGATGTCCACCGTCCCCGTGAGACCCACCGTAAGGCCGACGCCGGTGATGCGCGCTTTCTTGAAGCCCTGCGCTTCGGCGCTCACGTCGTAGGAGCCGGGATGGAGATACGGAATCCGGTAATTGCCTTCGGTGTTAGTCTTGGTTGCGATTTCGACGCCGGTTTCGCGGTTCTTCACCACCAGCCGGACATCCGGAACCAGGGCACCGGTCTGATCGGTGACCGTGCCCGTGAGCGTGGCCTGTTCCACCTGCGTCAGCGCCGAAATAGAGACCAGCAGAAAAACTACGCAAAGTTTTTTCATAACATCGCTCTTGACCATTTTAGTGGCACGGCCTTCAGTCCGTGGCACCCGGTTTTTCTACCAATGCGTCAGCGAGCCGTCGGGCCGGACGTAGATCGACCGCCGCCCGGGCTCGGTCACTTCGCCGATCAGCTTCAGCGGTTTCAATTCCAGCGTGACGCCCAGCCCGGGCCGTTCGTTCGCGTAGAGCTTGCCTTTCCTGAAGTCCACGAACTCGGGCAGGTAGTCGATCGGCCGGTCCCCGTAGTTGTACTCGAACAGCACCGGACCGGGGAAGGTCGACAGGCAGTTAACCAGGGCGGCGGTGGCGACGGGGCCGGTGAAGTGGGGAACAATTCCCACCGAATGCGTTTCGCACATTGCCGAAATTTTCATCCATTCGGTGATCCCGCCGACACTCGGAAGAGTGGCGCGCAGGTAATCGATGTCGTGGTTCTCGACCAGCTTGTTGAAGTCCCAGCGGTGGCCCCACTCCTCGCCGTGGGCCAGGGGCACGCTGGTCATCCGCCGCAATTTCGGAATGTCTTCGAGCGCATGCTCGTCTCGGACCGGGTCTTCCACCAGAAAGGGGTCGTACTCCTCGAGCAGCCGGCAGCCGCGCAGCGCGTCGTTGTAGTCGAATCGCTGGTGGAAGTCGATCATCCATTCGCCGTTCCTGCCGACGGCTTCACGGACGGCCTTGCAGTCCTGGGCGATCTGGCGAATCCGTTCGCGGGTGTCGAAGACGCCGCCCTCCTTCGTGTCTCCGGCGCCCATTCGAAACACCCGATACCCCGCCTCGAGCGTGGCGCGGGCGCGATCGCCCAGACTCACCTGCGCCCCGGCCGCCGCCGCCGGGCGGACGCCGCCGGTGGCATAGCAGTCGCAGTAATCGCGCACCGTGCCTCCCAGAAGCTCGTGCACCGGCGCCTTCAAAGCTTTGCCCTTGATGTCCCAAAGCGCCAGATCCATGGCGCCCAGCGCGTGGATCTTTTCCCGGCCGGGCGGGTAGAACCACGCCATGAACATTTCCTGCCAGATCTGTTCGATCTTGAACGGGTTCTTGCCGATCAGCGTTCCGGCGCACTGCTCCAGCGTGTCTTTCGAACCGCCCTCGCCGGTTCCCGTGATCCCGATGTCGGTCTCCACGGTAATGAGCATGTTGCTCTGGTTGAAGAGTCGGTTTACGTTGGGCGGTTCGTAGATGCGAACGCGCGTAATCTTCGCCTTCCCCAGCGCGGCTTCGGCCCGTGGAACACCGGCCAGAGCCGCGCCCGAGGCGGCGGCCAGGCCTTTCAGAAAATTCCTTCGTTGCATTGGTTCGCTCCTGTGATTCGGACCGGTTTCCACGCGCCGCCAACTGGCCTCAGAAACTCACTTTCAGCGCCAATTGAACGATGCGCGCCAGGTTCTGTTGCGCGGGAGTCACCCTGCCGAAGCGGTTGCTGCTCGGACTGGCGTCCGGACCGTCGAAGCGCGGGTGGTTGAACGCGTTAAACACCTCGCACCGGAACTGCGCCTTGTAGCGTTCCCTCACCCGGAAGTTCTTCATGATTGCGAGGTTCACTTCGTTCACCCGGTCCTCGCGCACATGCGCCCAGCGCGTCGGTTGACGCCAGACCACGGTTCCGAAATCCTGGTACACGCCGTTGGCCGGGTCGCCGGATTGGGTTGGCTTGAATGCGGCCCCCGGCAGGCTCTGCACGCCGGTCCAGGCGGGCCACTTAGAAATGTCGTCCGAGCGGCCGGGGTAGCGCATGAAATGCGAGGTGTCAAACCAGCGGTCGAGCGATTGCTGATCGCGCGGCAGGGCGAACTCCTGGCCGTCGAAGAAGTAGTTGCTGCCGATCACGGCCGGAATCCCGGACTGTATCCGGTACGATCCGCTCAATTGCCACCCGCCGATCACAACGTCCAGGATCTTCGGCGCCGCGCTTCCGAATTTCTTGCCCCGGCCAATCGGAATCTCCCAGATGGGAGCGACATTCAGCATGTGAGGCCGGTCCTCGCCGCCCAGTTTGTGCTCGGTGATGGGGCCGGAGATCTCAGTACCCCAGAAGGACGTGTCCTCGAAGAGCTTGGACAAGGTGTAGGCGGCGATCAGGCTGAATCCCTTCTTGAAACGATGTTCCACCTTGAACAGCAGTGCGTCATATTGGTTCTTGCCCCAGGGGTTGCTGGTGCGGCTGAGTCCGCCGAAAAGCTTGTATGGCCGCAGCAGGTCGGCGATGGAGCGGTACTGATTGGTTGAAATGCTTCCGGTGACTCCCGGCAGGTTCCGGAACGGATTGGGAATGGCGTCGTCCCAGAGATAGGCGTGGTTGCTGACGTTATCGGTCGACTCCAACGGCTTGCCGCGGGAATCGAAGCGCGGCTGACGGAACGTCTTCCACTGGTCGAAAGTTTGCAGATTCTGGTCCAGGCTCGAGGCGATGTTGTAAGTCTTGTTGTGGGAGTACCCGACCTCGAGCAGCCAGGTCTTGATTTGTTTCTGTACATGCAGGCTGTACTCCCAGGAATAGGCTTTGGCCGGATTCTGGTTGACGAAATCGACTCCCTGCCCCAGGTTGGTCATGGCGCCGAGAGCGGAACCGGTGGGATCGAGGATGCCGTTGCGGAACGGGTTGGCCAGCGTATCGTAGGGAGTCAGATCGCTGTCCAGGGA
>JAUYBU010000372.1 GCA_030693045.1 Bryobacterales bacterium | reverse complement strand
GCGCGCGGCTCGGAAACTGACGCGCGCGGCTCGGATACGGAGCCGCGACCGTGAGGGAGCGGTGTTCATGGAGGAATCGATGAAGACACGTCACCTGACAATGGCTCAAGCGCTGGTCGGGTTTCTTAAGAACCAGCACGTCGAGCGCGACGGCCGGGAGAACCCGTTTTTCGCCGGCGTCTGGGGGATTTTCGGCCACGGCATCGTCGCCGGTCTGGGCCAGGCGCTGCAGCAGAATCCGGATTTTCGCTACTACCTCTGCCGCAACGAGCAGGCGGGAGTGCATATTGCCACGGCCTACGCCAAGACCCGCAATCGCCTGTCGGCCTTCGTGTGCGCGTCCTCAATCGGCCCGGGCGCCACGAACATGATCACCGGGGCGGCCACCGCTACCATCAACCGCATCCCGGTGTTGCTGCTGCCGGGCGACATATTCGCGCGCCGCAACGTGGCGCCGGTGTTGCAGCAATTGGAATCCGAGCACAGCCAAGACATTTCGGTCAACGATTGTTTTAAACCGGTTTCGCGCTATTGGGACCGCATCAACCGCGCCGATCAGCTTCCGTCTTCGCTGGTGGAGACCATGCGCGTGCTGACCTCGCCGGCCCAGACCGGCGCCGTGACGCTGGCGCTGCCGCAGGACGTGCAGGCCGAAGTGTGGGACTACCCCGAAGAGATGTTCGAGAAACGCGTGTGGCGCATTCCGCGCCAGCCCGCCGACCGGGCGGCGCTGGCGCGCGCCATCGAGTGGGTGCGGGCGGCGCGGCGGCCGCTGATCATCGCGGGCGGCGGGGTCCTGTACAGCGAAGCCACCGAGGCGCTGGCCCGCTTCGCCGCGGCCACCGGAATTCCGGTGGGCGAAACGCAGGCCGGCAAGGGGTCGCTGGCCTTCGACCATCCGCAAAACCTGGGCGCCATCGGTGTGACCGGCACGCCGGGAGCGAATCTGGCGGCCCGCGACGCCGACCTGGTCATCGCCGTGGGCACGCGGCTGAGCGATTTCACCACCGCCTCCAAGACCGCGTTCCAGAATCCGCAAGTGCGTTTCATCAATATCAACGTGGCCGAGTTCGACGCTTACAAGCACGCCGCGTTGCCGCTCACCGCCGACGCGCGGGTGACGATCGAGGAACTCGAGGTCGCTCTGAACGGGTACAGCGTGGACGGGGAGTATGCGCGCTTCATCGCGACATGGCGGGAATGGTGGGAGAGCGAAGTCGATCGCATCCACACGCTGCGCCACGGCCCGCCCATCAGCCAGGGCGAGGTCATCGGCGCGGTCAACTGCATCTCGCGGCCGGAGGACGCCGTGGTGTGCGCCGCGGGTATTCTGCCCGGCGATCTGCACAAGCTCTGGCGCACGCGCAAGCCCAACGGCTACCACCTCGAATACGGCTACTCGTGCATGGGCTACGAAATCGCCGGGGGGCTGGGCGTCAAGATGGCCGATCCGTCGCGCGATGTCTGGGTGATGGTGGGTGACGGATCGTTCCTCATGCTGTCGTCGGAAATCGCCACCTCCATTCAGGAAGGCTACAAACTCAACATCGTGGTGCTGGACAACCACGGGTTCTCGAGCATCGGGGGCTTGTCGCAGTCGATCGGCTCGAAGGGTTTCGGCACCGACTACCGCTTGCGGGGCGCCGAGAGCGGCCAGTTGGACGGCGCTCCGGTGCCTGTCGATTTCGTGGCGCTGGCCGCGGGCTTAGGGGCACGGGCGGTGCGCGCGACCACGCGCGAGGAAGTCGAGCGGGCGCTCGAGGACATGCGCGGCCACGACCGCACCAGCGTCGTGGTCATCGAGGTGGACAAGGAAATGCGAGTGCCCGGATACGAGTCCTGGTGGGATGTCCCGATCTCGGCGGTCTCCGAGATTGAGAGCATTCGCCAGGCGCGGGCGCGTTACGAGGAAGCGGTCAAGAAGGAGCGGCGTCACGAAGTGGCCGCTGGCGAAAGGTAGGACCAATCATGGCAGCACTGCGCGTTGGGAATGCCCCGTGTTCGTGGGGCACGCTGGAGTTTGACGAAGCCAAGGGAGAACAGATCGGGTTTGCCCGCATGTTGGACGAACTCGCGGAAACGGGATACACCGGCACGGAGCTGGGCGATTGGGGCTACATGCCCACCGACCCGGCCGCGCTCCGCGCCGAACTCGGGCGGCGTGGCCTGGTCATGCTGGGAGCGTTTGTGCCGGTGGCCCTGAAAGAGCGGGCGGCGCACGGCGCAGGCGTGTCCAATGCCCTCAAGACGGCGCGGTTGCTGGCGGCGGTCGCAACCGAGCCAAAGCCCTATCTCGTGCTGGCGGACAACAACGGCTCGGTGCCGGAACGTGCCCTCAATGCCGGCCGGATCACCGCCGGGATGGGGCTGAGCCCGGCGGAATGGAACGTTTTTGCCGAAGGCGCGAACCTGGTGGCGCGCGCGGTGAGAGACGAGACTGGGCTGCGCACGGTGTTCCATCATCACTGCGCCGGCTACGTCGAGACGCCCGGCGAGATCGCCCGGTTTCTGGAGCTGACCGACCCGCAGACGGTCGGCCTGGTGTTCGACAGCGGGCACTACGCTTACGGGGCGGGGAACTGCGACGCGATCGGCGGATTGGAGCGCTTCAAAGAGCGCGTCTGGTACATCCACCTCAAGGACTGCCAGCCGGAGGTGGCGAGCCGGGCGCGAGTAGAACAGTGGGACTACTTCCAGGCGTTGCGCCACGGGGTCTTTTGCGAGCTAGGCCAGGGCGGTGTCGACTTCCCCGCGCTGCTGGGCTGGCTGAAAGCCCGTGGCTACGACGGCTACACGCTGGTGGAACAGGACGTACTGCCCGGAATGGGCACGCCGAAGGAGAGCGCGCGGCGCAACCGCGAATACCTGCGCTCGATCGAAAGCTAGTGGGAGCAATTCATGAGCGTCAAGAAACTGAATGTTGGAATCATCGGCGCCGGGCGCATCGGAAAGGTGCACGCCGACACCATCGCTTTCCGGCTGCCCGAGGCGACGGCAGTGGCGATTGCGGACCTCAACCGCAAGGCGGCCGAGGACGTGGCGGCGCGCTGCGGAATTCCCAAGGTGGCCGAGTCGAGCGAGGAGATTCTCGCGGACCCACGGATCGAAGCCGTGCTGATCTGCTCTTCCACCGGCACGCACGCCGATCTCGTGGTTCAGGCGGCCGAGGCGGGCAAGCACATTTTCTGCGAGAAACCGATCGACCACAGCCTGGCCAAAATCGACCGCGCATTGGCGGCGGTCGCCAAGGCCGGCGTGAAGCTCCAGATCGGCTTCAACCGGCGCTTCGATGCGAATTTCGCCCGCGTGCGCCAGGCGGTGGCCAGCGGCGAGATCGGAACGCCGCACCTGATGCACATCGTCAGCCGCGATCCGGCGCCCCCGCCGGTCTCCTACGTCAAGGTCTCCGGCGGCATCTTCCTGGACATGACCATTCACGACTTCGACATGGCGCGCTTCCTGATCGGAGACGAGGTCGAGGAGGTCTACACCGCGGCCGGGGTGATGGTGGACCCGGAGATCGGCAAGGCCGGCGACCTCGACACGGCGCTGGTGGTGCTGCGATTCAAGAGCGGCGTCATCGGCACCATCGACAACAGCCGCAAGGCGGTTTATGGCTATGACCAGCGGGTGGAGATTCTGGGCAGCCAGGGGTCGATCGCGACCGGAAACTGCTACCCCAACCAGGCGCTGATCTCGACGGCCACGGAGGTTCGGCGGGACCTGCCGCTGAACTTCTTCATGGACCGCTACACGGAGAGCTTCGCCAATGAGCTGCGGGCATTCGTGGGGGCGGTGCTCGAAGATAAGCCGACGCCCGTGACCGGCATCGACGGGCGCATCCCGGTGGTGATGGGCCTGGCCGCGCGCAAGTCCTACGACGAGCGCCGGCCGGTGCGGCTGGACGAAGCGGGGTAGGGTAGTGTCCTAAATCTGCGTTGAGGGACTAGCGGAAGGTAAATTTCTTCAACCGTTCGGGCATGACGAAGACGTGCTGGAAAAAATCGCGCGTGAATTCAATGACCGCATCGGCGTATCTGGACCCGATAGTAATTATATTCTGGTCGTCTGGATCTTCAGGTGGGTGCGCCCCTAGATTGCCCCCAAGGCGAACGCGATGCGCCATGTCCTTAAGAGGTGTTGTGATTATGCCCTGAGCCGCCAACCAGTCAATCTGATGTACCAACTTGCCGCTTGGGGCATTGAAATAATTACAGCTAGCCTGTACCGCGCGCCTGCACATCTCTACGGTGGCGTTGTGGGCATCAACAAATCGGCAACGCAACGCTTCCTGAAAGTCCACACGTATGTTTTCAGGAATCTCTAATGGGGCCTCATCGTTGGGCCTCCCGAGAGGATAATGTTCGACGTACCGGCAGGCGTTCGCGTCGCCATTCGGCCCGAATGTTGCCCCGAGGATGAACTTCTTGCAGGCTTGGCATTGGAGCACAGCCCAGGACGTATAGCCAATGCAAGAAGCGCGCTCGAAAACCTCTTCGGCGTGCGCCCCAGTGACCATCAAGAAGGCAGAAGCCCGGGAACAGTGAGGGCAGGTTCCGCTCAATGAAAACCTATTCTCATTCGGTTGTCCGAGCCTGGCTGCTTCCATATCCTTGGGCCACGCCTTCCACAGAACTGCCGCAAACTGGGGAAGAATCTCAAACATCCTAAGCGCGTCGTTCATGGTACACTCCAATCAGGCCGCGTTTAGCGCTGCCCGAAACGGTGCCACCCGTTCCGAGCAACGGCAGCCTGGTTGAAGCTTTCCAGAGTCGCTTCACCTCTATTCTACCTCAGAAGTTCGCTCAACTCCCAAACATGATCCGCAATCCCCGCTTCCATGGCCGGCGTGACCCGCAACGTCTGGTGAATCCGTACAAAGTTGTACCACGCGAAGTGCAAGCAGAGCGCGGCCCAGAGGTTCTCCCATTTCTTGCTGAAGCCGTTCGTCAACCGGGTAAGCCTCCGAATCTGCATCCGCATGGTGAGGTTCTGGCGCTCGACGTGGGACGTGCAGATGCGCTTTCGTTCGGGAGTGCCGAGAATCGGTCTTGGTAGGGCCTCCACAACATCGGCGGGGCTGTAGCGCTGTTCACGCTCGCGCGGGGCAGCGTACACCTTGATGAGTTGCGCGTAGTCCACTCGATCCGAGAGCGTGGTCTCAATTGCGGAGATGTAGGGCTGGAAGCCGTCTGTTGTGATCTGGAAGGGGTTCGGTGCGGTCGCGCCCCGCAAGCCCTCGATGAAGATGTCTGTCGTCGCCTGGTTGCGCCGACCGAGCGCGAAGTTCAGAACTAGCTTGGAGTGGCGCTCGATACCGACAAAGCCGTAGGCGTCGCCGATGGTTTCATTCTCGGCTTCCTCCGGGCGCTTGTGGCCTTCCTTCTTCTGGATGAACCCCCAGATTTCGTCGGCCTGAACGTCCTTGACGGGGACGTTGACGATCAGCCGGCCCATGAGCTTCTCGCACCTCTCGCCGGCTAGGACGAGCAAGCGGAGGATGGTGTCGCGGTGAACTCCAGTGATCCGCTCGGTGCTGCGAACGCTGGTTCCTTCGACCAGGAGCCGCAATACGAACTCGGCTTTCTCTTCGGCCAAGTACATTCCGTCAAGCGGTCGTTCGTGGGGTTCCGTGAAGGTCTTGCGGCATTGATGGCAGCGGTAGCGCTGAAGGCCATTGCGATGCTTTCCGAAGCGCCGGCATTCGATCCGGCAAGAGTGGCAGGTCATCTGTGAAATCTCCTTGAGATCGCACAGAAGAAGGCCGATAATGGGACTGGCTGGTCTGTACGGCTTCGGCTGTGCGGATTCCAGCCCCGATCAGCGTTGGCGCGTCGGTCGGGGCTTTTTGCTTCATGGTTAGAGTATACGTGACCCCCTCACGTATGTCAAGAGTTTTCTTTCTTGCTTTTCGTGACGGGGTTACGTATAATGGGGGCATGGAGAAGAAGAGGCTCCCCCCAGAGGTGCTTGAGTACTTTGCTAAAATGGGCCAGCAAGGCGGGCTCATAGGGGGTAGGATTCGCGCCCAACGGCTCACGCCAGAGCAGCGAACTGAGAGCGCAAGAAAGGCGGTCTTGGCCCGGTGGAACAAGAACAAACGGCGGGAACGGTGAGGACGCCAGGTTTTCAGGAGCCACCCACCGCCAACGAATTTATCGAGAAGGAACTTCATAGGTGGTTACGTGAGATTGAGGTGTGTTTTTCGGCGCATGCACTGGGCCTGAATGGTCCCCTCGTAGATGGGGTGGATGATTTCCTGCGAACTGCTGTTGAGAAGCGCCGAGCGAACGGTACAGCCTCGGACAAGCTGGTCGTTATTCTGACAACAGAAGGCGGTTACATCGAAACCGTGCAACGGATGGTCGATACGGTTCGTCGCCATTACAGGCTTGTGGATTTCGCTATTCCAAACCAAGCATTCTCAGCCGGAACGATTTTTGCCATGTCCGGTGATGCCATCTATATGGATTATTATTCCCGTCTCGGGCCGATTGACCCGCAGGTGGAGACGCAGTCCGGGAAGAGGATATCGGCACTGGGATATTTGGAACGGTACAACGATCTCCTGGCGAAGGCGCAAGATCCAAAAACCTATATATCTACGGCAGAAGTCAATCTTTTGGTGAATGGATTCGATCAGGGCGAACTGTACCACTACGAGCAGGCGCGAGAGCAATCAATCGCGCTGTTGGAAGAGTGGCTGGTTAAGTTCAAGTTTAAGAATTGGGGACCCTTGACTGAAGAACGCAAGCTTCCCGTCACCGACAAAATGAAGAAGGCGCGGGCAAAGAAAATCGGCAAGGATCTCAATAATACCAAGAAGTGGCACTCACACGGTCACGGTATCTCAATGGAGGTACTACGACGCGACCTAAACGTTCGGATTGACGACTTCGAGAAGGATGCCGAGAGGAGCCGCGCGATTCGCGGTTATCATACTCTGCTGTCAGACTACATGGTCAAGCGCGGCGTGAGCGGTACAATCCACATCGATGGGGATTATCGTTCATTCCTGTAGATAATGAGGAGGTGCGCGAAATGACGAATCGATTAGATCTTAAAGAAATTCTTGAGAAGCATCCGAACATCGACGCGGCGCAACTTCAGAAGACGATTGACCTGTTCGAAGAATTGCGGAGACGGGGAATCGGCCAGCAATCGAAGCTGTGCGCTCCTTTTGGCCGACGCCGCGCTCGACTCGTGGATGACTTAGAGAATGATCCGCGAACACTGAGACTCCGCTCGCGGTAGTTGCGGACAGCGTTCTACCAGCACACGCCCGCCCGAGGCCCATTCGATAATGCAGCGATCGCCGCTCCCAATCAGAACAATCTCCAAAGAGGCCAGCGGGTGATCCCCTGGCGGCCCATCCTCCCGAGGCCGCCACCAAGGATCAACGCAGATTTAGGACACTGCCCAAGGTAGGCGCCGCGACCTTGTGCCATCATTGTGAATATGGCGAGTATCACCATCCGCCGGCTGGATGAGTCCACGACGGCGCTGCTCCGGGTGCGCGCCGCCCGGAATGGCAGGTCCATTGAGGAGGAGGCTCGCGAAATCCTGCGAGCGGCTCTGGCCGAGAAGCGGACCGGCGAGGAAAACCTGGCGGTCTCCATTCGGCGGCGCTTTGCCGTGGTGGGCGGAGTCGAACTCGCCGATCTTCCGCGCGAGCCGATGCGCTGCTTCCCCAACTGGTGAGGCCGTCTCCGTCGGCGCGGGTCTTGATCTGGTTGGCCGAGCATCCGCCATCGCCCGCTCCCGGGGGGCAATTCTGGCGACGCGCAATACCAGCGACTTCGAGCACTGTGGCGTCGCGGTGTTGAACCCGTGGACTGCCCGGTAGGCGGTCCTCATTGGTCCGGGTCGGCGATCACGAGAACCGCGCTTTCACCCCGGCACACGATTTGCGCCGGGGCGGGCGGTTTGGATTCGTTCTTGATTGCGCCGCCGGCCTCGATGCGGCCGAAGACCACCGCCCAGCGATCGTAGTCCACCGATCCGAACCGGAACTTCCCCAAAGCAGTGCGCTGTCTGATCAGCTTCAGAGGCTGGTACACGTCCGCGGCGTCGAGTTCGAGTCTCGCCGGCAGCGCTGGGGCGGTCTTCGGATCAAAGACCACCCGCAGTGCGCTGGGCCGCGCGGGGTCGCCCGCGGCGGGAGTTGGATCGCAGGCGTCTTCGCCGAGGAATCGTCCGTTCTCGCGAAACGAGAACCGGCCCAGGACCGCCACTACCTTTCCGTCCCGCGCCGAAAGATCCGCCAGGACCTCGCAGACGCGGACCGGTTTCAAAGGCGCCTCACTCGCCAGCAGGGCCACAGCAACGCAAAGAACCGCACATCGCATCCTCGGGTCCATCGAACGGTCATAGATTACCACAGATAGGGACAGAGGCACCCTCTTTGGAGCCGGGGGGGATATCTGTGGCATCCATTTGGGTGTGGAGAGCATCTGATGGCTTGGAGAAAGCTATGTCCAACCTAAAGGGAACTAAAACTCACGAGAATCTGAAGGCCGCTTTTGCCGGCGAGTCGCAGGCGAACCGGCGCTACCTGTACTTCGCCAAGCAGGCCGACATCGAGGGGCTGCCGGACGTCGCCGGCTTGTTTCGCGACACCGCCGAGGGCGAGACTGGCCACGCGCACGGCCACCTGGACTACTTAAAAGCCGTCGGCGACCCGGCCACCGATCTGCCCATCGGCGACACGACCGACAACCTCAAGGCCGCTATCGCCGGCGAGACGCACGAGTACACCGACATGTACCCGGGCATGGCCAAGAACGCCCGCGAGGAAGGATTCAAGGAGATCGCGGACTGGTTCGAGACGCTGGCCAAGGCCGAAAAGTCGCACGCCGGCCGGTTCACCAGCGGGTTGAAGAGCATCTCGTAAGGATGCCGCACATCAAAGGCGCCCCGACGCCGGGCATGAGCTACAACCCAAACGATCCCGTCTATTGGGACCGCAAGGGATTGGAGCAGGAACTGGAGCGGGTCTTCGAGATCTGCCACGGTTGCCGGTTGTGCTTCAACCTGTGCCCGTCGTTTCCAGAGCTGTTCAACGCCGTCGACGGCCACGACGGCGACGTGCGCAAACTGACGCCGGCCGAAACGGACCGCGTCGTCGACACCTGCTACCAGTGCAAGCTGTGCTACGTGAAGTGCCCCTACACGCCGGACGACAAGCACGAGTTCCAGCTCGATTTCCCGCGGCTGGTGGGCCGCTACGTGGCGATCCGGCGCAAGCGGGAGGGCGGCTCGCTGCGCTCGGCCGTGCTGTCGCGCCCGGAACTGGCGGGCAGGCTGGCCAAGCCCACCGCCGGCATGACCAATTGGGCCAACCGCCAACCCATGGTGCGCCTGGTAATGGAAGGGGTGCTGGGCATCCACCGTGGGAAGATGCTGCCGGATTTCCACGGCGAAACCTTCGAGGACTGGCGCAGGAAGACGGAACCCGCGGGCGACACCTCGCGCGCGGTTCTGTTCCACACCTGCTTCATCAACTACAACAACCCGGAAGTGGGCAAGGCCGCGATTCGCGTATTCGAGAAGAACGGCATCTCGCTCGGATGTCCGAAACAGAACTGTTGCGGCATGCCGGCGCTGGAAGCGGGCGACATCGAACTGGCCCGCACGATGGCGCGCAATAACGTCGGCGCGCTGCTGCCGTCCGTGCGCGCGGGCAAGAAGATCGTCGCGATCAACCCGACCTGTTCCTATACCATCCGCAAAGAATACCCCGAGTTAGTCGGCACGCCCGAAGCCAGGGAAGTCGCCGCGGCCACGCACGACCTGTGCGAGTACCTGTTCCTTCTCAAACAGGAAGGCGGGTTCAACCGCGATTTCCGCTCGACGCCGGGCAAGGTGGCCTGCCACCTGCCGTGCCATCTGAAGGCGCAAAACATCGGCTTCCGCTCGCGCGACATGATGCGGCTGATTCCGGGCGCCACGGTGAAGATGGTCGAGCAGTGCTGCGGCCACGACGGCACGTGGGCGATGAAGAAGGAGTTTTTCCCGCTGTCGATGCTGGCGGGCAAGAAGGCATTCGACGCGATGAGCGCCGAGCAGGCGGACGTGATGACCACCGACTGCCCGCTGGCCGCGATCCAGTTCGACCAAGCCCTGGGCACGCGGCCGATGCATCCGATTCAGGTGCTTGACCGCGCCTATCGCGAGGATGGATTTCCGACGCAGGTGGCGCCGCCCGAGGAGCAGGACGCATGAAACCCGTTTCGATCGAAGAGATCAAGAACATCGCCGAATACGAACTGGAGCGGCCCGAATTCAGGGCGCGGATGATGGCTTTGAAGGATCGCCGCCGGGTGCGCGTGGGCCCGCATCTGACCTTCCTGTTCGAGAACCGCGAGACGGTCCGCTACCAGATACAGGAGATGGTGCGCATCGAGCGGCTGGTGAAGCCCGAGGAGATCCGTCACGAGGTGGAGACTTACAACGAGCTGATCCCCGGCGAGAACGAGCTTTCGGCCAGCCTGCTCATCGAATACGAAACGCCCGAACTGCGCGCCATCTGGCTGCCCAAGCTATTGGGCCTGGAAGAGCACGTCTGGATCGAGGTGGAAGGCGCGGGCCGGACCAAAGCCCGCTTCGACGCGCGGCAGATCGCCACCGACCGGATCAGCGCCGTGCAGTACGTGAAGTTCCCGATGACGGGGGAGCAGGCCGCGGGGCTCGGGCGCGGGGCCAAGATCGTCGTCGACCATCCGGAATACGCAGCCGAGGCAGTGCTCACCGATACGCAGATTGCCGAACTGGAGCAAGACTTCGCATGACATTCTGAAGACGCTCCGTTCTTGGGCCAGTATGGGGATGGGAAATTCGGGTAAGGACGGGTAGATCCAAATTTCAGCCCTGGCTTGGGTGTGGCGCGGCACGCTGCGGCTACAATAGAGGGAGGAGGCACGGGTCATGCCTGACAAGCAGCACGCGCACCAGTTGATCGATCAGCTCGCGCCGGGCCATCTCGCCGCCGTCGTGCAGTTGCTCGAAATGTTGACCGATCCAGTCGCCGCATCTCTGGCCAATGCGCCGGTGGAAGAGGAGTCGGCCTCTCCGGAAGAAGCCGCCGCTCTCAACGCCGCTCACGCTTCGATCCGACGGGGCGAAGGCATTCCCCACGAAGAGATCTTGCGTGAGTTTGGCTTGGCTCCCCGGTCCTGAGCGCACATGGCCAGGCGGGTTGTGATCTGGTCACCAACCGCGCGCGCCGACATGCGCGCGATCGACCGCCAGACCGCCTTGCACATTCTCCAGTCGATTGACCGCTACCTGAATGTCGGCGTCGGTGACGTCACTAAACTCCGGCCGCCGCGAACCGAGTTCCGGCTTCGCGTTGGAGACCACCGCGTCCTGTTCCTCCGGGCCGGCGACCAGACCATCGAGGTTCTACGCGTGCGCCATCGCAGCGAAATCTACCAGTGACGGAACACGAAAACGGGGGTACGGCTGAGGGTGACGGAAGCGAAGCCGCGTGCGCTCGGGACGCTGCCACAAGCCGGGCCAAGGGGGAAACCGCCGAAACCCGGACTGCCTCTCCCCTTGTCCCTCTCTGCCCATGTTCCGCAACGGCGGGAATCTAGGAAAGACCACCACCTTCACATCCTCCCGGTGGTCGCGATGTTCGACGCAGGCGGAACCGCCTGCGCCACGGGTAGTACAATCAGGACGTGACGCCGGGGCACGCCGCAACGTTTCTATTGAGGTTGTGCATCGACGGTCCGCTTCTTTACATCGGCCTGATGATGGTGATGGACCCGGCGAGCCTGGCAAGGTCGCTCGAAGCGCTGGTCCATGTGCTGCGAACGTTTGAGCAGCGTCTCAACGGGGTCCAATGGCAGGCGCTGCCGCCTGAATCCGGCTCGGTTCACTTTTCTCCAACCGGGCGAAGCGCGGTGAGGTTCGCCGGCCTGGTGGTCACCGCCGGCGCCTTTCTGCACCTGATCTGGTTCTGAGTTTACATTTCTTTACAGTCGTCACGCCGCCGCTTTTGGCCCTGGAGTAATCTTTTGGGCGCCGGACTCGCCATATGTTGAAGAAGGGCGCGGATGAAACCTGCACTCATTTTCCTGATATTCGGCTCGATTTTGACGGCGGCCGAGCACCGCGGCACGGTGAAGTCGAGTGGCCTGCCGATTCCGGGGGTCAGCGTGACGGCGACGCAACCGGACCGCAAAGTGGTTGCGGCCACGGATGAAGCCGGCCAGTTTGTGTTCGAAGACCTGGCGTCGGGACCCTGGGCGGTGGAAGTGGAGATCTTCGGTTTCGACAAGCAGCGGCGAGAGGTGTTCGTGGGCGCCGCGGCGGTGGCGCTGGACTTCGATCTCAAGCTGACGCGCGCGGCCGCGGCAGCGGCCCGGCCGGCGGAGCCTGCGAAAAGGGTTGCCGGCGGCACGAACGGCTTTCAGCAATTGGCTGTGAACCAGACCGCTCAGAACGAGGTTCTGGCGGCGCTCAGCGCGCCGGTTGCGGCGGATTCGCAGCAGCAGATGGCGCTGAGCGAAAACGCCAACGAATCGTTCCTGGTGACCGGAAGCCTGAGCCGCGGCCTTCAGGCGCCCGCGCAGGACGAACCGTTTGGCGGCATGCGCGGCGGGGGATTTGGTCCTCCGGGAATGCCGGGCGGCCCGCCCGGAGAAGGCCAGCAGGGGCCGGTGCCGTCGATCATGGGCGAAGGGCGAGAGGGGCCGGGTGGCGGCGGCCCGCCGGGTGGTTTCTCCGGCCGCGGAGGACCCGGCGGAGGTCCGGGCATGGGTCCGGGCGGCGGCAGGGGCATGGGCGGCGGTCCTCCGGGCGGACGCGGCGGGCCCGATCCGCGCCGGGGCGGACAGCGTCCGGAATGGGCGGGACGGCCGGGCACGACCACGTTCGGCAATCGCAGCAGCCGGGGCCGCGAGGCCATCCGCGGCGGCGCGTCTTTCAGCTTGCGCAACTCGGCGCTGGACGCGCGCTCCTACTCGCTGACCGGCCAGACGGTGGCGAAGCCCTCCTACGCGCAGTCGCGCTTCAGCGCCATGGCGGGAGGGCCGTTGCGCATCCCGAAGCTGATTCATGACGACAAGACGTTCTTCTTCGCCAACTATTCCGGCTCCCGCAGCCGCAACCCGTACAACGGAGTGGCGACGCTGCCGTCGGCGCTCGAGCGGGCAGGCGACTTTTCGCAATCCGTCTCGCGCGGTCCGGTGTCGTTGGTTCCGGTGTCGTTGTACGATCCCGCGTACGATCCCGCGACGCGCCTGCCGTTTGCCGGCAACGTGATTCCGCTGTCGAGAATCAACTCCGCGGCGGCCGGACTACTCGCGCTCCAGTACATGCCTTTGCCCAACCAGCCCGGCAAGGTTCAGAACTACCAGTTTCTCGCCTCCTCGCCGCAGAATTCGGACAGTCTCGGACTTCGCATCAGCCGCAGCTTTTCGCGCAAGGACCGCCTGGCGGTGGGCTACAACCTGCAACAGCGCAACGGCGAATCGGTTCAGCTCTACGGCTTCCGCGATTCATCCAACGGCCGCGGCCAGAACATGGACATTAGCTGGACGCACAACATCCGGCAGGGGCTGATCAACACGCTGCGCGGGGCGTTCAGCCGCAACCGCGGCGATACCTCGCCGTTTTTTGCCTACGGTCGCGACGTGGCGGCGGAACTGAAAATCACCGGGACCTCGAGAAATCCGATCAGCTTCGGCCCGCCGAACCTGTCGTTCACCAATTTTGGCGGGCTCACGGATGCCGGCGCGGTCGTCAACGCCAGCCAGACCACCAGTCTGAACGAGGGGCTGCTGCTGGCGCGCGGCAAGCACTCGCTGCGTTTCGGCGGGGAATACCGCCGCACGCTGAGCAACAGTTTCACCGACCAGAATGGGCGCGGGACGTTTCTGTTCAGCGGCCTGGCCACCAGCGAGCTCGACGTCAAGGGCCAGCCGGTCGCCGCCACCGGTTTCGACTTCGCCGATTATCTGCTGGGTTTGCCGCAGTCCAGTTCCGTGCGCACCGGCAGCGCCGACGTGTACTTCCGCGGCTCGGCGATCAACTGGTACGCGCAAGACGATTTCCGGATGCTGCCGAATCTCAGCTTCAATGTCGGCCTGCGCTACGAGTTTCTGGCGCCGCTGTCCGAGAAGTTCGGCCGCATGGCGAACCTGGATATCGCTCCCGGCTTCACCGGCGTGGCGGTGGTGAAGCCCGGCGAGATCGGCCCGTACACCGGGGCGTTCCCGAAGGGGCTGGTGGACCCGGACCGCAACAAGCTGGCGCCGCGCATTGGCATCGCCTGGAAGCCGTACCCGAAACGCCCGTTCCAGGTGCGCGCCGGCTGGGGTGTCTACTTCAACGGGTCGGTGTACAACCAGGCGGCCAGCCGCCTGGCGCAGCAGCCGCCGTTCGCCAAGACTTCGTCGCTGGTTACCAGCAGCGCGCGCCAGCTCACGCTGCAGGACGGATTTCCGACCGGCCCCGCGGGCCAGATCACCAACACCTACGCCGTCGACCGCGGCTATCGCGCCGGGTACGCGCAGACCTGGAACCTCTCGCTCCAGCAAGACCTGCCGGCGTCGATCGCGGTCGAGGCGGGCTACCTGGGAACCAAGGGGACGCGGCTGGACGTTCAGCGGATGCCGAACCGCGCCGCACCGGGGTCGCCGCTGGATTCCGAGCAGCGGCGGCAGATCGGCAACGCCACCGGTTTCACTTTCGACAGCTCGGAAGGGAACTCGATCTACCACGCGTTGCAGCTCCGGGCGACGCGGCGCTTTCGGCGCGGCATTTCGGCGAATGCGATGTACACGTTCTCGAAGTCGATCGACAACGTCTCGACGTTTGGCGGCGGCGGCACGGTGGTGGCGCAGAACGACAAGGATCTTCACGCCGAGCGCGGGCTTTCCAGTTTCGATCAGCGGCACACGCTCAACCTGTTTTATATGCTGACCTCGCCCGTCGGCGAAGGCTCGCGCGGTGTGCAGATCCACGGTTTCGCGGGCCGCTTGCTGGCCGGCTGGTCGCTGAGCGGGGGGCTGACCGCGCGCTCGGGTTCGCCGTTTACCGCCATGGTGATGGGCAACCAGGCCAACTCGGGCGGCACCGGCGCGGTGGGCAGCGGCCGCGCGGATGCCACCGGACTGCCGGTGTCGGGCGGCCCCGGGTTCTTCAACCTGCTCGCCTATACCGTGCCTGGGGCGGGGCTGTTCGGCAACGCCGCCAGAAACACCATACCGGGTCTGGGCCAAGTCTCGATGAACGCGTCGTTCGGCCGCGGTTTCCAACTCGGCGAGCGGCGGCACCTGGATCTGCGCATGGAGAGCAACAACTTTCTGAACCACGTCGGCATCACGCGTGTCGGCGCCACGGTCAACGCGTCCAACTACGGTCTGGCGACCGGCGCCGCGGGGATGCGGACCGTCACTCTCAATCTGAGGCTTAGGTTCTAGGCAACCATCATGAAAAGAATAAGCACTCGCGGGCGGACTGTCGCGGCGGCGCTGGCGTGCCTGGGCCTGGTCGGTGCGCAGCAGCCGGCGCCGACCGTGAAGTTTTCGGTCACCAGCCAACTGGTGATTGTCAACGTGAGCGTGCGGGACCGCGGCGGCCAGCCCATCCAGGGCCTGTCCGCCAAAGACTTCACCGTGCTGGAGGACGACAAGCCGCAGAAGGTCTCGGTGTTCGAGTACCAGCAATTGGAGACCGAGCCGGCGACGCCGTCGCTGAAGCCGAAGACCCCGGCGGCCGAGCCGGTGCGCAAGCCGCAGATCACGCCGTCGTCCCCGGGCCAGGTGCGCTACAAGGACCGCCGGCTGCTGGTGCTGTTTTTCGATTTCTCGTCGATGCCGCCGGAAGACCAGCTCCGCGCGCAGAAATCGTCACTGGACTTTCTGGACCGGCAGATGACGCCGTCCGACCTGGTGGCCATCATGGCCTTCACCAACAAGCTCCAGGTTCTGGAGGATTTCACGCCGGATCGCGATCGCCTGGTCGAGATCATCAAGGGGTTCCACATCGGCGAGTCGAGCGATCAGGCGGGCGAGGCCGAAACCGGCGCCGACGACCCGGACTCGGGCGTCGATACCGGCGCGGCCTTCACGGCTGACGAAACAGAGTTTAATATCTTCAATACAGACCGCAAGCTGACCGCGCTGGAGTCGGCGGTGCGCATGTTGTCCTCGCTTCCCGAGAAGAAAGCGCTGGTGTACTTTTCGAGCGGCGTGGGAAAGACCGGCACCGAGAACCAGTCTCAGTTGAAGTCCACCGTGAATGCGGCCGTGCGCGGCAACGTGTCCTTCTATCCGGTGGACGCGCGCGGGCTGGTGGCCACGGCGCCGGGGGGCGACGCGACCCAGGGCTCGGCGCGCGGCTCGGGTATGTACTCGGGGAATTCGCAGCGCCAGGCGCGGGCGCGCTTCAACGACCAGCAGGAGACGCTGTTCACGCTGGCGGCCGACACGGGCGGGAAGGCGTTGCTGGATTCCAACGACCTGTCGGCCGGCATCGTGCAGGCGCAGAAGGACATTTCCAGCTACTACATTCTGGGATACTACAGCGCCAATCCGGCCGAAAACGGCCGCTACCGGCGCATCCGTGTGCGGCTGGATTCGCAGCCGCAGGCCAAGCTTGACTTTCGCACCGGCTACTTCGCGCCGAAACAGTTCAAGGACTTCAACACTACCGACAAGGAACGGCAACTGGAAGAGGCGCTGCTGTTGGGCGACCCGTTCACCGACCTCACGCTGGCGCTGGAGGTGGACTGGTTCCGGCTGGGGCGCGACCGTTACTTCATTCCGCTGGCGGTGAAGATCCCCGGATCGCAGATCGAGCTGGCCCGCAAGAAAGGCCTCGAGGAGACCACGCTCGACTTCATCGGTCAGGTGCGCAACAGCAAGGGCGTGCTCGCGGCCACGGTTCGCGACAGCATCAAGGTGAAACTGCGCGGCGACACCGCCGGTCAATTGGTCCGCAGGTTGTTGCAGTACGACACCGGCTTCACGCTGACGCCGGGCGATTACACTTTGAAGTTTCTGGCTCGGGAGAACGAGACCGGCAAACTGGGCACGTTCGAGACTAAGTTCAAGGTGCCGGACCTGGCGGCGCAGACCAACTATCTGCGATTGAGTTCGGTGGTCTGGGCCAATCAGCGGGAACCGCTGGCGGCGGCCGTCGGCGCGGCCGAGCGCAGCAAGCGGCTGCTGGCCACGCATCCGTTGGTGAAAGACGGGCAGAAGCTGATCCCCAGCATCACCAAGGTGTTCCGGAAAGATCAGAAGCTTTACGTCTACTTCGAGATTTACGACCTGGGCACGGCCGCCGAGCGCAAGACGCCGAACATCGCCGCCACGCTGAGCTTCTTCCGCGGCAAGGTGAAGGCGTTCGAGACCGAGCCGTTGCGCGTGACGCAGGCCTCGGCCCGCGGCGCGCACATCATTCCGGTCGAGTTCCAGGCCTCGCTGGCGGGCCTGCAAGCGGGCGAGTACACCTGCCAGGTGAACGTGATCGACCAGGCGGGCAACAAGTTCGCCTTCGCGCGGTCGCCGCTGGTGCTGCTGCCGTAGGGGGGCGGCCGCCTCTTATATCGACGCCTCGCCGCGCGCCTGCGACCCGAACAGGATGATAAGTTTCGGCCGCGCGGCCTCGCCCTGGGACGAGGTTCGCACCGGGAAGATCGAGGTTCCGTTGGCGGAGTGAGCGCTGGCGCGGCGACGCATCCGGTTGGCTTCGGAATCTGCTTTAATGGATTTGAGGATGCCCCATGAGTGATTGGGAACCGGCGCCTTACAAGGACCGCCGTTGGATCGTTGCCGATTCACGCTTGCTGGGCGGCGTCCTCGCGATTCGCGGAACGCGCCTGTCAGTGTCGCTGATTCTGGAGTGTCTCGCCAACGGCATGACGCTGGATGACATCGACGAGAGCTTCGACCGCACGTTTCCGCACGAAGCGCTGCCGGAGGTGCTACAGGTCGCGGCGGAGATGGTGAATTCCTACCGTGTGGCTGCTTGACGCCAACCGAAGCGGCGACGCGACGCGGACGCTGAAAGCCTGTGATTCGTCGTGTTGCGACTCCCCACCGCGTTTCACGCAAACGGGTTTGTGAAATCGAGGCCGGGGACAGCCCGGCCGGGGATATCCTCGGAGAACAACACGGTGACTCCGGCCTCCAGACAAGCGGCCACGATCAGTGCGTCCCAGAGAGACATTCTTGAGTCAATGTGCAGTTGACGCGCCCTGTGAAGCATGCCGGCAGACGGAAGAATCAGAGGGAACACAGTCAGGAATTCCGCCAGCCGCGCCCATGCGTCCTCTGGTCGGAAGCCCTGCCTCTCCAGCTTTCGAGACGCTGCCACGAACTCGCATGCGACCTGCCACAGAATCACTCCGTCCGTGCGGGATTCCATCAAAGCGAGCGCCGTCTGTTGTCGCGCGTCGGGTAAGAGCCGGTCGAAACAAAGTTCATCCTGTCAATGCCGGATTTCAGGCGCTCCAGGGCCGCGGCTCGATCTTCAGATCCCACTGCTTCCACGGGTTCGACGATGATCCGCACCACCTGGCTCTCTCTGAGCTGAAGCGGAGTAGTCGGCTTCAGAACGCCACCCGAATAAACCGCCTCGGCGACCTGGGTCATGGGGGAACTCCTGCTCTCAGCATACTCCACAACCAAGGGGCCGCGAAGCCTGGTGGGCCGAACGTCGGTTGAGGATCTCGTCCACCACGTTGCCGTCGGAGGCGACCTGGTCTGTGACCGCATAATTCCGTTCGTCCGCTTGCATCCTCCGGAGCGAGGGCGCGTGACAGTACCCCGGGATCGCGGTAGCACGTCCGGGACACTTCTGGAAATGATACCCTGACGCTTGGCTTCCCGGGCTCTGGTCGCAGGTCTGTTCTGGCTGGTCTTTGCGGCCCATTCCCTGAGCCCGATTGCGACCTCGTCCGATTCCCGATGGACCGTGCCGCTGACTTTGAGTCTCCTGTCTCAGGGCAACACGGACCTCGACGAATTCGCTTCGGATATGCGCGCGCATCGCTATCGTGGAATTCAGTGCGTCGACGCCGGGCATCGGGTGATCCAGCCCTCGCCCGAGACCGGCTGTCCGGCCGGCGGCCGCGCCTATTACACATATCCGATCGGCACATCCGTGGTCGCCGCGCCGGTCATGTTCGCGATGGACGCATGCGTGCGCGTTCTGGGTCCTGTCGCCATCCGTCTCGCCGGCGCTCGTCTCACACCCGCCGAGCGCCAGTTTGCCGGGCGCGAATACTCGAAATGCTATGCGCTGGTCGAGCTGGTCCTGGCGTCTTTCATCGTCGCCCTGGCCGCCGTCGTGACATTCCTCACGGTGCGCCTGTTTCTGCCGGCGGCCGGCGCGGTTTTGCTGGCGCTTCTGTTCGCATTCGCCACGCCCGCCTACTCGACGGCGAGCCGCGCGCTGTGGCAGCACGGTCCGAATATGCTGATGCTGGCCACCGCCCTGTACCTGTTCGCGCGCGCCGGTTCCCGGGCAAGCCTGCTGAAGTGGACCGCCGTCCCCCTGGTATTCGCCTACTTCATCCGGCCCACATCGATCGTTTTCGTAGCGCTGACCGGGGCCTTCGTACTGGTGCATCACCGCGAGCAATTCCGGAAGTGGCTCCTGCTGGCCGCTTGCACCGCGATTCCATTTCTGGCGCAGAGCGTCCTGGTCTTCCACTGGCCGCTCGCGCCCTACTTCGTGGCTCAACATTTCTTGGATGTTTCGCCCCAGAGCCTGCCCCACCTGCTGGCGGCATTGGCTGGGCAATGCATCAGCCCTTCACGCGGCTTGTTTACCTTTTCGCCGTTTCTCCTGTTCAGCCTCGCCGGGATGTACCTTGCCTTCCGCCGAGGCTGGCAGACGCCACTGGTCTATTACCTGGCGGCCGGCGTGGCCCTGCATTGGATGGCAATCTCCGCGTTTGCCGACTGGACTGGGGGCCACTCCTTCGGTCCCCGCTACTTCTCCGACATCGTTCCGATCCTGATCTTCTTTCTCGTCCCGGTGTTCCAACTCCCCAGGAAGCCGATGCTGCTGTGCGGGGTGTTTCTGGTGTGCGTCCTGGCGAGCCTGTTCATCCACTTCCGGGGCGCAACTGCCTGGGATGTGTATCTCTGGAACGGTGACGCGGGCGGCGTCACGCCCGCCCGCGCTTGGGACTGGCGCGATCCTCAG
>JAUYBU010000371.1 GCA_030693045.1 Bryobacterales bacterium | reverse complement strand
GGTGCCGCCCAGGTCGACGCCGATCGAATACCGCGGATTTTGTTCTGTCATGGCGTGAATTTGAGCGTAACATCGAAGACGGGATCATTCAACATGTCCTGGCCACAGCAACCCGCAATCTGCGAAATCAACGCCTGGACCTGGCTCGACGGGCTGGGCCGGGCAAACGGAAAGATCGTCACGCTGGCGGAGGCGCCCGAGCGGGAGTGGGACGATCTGGCCGGGTGGGGCTTGGACGCCGTGTGGCTGATGGGGGTTTGGGAACGCAGCCCGCGCGGGGTCGAGATCGCGCGGTCGCACGCGGGCCTCCAGGAGGAGTACCGCCGCGCGCTCCCGGACTTCACACCCGGCGATGTCGTGGGTTCGCCCTACGCGGTGCGCCGCTACGAAGTGGATGCGCGTTTGGGCGGCCGCGAGGGGCTGGCTTCGGCGCGCCGCGAGCTCGCCGAGCGCGGAATGCGCTTGATTGCCGACTTCGTGCCCAATCACACGGCGACCGATCATCCCTGGGTGGAGGCGCGCCCGGACTATTACGTTCCGGGCCAGCCGCACGGGCGCGATCCGTACTTCCCGCCCTGGACCGACACCATGCAACTGAACGCCGCCAGCCCCGCTTATCGCCGCGCGGCGATCGAAACGCTGCTCGACATCGCGTCGCAGGCCGACGGCGTGCGTTGCGACATGGCCATGCTGCTGTTATCCCAGGTCTTCGCGCAAACCTGGGACGAGCGTCCCGCAACCGAGTTCTGGGGTGAAGTCATTGCCGGCGTGCGCGGGAAGCGGCCGGATTTCCTGTTCCTCGCCGAAGCCTACTGGGACCTGGAGTGGGATCTCCAGCAGCAGGGTTTCGACTTCTGCTACGACAAGCGGCTGTATGAGCGGCTGGCCCACGGACAGGCCGAGAGCGTGCGCGCGCACTTGACCGCTTCGCCTGGCTATCAGCAGCGGCTGGTGCGCTTTATCGAGAACCACGACGAGCCGCGCGCGGCGGCGGTGTTTCCCGACGGCCGGGCCCGCGCCGCCGCGGTGGTGATTTCCACGCTGCCCGGCGCCAGGCTGTACCAGCAGGGCCAATTCGAAGGCGCGCGCGTGAAACTGCCGGTGCAACTGGGCCGCCGCCCGCTGGAGCCGCCGGATGCCGCGCTGCGCGATTTCTACCGGAGACTGCTCAACGCGGCGCGCGAATACTGCGCCGGCGAGTGGCGTCTGTGCGACGTCGAAGGCTGGGCGGATAACCGGAGCTGCGGCAACCTGGTGGCCTGGACGTGGCGGGCGGAAAGCCTCCGGACGCTGGTGGTGGTGAACCTGTCCGAGGCGGCGTCACAGGGACGCGTACGCGTTGCGTGGTCCGGCGCCGGGGGACGCCAGTGGCGGCTCAGCGACCCGGTAAACGGCGATGTCTGGGAACGTTCCGGAGACGAGATTGAAGAGGTGGGCCTGTTTGTGGCGCTGGAGGCCTGGGGATTCCACTTCCTGACGTTCGATTAGAGCGGGAAGCGGCCGCCCGGGATTCGCCGTCCGGGCATTGGGACAGACTGCTGCCTGCGCGAGGGCAGCGGACCGCCGGAGTCGACCGACGGCCGGCGCGAGGGCGAAGAACCGAAATCGAGTTCGTCTTCGTCGAACGTGATGGTGCGGTCCAGCACCATCTCGATGGTGGTGCCCTTGGCGAGCACCGCATCCGGACCGCGCGAAAGCAGCACGCCGAGCAGCCCGGCGGTAGCCCCGGCGGCGGCGCCGATGCCGACCCCCATGCCGGCGCGTCCGGCCACGCTCCCGGCAATCGCGCCCACGCTGGCGCCGCCGGCGGTGGCTTCGCCCACCGTGCGGGCGTCCCCGCCCTTGTTTCCTTCGCTCTTGATCTTGCCTTCGGAGCGGTCCAGTTCCTCGCTGCCGCGGCCGTCCAGCCCGCCGATGCGGGCGCGGAAGTCGCGCGTCACACCGTTGGGCAGGGTCAGGGAATCGAAACGCAGATAGAGTTCGCCGCGGCCCTTCACCCGGCCGGGCTTTTTCACTTGGGTGATGGTTCCGGCGACGTAGCTGCCGGGCGGAACCACGATCCGGCCATCCACCAGAACTGGGAACGCGGTTTCCAGATAGACCCGGTCGCCTTCGGAGGCATGTTTGGTGCTCACGCTGTTGATGAGGGTGAGAGGCATCCGCGTGCCGGGCTCGATCTTGTACTGCCCCGGCTGCTTGTCCTCGGCCTGGCGCCAGCCGCCCGGCTCGCCGGTCGCCGGTTCCTGCGCCCCGGCAACGGCCACGCTCAGGATGATACCCAGCCAGCCTGCTCGCATAAAGAGCTCCCTGAACCGATTGTAGCCCACATCTGTATAAACGCACGCCATCAAACCAGGTTGCAGGAAACGGAAAAGGGGTTATTTGTTACTGTCCCCTGTTTCGGGGGTGGGGTGGAGAGGGGCGGGGAGGGCGGTTTCAGGGGGTGACGGGGAGGGCGGCGCCGGCGGGGCTGGTCTCGTCGCCGAGCCTCAAACGAACTTGCGGGTTCGGCGCTAGCGCGTCGGGCAGCCGCAGGTTAATCTGGTACAGTCCCGCGAATCCGGGCGCGACGCCGGCGTAGGCAATCCGGTCCGGACCCACCGGCACGCCGTCCAGCAGGACCTGAAACTCGCTCAGGCGTTCGAGCACCGCCGCCTGAGAAGGAAGCTCGCCGGAATGCGGATTGGGGATGGTCGGGCCCAACCCACTCGCGTACAGGATCACCAGATCGCCGGGCCGGGCGGGCTGCTCCGGGCCGATCACGCTGCCGTCGGGCCGGCAAGCCACGATCCATCGCTCGCTCGCGGAAAACAGCGCCGGCGCGGCGGCCGACAACTGGATGCTAACGGCGGGGCCGGCCCGCCCATCTACAGTCAACTGAAGTACCGCCGGACCGGGGGCCAGCGTGCTCGGAATCAGCAGGTTCACCTGGGTCGGCGAAACGTAGTAGATATGAGCCGGGACCCCTCGAATGTAGACGCCCACACCGGTTCCGATCAAAAGAATCGGAAGCACCCCTCCGCGGATGTCCTCCGCCGCTACCGCGCGGGTGACGAAGGACAGGCCGGTACCGTAGATCGTGGCGATGGTATTCGGCGCCAGGGGGCCGGGCAGGTTGGTGGCGGCATTCACTATGCTGGCGGCCGAGTAGGACGGCGCCTGACGCCTGACGCTTTCGGCGTCCAGCAACGACCCAAAAGTCAGCGCGACCAGCACCCAGAGGCGAGAGAGCATCGAGTGGGGCGGCGCTGGGCCGCCCCACTCCCTATTCTACTGCGGGCGCTTCACCGGAATGACGACGCCGGTTTGGGTCCGCATTCCGCCGGTGGTAATCGAGACCGGCACATCGCCGTCGGCCGCCGAGTCCGGCACCTTGACGTTGAACTGGTACAGCGCGCTGACCGACTGCGGCGAGAGTCCGGCGTAGGTGACATCGCCCGCCGCCAGGGTCACGCCGCCAATCGTCACGCTGAGAGGGTCGCGCAATCGCGCGGCCGCCGCCGGTATTTCGCCGGCCTGATAGAACGGTTCGGTCACGCCGAAGCCGGTGCCGAACAGCGTGACGGTTTCGCCCGGCCGCGCCGGCGTCGAGCCCGGAACGCGAGCCGGATCGCCGACAATCGTGCCATCGGCGTGCCGCGCCGCCACCGACGTGCCGTCGAAGGTGAACAGCGCCGGCTGGATCTCGCTCATCCGCACGCTGCCCACGTCGCTGCGCAGTTCGTTCGGCCGGCCCGGGTTGGCGATCACACGCACCTCCACCGGACCCTGATCCGTGATGGTCGGCGTCTGCGCATTGATCTGGTCGCCCTGGACGTAGACGATGGGGGCGCGCCGGCCGCCGATTTCCACCGCCACGCAACCCAATTCTGTCGGGAACTTGCCGTCGCGGATGTCACCCGCACCCGCCTGGCGTTTGCCGGACGAGCCAAAACCGGAGCCGAACAAACTGATGTAGGAGTTGAGCGCGGCGCCGGGTTGGAACGAAGCTCCGCTGACCACGTTTCGGAACATGGGACGCTGCGATAGCGAGCAGCCGCCATCGTTTTGTATGCGCAGGCTGGTCGTGAAAATCAGGTCGCCCGTGTTGGCCCCGTTGCCGTTGGCCGCGTTGCCGGCGGCGTAAAACACGATGTCGCCCACGTCGCCCGAAGGCGGCATCCACTGGACTTCCCACTCGACGCCGTTGGGCGTGCCGGGGCGGGTCGAAACAGCGGTGTGGGTGGCGAACTCGAGCCTGCCCTCGCACGGGCCCGGCACGCCGCGCGTGTTGAGCACGCCGTCGTCGCAGCGGACCGTGATGTTCGTATCCGGCGTGAGAACGCCCACCGACTTGGTCTCGTCGTTCAGCGCGCGCGCCGTCAATTCGAAGCCCCAACGCTGCGCTTCGGGGTGCTCGAGCTTGACCCGGATGGTCTGCTGCACTCCCGGTTTGTAGTTGGCAGTGGTAATCGTCAGCTTGCCGCGCATGTCGGAATTGGCCGTCGCACCCGCGTGACAGGCGGTGCAAGTCAGGCCGCCATCCACGGCGGCGCCGGTTCGCTTGAGCACGGGCGTCAAGGCCGTGCCGCTGTTGGCGTACATCAGCAGGGGAAGCACCGCGACCCCAGTTGCAGCGATAATTCTTGAAGTTGTCGTCAATTCAGTCTCTCCTCAGCGCTGTATAGTTGTGTAGAGCGTTTGCCCGGTGGCCGTTCCGTCGATGGAGACGTCGATTCGGGAGTCTCCGTCGGCGACGTTGGGCACCGTGACATTAAATTGGCAGAGACCGACTG
>JAUYBU010000347.1 GCA_030693045.1 Bryobacterales bacterium | reverse complement strand
TCTATGGCTCGGTCATGGGCAGCTTCTGCTGCGAGCAGTTCGGCGTCGAGCGGTTCCGCACCCTGACGCGCGCCGAAATCGACGGCCGTTTCGAGGAATTCCGGCGGTTCACCGAGTTTTGAAAAAGAAGCAAACCAAGCGTGGCGGCACGGGCTTTAGCCCCTGTGGCTTTCTGGAAACAGCCGCGGTGTTGCTCGCCCTTGCAGCCGTCGGCACCGCGGCCCTGGCGTGGTTTTACCGGCATGGGTATCTGCTTTATTTCGGCGACGCCCAGGCGCACTTGAACATCGCCCGCCGGCTTGTCGACTCGCGCACGCCGAACTACGAACAGATCGGCACGGCCTGGCTGCCGTTGCCGCACCTGCTGATGCTGCCGTTGGTTGGCAACGACGAGTGGTGGCGAAACGGCCTGGCCGGCGGCATCCCGTCCGCCATCTGTTTTGTTGTGGCCGGGATGTTTCTGTACCTGGCGGCGCGCCGCGCCTGGCAGTGCGCGGCCGCGGCGGCGGCCACCGTGGCGCTGTTCGCGCTGAATCCGAATCTGCTTTACTTGCAGTCGGCCCCCATGACCGAAGCGGCGCTGTTCGCCGCCCTCGCCGCGCTGCTCTATTTCAGCGTTGCCTTCGGCGACCATCCGTCGTTGCTCACGGCGGCCGGAGCGGGCATCGCCACCCTGGCCGCGACGCTCACGCGTTACGAAGGATGGTTTCTCATCCCCTTTGTCGCGCTGTACCTGTTCGTTAGGGCCGGGAAACACCGTATGCGAATCGCCATCCTGTACGGCGCCGTGGCGAGCCTGGGGCCCTTGTATTGGCTGGCACACAATGGATGGGGCTACAGCAACGTTCTCGAATTCTACAACGGACCTTACTCGGCCAAGGCGTACTACGCGCGCCAGCTTGCCGAAGGCATGCAACGGTATCCGGGGGACGGCGATTGGATCATGGCCATCCGCCAGTACGCGGAAGCCGCGCGCCTGTGTCTGAGCTGGCCGCTGGTGGGGCTGGGGGCGGCGGGCGCGCTGGTCGCGCTGGCGCGGCGGAAAGTCTGGCCCCTGTTCCTGCTGGCTCTGCCGTCCGCGTTTTATGTTCTGAGCATGTATTCGTCGGGCACGCCGATTTACGTGCCGCACCTGTGGCCGTTCAGTTACTACAACACGCGCTACGGCCTGGCGGCGCTTCCGCTGGCCGCGGTGGCGGCGGGTGCGCTGGTCACGGCTGCGCCGCGGCGCTGGCGGGCGCTGTTCGCCGGTCTGGTGGTGCTGGCCGGAGTCTCGGCATGGATTGGATACCCGCGCGCCGAGTCCTGGATCTGCTGGAAGGAGTCCCAGGTCAACTCCCAAGCGCGCCGCGCCTGGACCCGCCAGGCGGCCGAATACCTGGCCGCCAACTGCCGCCCCGAAGACGGGATCATCTACTCGTTCGGCGATCTGACGGCCATCTTTCCGCAAGCCCGCATCCCCTTGGTCCGAACGCTGCACGAAGGCAACCGGCCCTATTGGGACGCCGCCGTGGCGCGGCCCGAGTTCTTCCTCCGCGAAGAGTGGGTGGTGGCCATGTCGGGCGACCGGCTGGCTACCGCCGTGCAACGGGCGGAGCGGCGCGGATTGCGGTATCGTCTGGTCAGGACCATTGCCGAAAAAGGAGCGCCGGTCATCGAGATCTACCGGCGGGATGGGCATGCGTATTCCGTTCACCAAAGCGCACGGCGCGAAAAATGATTTCCTGCTGACCTGGCGCAACGACGCGCCTCGCGAGAACCTGCCCGAGGCCGCGCGCGCCATCTGCGACCGGCACACCGGCGTCGGCGCCGACGGCTGGCTGCTGGTGGCGCCGCCCGTGCCGGCCGAGCCGGTGCACGGCCGAATCCAGTTGTTCAACGCGGATGGGAGCGTGGCCGAAATTTCCGGCAACGGCACGCGCTGCGCCGCGGCGTTTCTTCTGGACGCCGGCGTTACCACCGGCCCCGAAGTGCTTATCGCCACCGGCGCCGGCCCCAAGTCGTTGCGGCTCATCCAGCGGAGAGACGCCGAGTTTCTGTTCGAGATGAATATGGGAGAACCGGTTTGCTCGAAGGGGCCGGATGGGGATATTCTTCCGCTGGCGGATGCGACGCTGATCGACGCCGGCAATCCGCAGTGCGCCTTCCTGGTGGCGGATTTCGATTTCGACTGGCGCGCAGTGGGCCGCCGGGTCGAGCGCCATCCGTTGTTCCCCAACCGGACGAATGTTTCCTTCTTCCGCCCGGTGGACCGCCACACCATTGAGGTTCGGTTCTGGGAACGGGGCGCCGGGGAAACCATGAGTTCCGGAACCGGTTCCACCGGCGCCGCCGCCGCCGCCATCTACCTTGGACTGGCCGAAGCGCCCATCCAGGTGCTCACGCCGGCGGGCCCGCTCGACATCCGCTTCGAAGAGGGGACCGCGTTTCTCACCGGGCCCGCCGAGATCGTCGCCGGCGGCGAGTACTATTTTGTGGCCGCTCCCTGACGGTCGCGGCTCAGTTACGGATCGCGTTACCGAGCCGCGACCGTCAGGGAGCGGTAAGTAAGGAGGGTTCGACGGATGGAATACCGCGCGGCACTCGAGGAAAAGATTCGCAGCCACACCGCCGAAGCCGGCGTCGTCGGTTTGGGTTACGTGGGACTTCCCCTGGCGGTCGAGTTCGCCCGGGCCGGCTTCCGGGTCACCGGCATCGATGTTCAGCAAAGCAAGGTGGACCGCATCAATGCCGGCGATTCCTACGTCCAGGATGTCCCGTCGTCCGTGCTGGCGCCGCTGGTCGCCGACGGCAGAATCCGCGCCACCACGGACTTCGGAGCCGTGGCCGGACTGGACACCATCGACATCTGCGTCCCGACTCCGCTGCGCAAAACCAAAGACCCGGACATGAGCTACATCGTCCGGGCTTGCGAGGAGATCAAGAAGCACCTCAGCGCCGGCACGCTGGTGATTCTCGAGTCCACGACGTATCCGGGCACCACCGACGAATTGCTGTTGCCGATGCTGGCGGGCAAGGACATGAAAGTGGGCCAGGATTTCTTCCTGTGCTTCTCACCCGAACGCGTCGATCCGGGCAACCCGAACTTCAACACCCGGAACATCCCGAAAGTGGTCGGCGGCGTCACGCCGGCCTGCACGGAATTGGGCGTGCTGTTCTATTCCCAGGCGCTGGAGACCGTGGTCCCGGTCAGATCCACGCAGGTTGCCGAAATGGTGAAGCTGCTCGAAAACACGTTCCGGATGATCAACATCGGCCTGGCCAACGAGATGGCGTTGATGTGCGATCGCATGCGGATCAACGTCTGGGAAGTGATCGACGCCGCGGCCACCAAGCCGTTCGGATTCATGCCCTTCTACCCGGGGCCGGGACTGGGCGGGCATTGCATCCCCATCGACCCGTTCTACCTTTCCTGGAAGAGCAAGCAGGCGGGCATCGAGGCCCGCTTCATCGAGCTGGCCGGCCACATCAACGGCCAGATGCCGCATTTCGCGGCCGACAAGATTCAGAACGCGCTGAACGATCACAGCAAGCCGGTGCGCGGCTCGCGCGTTCACGTCATGGGCGTGGCGTACAAGAAGAACATCGACGACGTGCGCGAGTCGCCGGCGCTGGACATTCTGCTGCTGCTCAAGCAGCGCGGCGCCAAGCTGAGCTACACCGACCCCTATGTCCCGGAGCTGAAGCTGGACGGCCTCCTGCTTCAAAGCCAGGACCCGGCCATCGCCGCCGAAGCCGACTGCGTGGTGATCGTGACCGACCACGACTCGATCGATTACGCCGCGCTGGTCGAGCGGTCCAGGCTGATTGTCGACACCCGGAACGCGCTGAAAGCATACCTGTCGGAGAAAATCGTCCGGCTGTAGGCGCGCGCATGAACCCCATCGACGCGCTGCGCTACGAGCAGGCCGGGCGTGTGCGCGCCGCTTTCCCGCGGATCGATCAGAACAGTAGTTTCCAGGCAAAGGTCACCTGGCGCTGGCCGTGGCCCCTTTCGGCGGTAATGGTGCCGAAGGCGCTGCTGGCCGGGTTGGTGTCCGGGCTCGCGAATTCCACGTGGTTGAGCGCATTGTACGACTCCATGCGGAACTGCATGTTCCAGCGCTCGCGGATGCGGAACGTCTTGAAGAGCGACAGGTCCCAGTTGTTGATGCCGTCGGCGCGCACGCCGCCGAAGCGGGTGGGAAAGAAGCGGATGTTGGAGCCAAGCGCCCGCCGGGAATCGCGCTCGAAGCCCGCATTGGTGTTGAACCAGCGGTCGGAAGTGCGCTGTGCGACGGGCAGCGGGATGTCGCTCAGGCTGCCGTTGAAGATGGCGTTGCCGAAGCCCAGCGCGGCGCCGGTCGTGCCCTCGTACCATCCCTGGAGCTGCCAGCCGCCCACCACGAAATTCAGCGCCCGCGGGGCCTTGCCGAGCAGCGGCTTTCCCGTGCCGAAGGGCAGCTCGTAGAGCGCGCTGACGATGATTCGATGGGTGAAGTCCTGGTCGGAGATCACCTTCTCCGGCCGCGAGTCGGTATCGTTGAGGTAGGTGCGGGCCTCCATGAACTTCGACCACGTCCAGCTCGACTGGAACATGAGGCCGCGGGCCATGCGCTTTTCCACCTCCACCTGCAAGGAGTGGTAATACGAATAGCCGGCCGGCAGGGTGACGCTGACGCCGGTGAATTGCGGGTAAGGCACCAGCAACTGGCTGCGGCCGACGCGTTGGGCGGCAAGACCCGTTCCGCTGAACTCCGCCAGGGTGGAGAACGGATTCGTAACCTGCGCGCTGAGGAAGTCGATGGTCGCCTGATCGCGCACGCGCGCGGTGGACAGGTACTGGGCCGGGACCTGGTTCAGTTGCGTGCCGACGCCCATCTTGGCGCCGCGGTTGCCCACGTAGGAGACCTGCGCTAGCGTCCTCCCGGGCAACTCGCGCTGGAGCGACAGCGACCAACGCTGCATGTACGGGTTGACGGCCTGGCCCGGGAAAAAGCTCACGCCGCGGCCCAGGAACGTGGTCAAGCCTCCGGAAGCGCCGGGCGGGATTTGAAGCCCGTCGGGGAAGGGATTGGAGAGGGTGGCCCGGAAGGTGAGCCCGTTGTCCAGGGTCGGGACGATGTTGGTGGACTGGCTGAAGCCGCCCTGGTTGACATCCTGCCGGTCGATGCCGGTCAGGTCGTAGAAGATGCCATAGCCGGAGCGGAGGACGGTTTTCGGCGCGATCTGGTATGCCAGCCCGACGCGGGGCGCGAAGTTGTTCCCGTCGCCGCCCCAAAGCGCCCGCGGCTGCCCGCCCACGCCGGCGAAGGTAAGGCCGCCCATGGCCCGGAACGCCGAAGCGGGCACTTCCGGGATCGGGCTCCTGGCGTAGTTGACCCTGGCGGCGGCATCGACCGGGTTGGGGACCATGCCGTCGAAACCGCGGATGCTGCGGTTGTAGCGCTCCGTGGTTGGGCCTTCGTACTCCCAGCGCAGCCCCAGGTTCACGGTGAGTTTGGCCGACACCTTCCAGTCGTCCTGGACGTAGAACGCCGTGAAGCTGGACTGCTGGGCTTGCGAGGCGTTGAGATCGACTCGCCCGCCGGTGGGAACTCCGAACAGCATCGACGCCAGGCCCTGGCCGATGGGGGCGCCGGTCGAGTTGTCCATCGGACCGCGCGTGTAGGCGGCGCCGAACTCGAAGCGCGGCGCCACGTTGCCGAAGTTGAACGCGCCCTCGCGCAGCAGGCGGAACTCGCCGCCCATGCGCAAACTGTGCGTGCCCATCACCTTCGTCACGGTCCCGCTGAAAGTCTGATACAGCCCGGCCGAGGAGTTGCCCCCGGTCGCGCCCAGGTTCGAGTAAACGCCGCCGTCTATGGTCACTTCGGGGAAAGCGATGCCCGCCATATTGTTCTTGGAGCCGATTTCGCCGACCACCTTCTGCGGGATACCCAGGGAGAGCAGGTCAAAGCCCTTGCTCATGCGCAGGGTGCTGGGGTTCTGGTAGGTGAGCCCGTAGCGCACGTTCAGCAGCAGTTGGGGGTTGAAGACGAAGACGTCGTCGAGCGTCAGCCCGTAGCCCGGGCGTTCGTTGACGTTGCCGTCGGCTATGGTGGGCATGTTCTGCGTCTCCTGGTGCCAAGTATTGGCGTTCACGCGCAGGAAGGCGCGGTGCCGCTGGGAGAAGTTGTGGTCGACGCGGCCGAGATAGGAACCCCACAAGCGGTTATCGGTGGCGATGCGGAAGTAGTTCTGGCGGCCGTCGGCGGTGCCCGGAGAGTTGGGCTCGGGGTAGAAGGAGAGCAGTTTCTGGGCGATGGGATCCATGCGGCTGGCGGGGATGCGGTTGCCGGCCAGCGGCAGGCGCTGAAAACGGCCGGCGGTGGCGGGCGTGGTGGTGGCGGGGTCGTAGATCTGGTAGGCGGCGCCCAGGGCGAGCAGGCCCGAGAGATCGCCGCGCTTCTGCTCCGGCGTGGGCAGCGTGCCGGTAAAGGTGGTTTCGCGCCGCACTTTCACGCCCTCGTAGCCGAAGCTCCAGAAGGTGCGGTTACGGCCGTCGTACACCTTGGGCAACATCACCGGCCCGGTGGCCGTGGCGCCCCAGCGCATGTGCAACCAGCCGGGCGTGGCCTGCTGGATCTTGCGCTCGGTGACCGGCCCGCTGTTGGGGTCGTAGAGAAAACGGTTGAGAAACCACGGCCGCGCGCGGATCCACGAGTCGAACAGGTAGCCGGTGCCGTGGAGCTGGTTGGTCCCCGAGCGGATGCTCACGTTGATCATCGCGCCGGCGGCGTGGCCCTGACTGGCGTCGTAGGCGGCGGTGTTGATCTTGAACTCCTGAACCAGGTCCTGCGGCGGCGCGTAGGCGGTGGTGTTGTTGTACATGTTGGGGGTGCCGTCGAGCGTCACCTCGCTGGAACCGCTGCGGGTTCCGTTCACGATGATGGTGGTGGTGCCGGAGCCGCTGTCGAACGGGTTCTGCCCGTTGCCGCGTTCCATCGCCGCAACGCCGGCGGTGAGACGCGCCAGGTAGAAGGCATTGCCACCCATCACGGGCAATTCGGCGGCCTGCCGCTGTCCGATGACCCGGCCGGTGGATGCGCTGGACACATCCAGCAGAGGCGCTTCGGCCGTCACACTGACCGACTCGCGGATATCGCCGATCTCGAGCGTGAAGTTGAGCTGCAAGCGGTCCCCCACGCGCAGTTCGATCCCCTCCCGCACGAAGCTCTTGAACCCTTGCGCGTGTACCCCGACGCGGTAGGCGCCGGGAAGCAGATACGGGATGTCGTAGCTGCCGGATTCGTTGGTGACCGAAGAGATGAGGGTGCCGGTGGCGATGTTGGCCGCCTCCACGCGGGCGTTGGGCACCACCGCTCCGCTGGCGTCGGCGACGCGGCCGGTGACGGAAGCACGCGTTTCCTGGCCGTAGGAAGCGGCCGCGCAGAGAAGCAGGACTGCAACAGATGATTGAGTGCGCATGTTCTGGAGCGTACACCCCTTCACCATCCCGTGCAAGCGCCCGGAAGTCCGCCCCACAGTATCCTCACCTTTCGCGTAAGATGAACAGGGAGCCACTTGCCGATGAACCGTCGTGAATTCTTTGCCAATACCACCGCCGCGGGCCTGGGTCTGAGCCTGAACGCCGCGGCCCAGAAACCCGCCGGGAAGAAAGCCCGCCTGCGCACCGCCATCTGCGCCTATTCGTTCCGCGAGGAGCTCAAGTCCGGCAAGATGACCTACGCCGATCTGGTGCGCCTGGCAGTCGAATTGGATGTCGACGGGCTGGACCTGACGGTCTACTGGTTCCCCAAAGAACTGGATGGATTCCTGATGCCGCTGAAGAAGCTCGCCTTTGCCAGCGCGGTGGAAATCCCGAGCATCTCGATCCGCACGAATTGTTGCCAGCCGGCGGGGGAGAAGCAGACAGCCGAAGTCGAGGGCATCAAGAAGTGGGTGGATGTGGCCGAGAAGCTCGGCGCGGGCCATATCCGCGTCTTTGGCGGCGCCGTGCCCAAAGGCTCGACCGAAGACCAGGCGGCGGGATGGGTGGTCGAGGTCCTGAAACGCGCCGCCGAGTACGCGGGCGGCAAGGGCGTGACGCTGGGCATCGAGAACCACGGCGGCATCACCGAGCGCGCCGAGCGGATCATCCAGATCGTCAAGGCCATCGACTCGCCCTGGGTCGGCATCAATGTCGACACGGGGAACTTCCGCAAGGACGCCTACACCCAGCTCCGGATGTGCATGCCCTACGCGGTGAACTCGCAGGTCAAGGCCGAGATC
>JAUYBU010000284.1 GCA_030693045.1 Bryobacterales bacterium | reverse complement strand
TCAGCCTGCCGCTTCAGCCCTCGCCGCTTCAAGTGAAGCTGTTCGCCGATCTGGAAGCCGGTCAGGTTCTGCTGAACGACCAGCCCGCGGGCGAGCTCCAGCAGGGCCAGTTCGTCATCGAGAAGATTCCGCCCGGCAAGCACACCGTGAAGGTCACCGGCAAGGGTGGCGAGGCGGTCTTCGGCATCGAGGTGATTCCGGGGCAGGCGCCGGCGGTGGCGAGCCCGATCACGGTGAAAAACTTCCTCGCCGTGCTGGTGAGCGGCGCGGGTAGCGCGGCGCGCGTTCACACCAGCGTGACCCCGATGAAGGTCGCCCTGGACGGCCAGCCCGCCGGCGACGCCGCGGCCGACGGTCTGCAACTCCAAGGCCTCAGCGTCGGCGATCACGAACTCACGCTCGGGGAAGGGAACAATCAGCAGAAGCTGGTGGTCGGTTTCACTCCGGCGCCGATGCTCACCGCTTTTCTGAAGCTCGATCTGAACGCCGGCACGCTGGTTGTGAGCGCCGGCGAGGACGACGCCGTCATCTTCCTGAACGGCAGGACCGCACCCGGCCTGAAGACCCGCCGCGGTCAGTTGCGCATCCCCAGGCTGCCGGTCCGCGAATATGCCGTGCGCGTGGCCAAGGAAGGCTTTCTGGACGTGCCGGATCAGAAGATCCAGATCCGCAAGGGCGAAGAGACGCGGGCCGAGTTCAAGATGGTTTCGGCGCCGAAGGTGGCCGGGTTGCGGCTTCGCGGCGCGGTGCCGGGCGCGCAAGTCCTGGTGGACGGCAATTCGCTCGGCCTGGTCTATACCGACGGGTCTTTTCAGAATGCCGGCGTCGCTCCGGGCGAGCATGCCATCGAACTGAGGCGCGAACGCTACTCGCCCAAACAGATCCGCCGGACCTTCCGCGCGGGCGAGACCCTGGAGCTGAGCGGCTCGGATTTCGCGATGGAGGTTCTGCCGGGAACGCTGCTCCTCAACCTCACGCCGGCCAACGCCCGGGTCATGATCAAGCGAAGCGACGAGGCCCAGCCACGGCAGGTGAAAGAGACCACCCTGAAGCTCGCCGAAGGAACCTACACCATTGCGGCGTCGGCGCCCAACCATCAGGACAACGTGGTCACCGTGCAGTTGGTGGCTGGCGAGACCAAGACCATTCCGTTGGCGCTGACTCCTGTGAAGTCGGCCGCCACGACCGCTCCCGCCAAACCCTCCGCCGCCACCGGCATGGCCGATTGGGACGAGCCGGGCGGCTGGGCGCAGGACGGTCCGTGGATGACGCGCAGGGGCGGCAACTTCGTCACCTTCAAGATCCAGCCGGTTCAGGGAGTCTTCGAATTCAAGGTCGGCCGGCTGCGCGGACGCCGCCTGGAATGGTTCGTCAACTTCCGCGACCAGCGCAACTACTCGCTGTTCCAGTTGGAGAAGAAGACCTTCTACCGGAAGGACGCGGTCAACGCCAGGATCATCGATCTGGCCAAGGTGACCGAGCAGCGCCTGGAAAGCGAAAGCGAATACACGCTGCAGATCGAGATCACCGCTACCAGCATTACGCACCGCGTTCAGCGCGGCGGCAACTGGGAGGTGCTCGACTCCTGGAACGAATCGGGCCGCAACTTCACCGCGGGCAAGTTCGGCTTCCGCATCGATAGCGGCAGCCAGGTCGGGCTGGCGAATTTCACGTTTCGCCCGAAGTAATCTGGAATTGCCAGCAGCACCGCTCCCTGACGGTCGCGGCTCGGAACCGCTTACCGAGCCGCGACCGTCAGGGAGCGGTGGACTTAGCTTGCTCGATGGTGTCACTATGCGCAGACGAACGTTTCTGGGAGCGATTCCGGGAGGGATGGCGATGGCTACACGCGCTCGCGCGGCCGCCGTTGGGGCACACAGCCGGAGACTGCTCTACAATCTGCTGGGCGACCTGCCGCCGCGCAACCGGAAGATCTCGGCCCGAACGCTCTCGCGGGAAGAGCGCCCGGGCTACGTTCTCGAGAAGCTCGAACTCGATCTCAACGGTTTCGAGCCCGTCCCGGCCTGGTTCGCGTGTCCGAAACAGGTCCATGGGCGCATTCCGGCGGTGCTTTACAACCACGCGCACGGCGGCGACTACAAGCTGGGCAAGGATGAACTCCTTCGCGGCCGCGTACAACTCCAGAGTCCGCCCTATGCCGAAGCGCTGACCGCCCAGGGCTGCTGCGTACTGTGCATGGACACCTGGGTGTTCGGCGAGCGCGCCAGCCGCACCGAACTCGACGTCTTCAAGGAGATGCTCTGGAAGGGCCAGGTGCTGTGGGGCATGATGGTCTACGACTCGCTCCGCGGCATCGACTACCTGGTTTCGCGGCTCGAAGTCGACGCCTCGCGCATCGCCACGCTGGGCCTGTCGATGGGCAGCACCATGGCCTGGTGGGTGGCGGCGCTGGACCAGCGGGTTAAAGTCACCGTCGATATCTGTTGCCTGACCGACTTCCAGGCGCTGATGGAAGCCGGCAATCTCAAGGGACACGGAGTCTATTACTACGTGCCGTCGCTGTTGAAGCACTTCACCACGGCTCAAATCAACGCGCTGATCGCGCCCCGGGCGCACTTGAGCCTGGCCGGGAACCTGGACGCGCTGACCCCGCCGGCGGGGCTCGATCGCATCGACCGCGAACTCAAGAAGGTCTACGCCGCCGCCGGCCGGCCCGACAACTGGAAGCTGTTGCGCTACGACGCCGGCCACCAGGAAACCGCCGAGGGGCGGCGGGAGATCCTGGCGTTTCTCAAACAGAAGCTGTAGGCCGGGGCGCTACCTCTTCTTCGGCTCCACCGGGCGCCCCCCTGTCCTACGCCCCGCGCGGGTAGCAGCCCAGCACGCGCAGGAAATCGGCCAGCTCCCCCAGGTGTCCCAGCGCATTCTTCAAGCGCTGTTCGTCGATGCGCCCGATCAGGTCGACATAGAACAGATACTCCCACGGTTTGCCGCGCAGCGGGCGGGATTCGATCTTGATCAGGTTCACGTCGCGCAGGGCGAAGGCGCTCAGCGCGCGGAACAGCGACCCCGGCACGTTGTGCGTGGTGAACACCAGCGAGGTCTTCCATTTGCCGGCCGCCGCTTTGGGCAACGGCGGAACCTGTTCGGGGCGGCGCAACAGAAAAAACCGGGTGAAGTTTTTCCGGTCGTCCTCGATCGAGCGCTTCAGGATGGTTGCGCCGTAAATCCCGGCGGCCACCGAGGAGGCGATAGCCGCCGCATCCTCCGGCCGTTCCTGCATCAGCATTTTTACGCTGCCGGCGGTGTCGTAGAACGGCACGCGCTCCAGTTTCGGGTACCGCTCGAAGAACTTCAGACACTGGTTCAGCGCCACCGGGTGGGAGTAGACGCGGCGCAGGCGCCGGAACGCGACGCCCGGCGGCGCGATCAGGTTGTGCACGATGCGCACACTGGTCTCGGCGACGATCGGGAAGTCGAACTTCAGCAAGTGATCGTAGTTTTCGTGTACCGAACCGTGCAGGGTGTTCTCGATCGGAACCACGGCGGCGTCGGCCTCCCTCGTCTCCAGGCTTCGGAACAGATCGTCGAAGCGCTGGCAGGGGACAACCTCGATCGCGGGTCCCAGCAACTGGTGCGCGGCCTCCTGGCTGAACGCGCCCTTCTCTCCCTGGAACGACACTCTTTCCATATGCTTCTTCAAGATTCGTGCTCCTTGTCGCGGATCTCGTCCGGGTTCCACCTTCGGGCTTCCGGCGCCGGCAGCCCAAGCAGATCCAATACCCGGTCGACGGTGTGATCGACGATGTCCATCACGGTCTGGGGTTGATGGTAAAACGCGGGGATGGGAGGGCAGATAATGGCGCCCATTTCGGCCAGCGAAGCCATGGCCCGAAGGTGACCCAAATGCAGCGGCGTTTCCCTAACCAGCAGAATCAGCTTTCGCCGCTCTTTCAAACTGACGTCGGCCGCGCGCACCAGCAGGTTCGAGCTGATTCCGGCGGCGATCGCCGACATGCTGTGGATCGAGCAGGGGGCCACGACCATGGCGTCGGTCGGGAAAGATCCGCTGGCCAGCCGGCAACCGATGTCCTCGATGGGGTAAGAGAAATGGGCCAGGGCGCGGATCTCGGCGGCGGTCCTTTGGGTCTCCACCCAGGCCGTGCGCTCGCCGGGGTGGGTCAGGACCAGGTGCGTTTCGACGCCCGGGCGCGCCCGCAGCTTTTCGAGCAGGCGCAGGCCGTAAATGGAGCCGCTGGCGCCCGAGATGCCGACGACGATCCTCAATTTCCCTCCTGCGCGGTATTTTGTTCCGAATTCGGAACAAAAACAGCCCGTTCCCCTTGCCCCGGCCCGTTGACGTCGCTATAATTCAAACCGTACCATGAGCTTCTCCCGAAAGATAGGGGCCATTTCCTAGCCGCCGGCTAGATCCCCGCCGGGAAAGCATCATACCATGGACGAGGCCGGACAGAAATTCAAGCGCGCCCGGGAACGGCTGAATTTGCGTTACCGCGACGTCGAGGAGGCGAGTCAGCGGATCGCCGACCGCCACAAGAACGACGAATACTCGATTGCTCTGAGCCGGCTTGCCGACATCGAGAACAAGGGCACTCCGCCATCCCTCTGCCGCCTCTATTCCCTATGCGCTATCTATCGGCTCGATATTCTGGAGGTGCTGGAATGGTATGGCGTCAACGTCAGCGAACTTCCGGCCGACGCGGCCTTGATCGAAGTGGAACGTACGCACGAGATCGGCTTTGCCACCGAAGGTCATGGTTCGGTGCAGTTGCCGCTGGCGCTTGATCCCGGCATCGACCTGCGGCGCACCACCTACCTGAGCCGCGCCATTCAGCGATGGGGAAAGCTCCCGTTGATGCTGTTGAACGCCGTGGACTTGCGCCATCACCGGTACGCTTTCATCGGAACCGAGGATTGGTCCATGTACCCGGTCCTGCAGCCCGGGTCGCTGGTGCTGGTAGACGAGACGCGCCGCAAGATCGCCGGCTCCGGGTGGAACAGCGAGTTTGAGCGGCCCATCTATCTGCTCGAACATCGCGATGGGTGGGTGTGCGGCTGGTGTTCGGTAATCGATACTCAACTCATCGTGCAACCGCATCCAATGTCCCAGACGCCGCCCCAGGTGTATGTTTTTCCGGACGAGATCGACGTGGTCGGCCAGGTGACAGGCGCGGCTATGCGCCTGGATCAGGCTCGGCGACGCCGTACTCGACCTTGAGCAATTCCAGCAGAGTCTCGAAGTCCGACAGGTACAGCGATCTCTCGGGCTCGCCGGCCCGGGCCGGAATCAGGTTTCGGTAGGGAGTGAGTCGCAGCCAGGTTTCCACCGTCGCGCGTCTGCGCGCCGCGAACTGGGATAGGTACAGGTCCAGGTCCGCTTTCTGGTGTTCCAGGCCGAACGCCAACCATTCGGCGAAAGTTATGTCGTGGCTGTCTCGAAGCGCGTAGTCGGCGTCGTCGTCGCCGAAAATCATCGCCAGACCGTGGTGTTCGTATCGGCCCGTGTTGTTGTCGCGGAGACCCGCCAGATACACCAGCCGGCCGAAGATGGTCTCGATCCGCGAGAGCGTGCGGCGCCATACGTCGGGCATAGCGCCGCGTTCCAGCGTCACCTTCAGCCGCTCGGATCGCATGGCCTCTCCTTGGTCCACTCCAAATTCTACAACATAATCCCGTCCGGATAAACCAGCCGCCCGCGCTCCGGGCCAGCCTTTCTTATTCGTTCTGATTCCGGAAAAGCTCTTTTCAATTCCCCCTTTTGAGGGGATTTGTACTTAGTCTATGCCTATGACTAACCTCTCAGGCATAAGGTGAGAGGCAAGGAGTAACTTGACCATGAAGAAACTGTTCTTGATGCTTTTCCTGGCGCTGCAGTTCACGGTGGTTGCCAACCTGTCGCTGGCCAACGACCCCGAGCCGCGTTGCTTCCCGTGCCCGCAGGCGGACGCCCGCTAGCCAGAATGAGCCCGCCCGCCATCGAGCGGCACACCGTGGTTTTGAGTTCGAGTAATCCTGCCCCGATGCTAGAATAGGGGGGCGCGCCGCCGCTCCCCAATGCCTTCATTGCCCGTTGTGGAATACATCCTGTGGCTTTTCAACACGTTGGGCCTCGCGGCGGTTGCCTGCCGGTTGGCTCGAACGGGATTGCATCGGGTTTACCGCGGCTTTTTCGTCTACCTGCTGTTCCGTGCGCTTCGCAGTTGTGTGCTCCATTTCTTCAACCCTTCGCAGATCGCCTACGGGTGGGCTTGGCTGTTGAGCGAGCCACTCGTATGGATGCTGTTCGGATACGTGGCCTTTGAGTTGTCGTCGATCGCCCTGCGCGACTTTCGTGGTCTGGCCAGCCTTAGTCGAAAGACATTGTTGGCTGGACTGACCATCTGCCTGGTTGCCTCCGTGGCGACACTGGTTGTCGATACGACTCAATCGCGAGGCGATTTTCCGGTGCTGCTGGCCTACAATCTCGCCCGGCGCGCGATCTATTCCACGCTCACGCTTTACCTGCTGCTGCTGGCCGGTTTCCTGCTGTGGTTCCCAGTCCCGGTGACCCGT
>JAUYBU010000274.1 GCA_030693045.1 Bryobacterales bacterium | reverse complement strand
CACCTGTTTGTGGGCTCCGGGGTCATCGAAGCCGGCTGCAAAACCGTAATCGGTTCCCGCTGCAAGCAGTCGGGCATGTTCAGGACGGTGCGCGGGGCGAACGCCATCCTGGCTTTACGCTGCTGCCAGTTCAACGGTCGCTTCGAGGATTACTGGGAGGCTCGCCGGGCTTGAGTTCCACTTCTATGTCGCGCACCCGTCAACTCGTGTGCCGGGATCGGTACGGCCATCCCGCGGATTCCTGTCGCGGTGAAGCCGTGGCGTGGCACCGGTGGCTGTCCGCGCACATGGCCTGGAGGCCGCGGCACCGGGCGCCGGCTAGCGCGGCACTTTCAGCGGCCAGGTTGTGCCAGCGGTGATGCCGCCGTCGACGTACAGAACTTGGCCGGTCATGTAGTCGCTGGCCGCGGTGGCAAGAAAGATGGCGACGCCGACCAGGTCGGCGGGCGCGCCCACGTGGCCCGCCGGCGTGCGGGATTCGGCGAAGGCCTTGATCTCGGGGTTCTCAAAGAGCGCCTTGTTCAGGTCCGTCCGGATGAAGCCCGGCGCGATGGCATTCACCTGGACGTTGTGGGCGGCCCACTCGACGGCCAACGCGCGGGTCATCACTCCGATGGCCCCCTTGGTGGCGCCGTAGGGAACCATGCCCGCCAGGCTGAAGTGCGTGTGGAGGCTGGCGACGTTGACCACCTTGCCCCGCTTCTGCTCCACCATCACCTTGCCGCAGTCGCGCGCCATGAGAAAATTGCCGCGCAGGTTGACGCCGAGGATTTCGTCGAGCTTGTCCTCGGGAAAGGTCTCGGCCGCGTGCCGGAAGTTGATGCCGGCCACGTTGAACAGCACATCCAGGCGGCCGTGCCGGTCGACGATGCTTTTGACGCAGCGGGCGATCTGCGCGCTGTCGGAGATGTCGCAGACCTCGTAGTCGAGGCCCGTGGCCTTTAATGTCTCTTCGCTGCGAGAGCTGACGACGACCTTCGCCCCGCGCTGATGAAACGCCTCGGCGATGGCGCGGCCAATGCCGCGCGATCCGCCGGAGACGTGAACCACTTTGTCTTGTACAGAGAACAGATCATCCATTCTTCATTCCTTCGGGCACGCTGAAGCATGCCTCACTTAGATCTTCAATCCCAACTGGTCGCGCGCGTAGTCGACGCTCTGGCGGACATTGTCCTGCTCCAGGCGCACGCGGGCTTCCTGATCCATGCTCTCCAGGCGAGCCAGCGGCTTGGCCGGTTTGTTGGCGCGCACCATGCGCAGCATCCGCGCCAGGTAGACTCCGTTGCGCTGCGGGAACGTCGCCCAATACTTCTCGGTGAGGCAGGGAATCACCAGCGGATTGCGCGTCAGCATGTCGAGCGAGAACTTGGTTCTCGGCTGCGCCTTCAGAAGAGTAGCGGTCAGGCGCTTCAATGGCAACATGCCCTGGCCCAGCGCCACCTCCGACAGGTAGAATCCCTCGGCGTACTCCTCCACCGCCATGTCCTTGATGTGCGAGTTCAGCGACCAGGGCGCCAGAGCTTCGATGAGTTCCACCGGGTCGTCGCACAGCGACATGTTGTTGCCCCAGTCGATGCAGGTCCCCAGATACTCGCTCGAGTACTGCTTGAGGAGCGGGACCATCTCCTCGGCGGTCCAGTCCTTGTGGTTCTCCAGACCCATCGGGATGCGGACCTTCTCGACGATCTTGATCGCCCGCGCCAGCCTGGCGTGGGATTCGGCGACGAAGGTCTTCCATTCCGCCAGCGAGTTGAAGGTCTCGTAGCGCCGGCCACTCAGGCACACCGAACGCAAACACCAGGCGCCGATCTGCTTGGCGGCCAGCGCCGTCTGCTCGAATTGCGTCCCGTCGTCCTGCGGCAATCGCAGGGTGACCTCGAGATACATGCCGAGTTTTTCGGCCAGCGCCCGGATGTTCTTCAACAAATCGGGGTCGAGCGACGGCAGCATCACCTGAACGCCGCCGGCGCCGCGATCGTAGCCGTAATGGATGTAATCCAGCGGGGCGCGCGAGGCGCGGCTGACGCCGAAGCAGTCCGGCGAGAATCCCATGGCGGATCGCGCCGGCGCGGCCGCCGACGCCGCGGTGACGGCCGCCGTCGCAGCCAAGAAACCTCTGCGGGTCATAGTTTGAAGCTCCTCAAAACATCGTCCCAGGGCTTGCGGTAGGGCCGCACAAGCATGGCGGAGGCCTCGCGGTCGCCGATGATGTCCTCTTTCACCGGGTCCCAGCGCAGTTTGCGGCCGCCCAGGCGCAGGGAGATGTTGGCGAGATGGCAGGAGATCGAGACCATGTGGCCCTGCTCCACATCGGAGATGGGCATCTGGCGCGACTTGATGCAATCCAGCCAGTTTTGCGCGTGCCGGGCCAGGGGCTCGTTGGATGGATTCCCGACCTTCTTAGCCTGGGTCCGCGGCTCGGGCTTGATGTCGGCCGGCTGGGGATGGCCGGGAGGGGTGGACCAGGGTGGAATCTGGCGCTCGGCGGGAATGGTCATGTCCGGGAAAACCTCGAAGCCGCCGCGCCCGATGGTCATGCTGCCCTTGGTTCCGAACAACTCGGTTCCGCCGCCGACGCGCCGGCCGGCGCTGGCTTCGCGAATATTGATCACGATGTTGAAGTCCGGGTACTCGATAATAGCGTCCTGGACGTCGGGCGTCTCGCCGTTGTCCTGTAGGCAGAACCGGCCGCCGCTGGAGTAGACCGCCTTGGGGCTCTGGACCTTCAACACGTAGTGGACCAGATCGATGTCGTGCGCGCCCAGGTTGGTCATCTGGCCGCCCGAGTAATCCCAGAACCAGCGGAAATTGTACAGCGCGCGATTCCGGTTGTAGGGGCGCTTGGGCGCGGGCCCGAGCCAGAGATCGTAGTCGATTTCCGAGGGCGGCTCCGAATCCGGCGGGTTGCCGAAACCGGGCATGATGTTGCGGGTCGAGCCGGTGCGGATGGCGTGGATCTTCCCGATGTGGCCGGCGGCGATGAGTTCGAGCACCTCCTTGAAGTGCGCGCCGCTACGCCCCTGCGTGCCCCCTTGCACGATACGCTTGTAGCGCCGCGCGGCGGTGGTCATCCAGCGGCCTTCCTTGACGAACAGGGTCATGGGCTTTTCGACGTAGACGTCTTTGCCCGCCGCGCAGGCCATGATGCTTTGCAGGGCGTGCCAGTGGTCCGGGGTCGAGATGACCACGGCGTCGACGTTCTTGTCGTCCAGCATTTTCCGGAAATCGGCGTAGCCCTTGGGACTGGTGCCGCAGTCGGCCTGCGCCCTCTCGACGCGCGGCTGATGGACATCCGAGACGGCCGTCAGCTCCGCGTCTTTCAGCAGTTTGAAATCGGCGATGTGCCGCAACCCGATCAGGCCGCATCCGATGAATCCGATCCGAACGCGGTCGTTAGCGCCCAGCACGCGGCCGTAGGAGGCGGCGGTCACGGCGCCGAGGAAATCTCGACGTGATGAAGACATGGTCTGGTTATTATCCTTCATTGGAGTTAACTTTTGGGGGCGAGGAGGACCCCGCCCCGGTTACCTCTAGAAAACGTATTTCAGCGCGAACTGCAATTGCCGCATCGTGCCCGTGCCGCGGATCAGGCCGAAGCTGGGCCCCGGTTTCGCTCTATCCCGGCTGCCCCAGGATATGGTGGGGGCGCCCGACCGGGGATGGTTCGGGAAGTTGAAGGCCTCGAACCGGAACTGCAATTGGTGGCCTTCCCGGATATAGAGATTCTTCAGCGTGGAGAAGTCCACGGCAGCCGTGGACGGGCCCATCAACCGGTTGCGGCTCATGTTGCCGTAGGTGCCCAGCGCCGAGAGCGTAAAGCCCGCCGGATTGAACCACCCGTTCGAGCTGGGGCTTGCCGCGTACGGATCCTGGCCCGTGGCGCTGAGCCGGATCTCACCGTAGTCATTGGTGCCGGACACATCGAAACCGGCCTGCATGTTGAGCGGGCGTCCGGACTGGATGGTAGCGACGGTGCCGAGCTGCCACCCGCCCACGATCTGGTTGACCACGCCAGGCCTGCCATCATCCAACGTGATCTCGTTGGCGTTGAAGGTCCGGTGATCGGGGATGACAGATGCGTTGTTTGAGCCTACAAGGTCGTCCGGAACAGCCAGTCCAAGGAGTTCAGCTTTGGGCGCGGCCGTTTGCGTTTGAGCACGGAGACCTGCTGCCGGAGGGCGAGGATCTCAATTGCACTGTCATGCCGACTGCGGAAGAAGACTCGGACAGCGGCCAGGATGGCAAGCATGAATTCGAACACGAACTTTACGCTGCAACACGACGTCACGCCATCTCGAGAGGTAGGCGAGGAACGCTCCCAACCCATGATTTCACAATGCGATGGGGTTGTGTCTACGGACAGGCTATGGGTATACTGGCCTCAAGCTGGGGATCAAGAGCAAAGTCCTGGCTAATGCGAGGTGAAGGAATGCGAACAGTTCTTGCTGTTTTTCTACTAGCCGCTGCGCTCTGCCTGCCGGCTTTCGGCCAGACACTCGGCGAAATCGTTGGTACAGCGACCGATAGCACTGGCGCGGTGGTGCCAAGTGCGGCGATCACCGTCACCAACACATCCACGAACGCGGTTCGTAAGACCGTCAGCAACGAAGCCGGTATTTATTCGCTCCCAGGCCTGGTTCCCGGACCCTATTCCGTGAGGATCGAAAAGGAGGGCTTCCGCGCCATGACACGGACCCTCACAGTCCAGGTCCAGCAGACCGCGCGTGTGGATTTCGCGTTGCAGGTGGGGCAGGTCAGCGAGACCGTCGAGGTCAGCGCGAGCAGCCAGATGCTGACCACCGAAAACGCCACGATCGGCACCGTGATTGAGGAAAGGCGGATCATGGACCTGCCGTTGAACGGCCGCAATTTCTTCAGCCTGGTCGCCTTGAGCCCCAACGTGACTTACGGATTTACTCCCGCCGCGCAGGCGAGCGGCCGCTTGGGCGGCACGCGCGCCAGTCTCACCATCGCTCTGTCGGGGAGCCGCTCGACTTGGCAGAACTACACCCTGGACGGCATCACCAACACCGACATCAATTTCAACACTTACATCTTGCAGCCGTCGGTCGACTCGCTACAGGAATTCAAGGTGCAGACCGGGGTCTATCCCGCGGAGTTCGGCCGGGCAGCCGGACAGGTTAACGTTTCCACCAAATCCGGCACCAATCAATACCATGGAACCATGTCCGAATTCCTGCGCAACGACAAGCTCGACGCCAGGGATTACGATTTCAGCTCGGCCAGCCGCAGTGCCACGAACCCCTCTCCAGGGAAGACGCCCTACCGCCAGAACCAGTACGGCTACACCTTGGGCGGACCGGTTCAGATTCCGAAGGTGTTCAACGGAAAGAACCGGCTGTTCTTCATGTCGAACTGGGAGGGATACAACTCCCGTAGGACCACCACGGGGTTTGCCGGCGTGCTGACGCCGGAGATGCGAAACGGCGACTTTTCCTCCATCCTCCCTGGGTTTAAGTTGGCGGATCCGACCTCGCGCGCCGGGACATACCCCAACATCACCCAGACGTTCTTCCCCAACAACCAGATTCCCGCCAGCAGCCTCAGCGCGGGCTCCAAGCTCCTTGCCAGCAGGTGGATGCCAAGGCCCAATCAGCTAACCGCGGCGGGGTCGCTGCCTTTCCGAAATTATCAATTCTCGCAGCGCAATCCGGTCGACAAGAACACCATCACCGAGCGCATCGATTTCAACGAGAGCTCGAGCTCGCAATGGTTCGGCCGCTACAGTTGGAACGACGAATCCGCCTTTGCCGTCCTCCCCAGCATGGGGCTGGACGATGGGAATGTTCTGTACACCCGGGCCAGCCAGTGGGTGGTCTCCAACGTCCGGACCATTTCACCGACCAAGGTGAACGAGGCGCGGTTCGGCTACAACTCGCTGTTCAACAATATCACCCAGCAGTTGGCGAACAAGGAGGATGTGAATGCTCTCCTCGGTACGCCTATCAAGGTCACGGATCCGAATTCCTGGGGCATACCCAACATCAACTTCCAGACCCAGAACCTGACCACCTTCGGCAACCCGACCAGCAGCCCATTCCAGATCGACAACAAGTATTACCAATTCGTGGACAACTTCTCCTGGATCATCGGGAAGCACTCGCTGCGCATGGGTGGAGAGTACCGCTACAACAAGTTCCCGCAGGTCGGAAATGAATTCCCCCGCGGCCAGTTCTATTTCAACAACCAGTTCACGAACGCCATCACGCCGACGGGCCCCACGACCGCCACGCAGAGCGGCGGGTATGTGGGCGGGGACTTCATGTTGGGCGATACGAACAACGCCATTGCCGCCGTCTCGCTCGTCCAGGCCGATTTCCGCAGCAGCGAATGGGCGGCCTACATCGACGACTCCTGGAAGGTCACGCCGCGCCTGACCCTCAGCTTGGGTTTCCGGTGGGAGGTCGCGCAGCCGATGTTTGACGCACTCGGCAAAGAGCCGAATGTCCAGATCAACATGCCGCTTCCCAACGTCGCGAATGTGCAGGATCAGAGTAAGCATCCTGTCTACGTCCGCACGGGCAGCGGGGATTTCTACGACGGCATCGCATTCCGATACACATCCTATTACAACTCCGCCGGAGCGGCGAGACCCGTCGGGACCCTTTATCCTCTGCAGACTGTCCGCGACGGGCGGTTGGGCAAACGGTTGATCAACACCAATTACCGCGACTTCGCGCCGCGCATCGGGATCGCCTGGAGCCCCTCGGATAAGTGGTCGGTCCGCACCGGTTTCGGCATCTTCTACTCGATGGAAAGCAAGAACTCCATCTTCGATTTAAGCCGCGGAATGGGTGGCCGAACCGGCGCAGTGACGCCTACCACCTACGGAGTGCCGTTTTTTAGCTACACGAATTTCATCAACACGGCATCGCTCCCGGTGACCTTGCCCGTCGGCCTCACCTGGGGTGGGAATTCACACCTGCCGGACAGCTCCACCATGACATTCGTGCTGAACGTCCAGCGCACGCTCGGCAAAGCGTCGACCCTGGAGGTGGGTTACAGCGGCGGGCTGCACCGCCACCTGCAATACCTGACGAACATGAATCAAGGGATTCTCAGCGCAAGCTTGCCGGTGGCTCAACGCTTGCCCTATCCGGAATGGGGGGCTTCGGGAATCCAGTGGATAAATGCCGACGGCATGGGGAGTTACCATGGCCTCGCCGGCAAATTCACCCAGCGTCTCGGAACCAACTTGAGCACCTTGCTTTCCTACACCTGGTCCAAGGCCCTGGACACCGCCAGCAACATCCGTGGCCCGGGGAACGACTTCTCGCCCCAGGATGCGCGCTGCCCCAATTCGTGCGAAAAAGGACCCTCGGCTTTCCACGTTCCGCAACGTTTCGTCGCTTCCATCCTCTACACGCTGCCATTCGGTAAAGGCCAGAAATTTCTCAACCATGGAGGCGTCGTAAACCAAGTGGTGGGCGGCTGGCAGCTCAGCACCATCACCACGCTGCAAAGCGGCGGCGTGGTCAATACGGGGTCATGGGATTCCGGGGGCACCCTTTTCATTACGAACGCCACCCGGCTCAACTGCATTGCCGGTGTGGATCCGGTTCTGCCCAATCACAACCAGAACGGCTGGTTTAACCCGGCGGCATTCTCCAACACGCTCCCCGGCACATTTGGAAACTGCGGGCGCAACACCCTGAGGGGACCGTGGCGAGGGACCCAGGATATTTCGGTCGTCAAGCTCTTCCCGATCGCCGAAAGAAAGAGCCTGGAGTTCCGCACGGAGATGTTCAACGCTCCCAACCATGTGATATTGGGCAATCCCGGCGCAGGCTGGGGAAGCGGCGCGAGTCCAACGCCCAGTGCCACTTTCGGTAGGATTACCGGGACAGCGACCTCTATGCGCCAGATTCAGTTCGCGCTCAAGTTTAACTTCTGATTCGGCAGACCAGGGACAGGCGCACTTTCGCTTCAGGAAATGCGCCTGTCCCTCTCCCTTTCCACAGGTCTCCACAATTCGTCGAAACGCTTTAATGGCATTGCCGTCTAATTGCGGCGCCGTGGCTTCCGGACAGTGTTGCTCCCAGCGCGGAATGCCTGTCGGAAGTCAGAATGCTTCGGCCAGTCCTGTGCAGCGAGCAGGCAAGAGTCGCCGAAATGCCGGAGACCGGCCGGGTTAACCTCGCCCCTTATGTACACATCCGACCCGAAGAGCAGTATATGACTACGTCCGGGCTATTTCAATGCGCCCGCAACAGGCGCTCCGGCCGGATGCTGTAAAATGAGGGTTCAGTGGCACGGCCTTCGGGCCGTGAAGAAAGACACACAGCCTGAAGGCTGTGCCACCCGGAGATAGCATGCCCGACAATACTTACTTGAGCTGGGTGATCCACAACACGAAGACCAAATGGTGGCATGATTCGGCCGAGCAGAGCGAATTGCATCTGGGCCTGGAACGCGGCGCGGTGGGCGTCACCACCAATCCGTACCTCGCCAATCTGGCCATCCGCAGGAACCGGACGTCGTGGGCGCCCCAGATCGACGCGGTCCTGGCCCAGCGCCTGGGACCCGAGCCGAAGGCCGAAGCGCTGATGCGCATCGTGGTCACTCACACCGCCGAAAAGCTCATGCCGGAGTTCGAGCGCACGGGCGGCGCATCCGGTTTCGTCTGCGGCCAGGTCAACCCGAACCGCGCCGGCGACCGGGAGTCGATGCTGGCGATGGCGCGGCGTTACGCCCAGTGGATGCCCAACATCGCGGTGAAACTGCCGGCGACGGCAGCGGGCATGGACGTTCTGGAAGACTGCATCGCCGAGGGCATCACCGTCACCTCGACCGTGAATTTCACCGTCCCGCAGGTCATCACGGTGGCCGAGCGGCACCGCCAGGGTATCCAGCGCGCCGCGGGCAATGGCGTCGCGCCGGGCAAGTGTTTCGCGGTCATCATGATCGGACGCCTGGACGATTATCTGCGCGAGATCGCACACGACAGCCAGGCCGCCGTAACCGAGTCCGACATCCGGCAGGCAGGCCTGGCGGTGACCAAGCGCGCTCACTCGATCTACAAAGAGCGCGGCTATGAAGCGGTGCTGCTGGTGGCGGCGCTGCGGGGAACTTATCACCTGACCGAACTGGCCGGCGCGGACCTGGTGATGTCCATCGCGCCGGCCTTCCAGGAGCCGTTCGTGTCGCGGGAATTCCCCCGCGAAGAGCGGATCGATCGCGAAGTGCCCGCGGATGTGATTGCGCGGCTCAGCGCGATGCCGGAGTTTGTCCGGGCTTATGAACCCGGCGGAATGGCGCCCGGGGAGTTCCTCAGTTACGGGCTCACGCAAAGGACCCTTTCCCAATTCATCGAAGCCGGCTGGAGGCTCATCGAGAACTTCGAGTAGCGGGCGGGGACAGACGCGAAATGGCCACACCAATCGAGATGCCGAGACTCGGCAACACGGTGGAAGAGTGTCTGCTGGCGAAGTGGCGGAAGCAGAAAGGGGACCGCGTCGCCGAGGGCGAGGTGATCGCCGACATCGAGACCGACAAGGCGACCTTTGAGATTGCCGCGCCCACGGCCGGGACTCTGCTGGACCTCTTCTTCGACGAAGGAGACCTGGTCCCGGTTCTTACCCATATCTGCGTGATCGGCGAGCCCGGCGAGGCGAGCGAACCCTTCCGGCCGCGGACGGCGGCGGCCTCGACACCGGCCGCGCCGCGCGAGCGGGCTGACGCCCCCGCCGCACCGGCCCCCGAACCGCCGGGCGAGATGCGCCTGAGCCCCCGCGCGCGCCGCTTCGCCCAAGAACACGATTTCCATCCGGAGACCGCCGCCGGCTCGGGCCCCGCGGGCAGGGTCCTGGAGGCCGACCTCAAGAGCCTGTATTCGGAAATGCCCAGGGTCTCTTCGCTGGCCCGGCGGCAGATGCAAGAGCCCGGTTCCGGCATCGGAGGCATGATCCTGGCGCGCGACCTGGGCCAGCCCGCCGCGCGCATGTCCAGCCTCCGGGAGCGGATCGCGCGGCGCGTGCGAGAATCGCTGGCGTCTACCGCTCAGTACACCTTGCACAGTTCCGCCGACGCCACCGGCCTGCTGCGCCTGCGCCGGAAGATCAAAGAAAATCGGAATCTCCCGGACATCAACGTCGGTGACCTGGTCCTGTTCTGCACCATCCAGGCGCTGGTCGAGATGCCGGAGCTGAACGCCGAATTGGTCGATGGCAAGCTTCGGCGGCACTCCAGCGTCCACCTCGGTTTTGCGTGCGATACTCCCCGGGGCCTGATGGCGCCGGTGATCCGGAACAGCGAAAAGCTACTGATCGGCGAACTAGCCTTGCGCGTGAAGCAGTTGACCGCGCAGGCCGTCAACGGATCGATCGCCCCGGACGACCTCACCGGCGCGACATTCACCGTGAGCAACCTGGGCAGCCTGGGCATCGAATCTTTCACGCCCATTCTGAATCCGCCGCAGGTGGCGATACTGGGCGTGAACGCGATCCAGCTCAGGCCCATCCGGCGCGAAGGGGCGATCGAGTTCGTCGAACACATCGGCCTCTCGCTGACCTGCGACCACCAGGTGATCGACGGCGCGCCCGGCGCACGGTTCCTGGCGCTGGTGAAGCGTCGCATCGAGAATATCGCGGGAGACCTGGAATGTACGATCTGATCGTGATTGGCGCGGGGCCGGGCGGATACGAGACAGCCGCCCACGCCGGCCGCATGGGAAAGAAGGTGGCGCTGATCGAGCGCGCCGCGCTGGGCGGGACCTGCCTGAATGCCGGCTGCATTCCCACCAAGACCCTTCTGCGGTCGGCGCAGGTTTTCCATGAGTGCAAGAATGCCGCCGCCTACGGCGTTCGCGTTCCCGCCGGTGTCGAATTCGATCTGGACGCCGTGATCCAGCGCAAGAACCGAATCGTCGCGACGCTCACGCGCGGTGTCGAGGGCTTGCTGAAACGCTCGCACGTCGAGGTGATTCAAGGCCACGCCGAGCTGGTCTCGAACAACACCGTCGCGGTGGGCGCCATCCAATATCAGTCCCGCAACATCCTGATCGCCACCGGCTCGCGCCCCGCCGTGCCGCCCATCCCCGGCATCGAATCGGCGCTCGACTCCACCGCCCTTCTCTCGTTGACCGAAATTCCGAAGAGCCTCGCCGTCATCGGCGGCGGATACATCGGCCTCGAGTTCGCCAGCTTCTTCGCCACTATCGGCACGCGGGTCACCCTCATCGAGATGTTGCCGCGCATCGCCGCCGGCGTCGACCACGACATCGCCCAACGGCTTCAGCAGAGCCTCGGCAAGGCGGGCGTGGATTTCATGACCTCCACGAAAGTGACGGCCATCGACAACAACACGGTTCACTGCGAAAAGGCGACCGTGGTCGCCGACTGCATCTTGAACGCAACCGGACGGGCCCCGGTGCTGGACGGGCTGGGCCTGGAGCGCGCCGGGGTGGACTTCGACCGGCGCGGAATCAAGACCTCGGACCGCGGCAGAACCAGCGTCCCGGGCATCTGGGCTTGCGGCGACGTCACCGGAAGGCGGCTGCTGGCTCACGCGGCGACGCGCGAGGGAATCGTCGCGGTCAACAACATGTTCGGCGTCAGCCAGCGGCTGCGCTACGACGCCATCCCCTCGGTCATCTACACGCACCCGGAAGTGGCCAGCGCGGGCAAGACCGAAGACGAGCTGAAGGCCGAAGGTATTGGCTACCGCAAAGCGATGGTTCCCATGGCTACGGCGGGGCGCTTCCTGGTCGAGCACGAGGGAGCGACAGGCGCGATCAAGGTGCTGGCGGGCGCGCGCCACGGCGAGATCCTGGGCGTGCACGCCATCGGCACCCCGGCCAGCGAGTTCATCGTCCTGGCCGCCGCCATGATCGAAATGGAAATGTGCGCCGCCGACATCGGCCTGCTGTTCTTCCCGCATCCCACCGTGTCCGAGGCCCTGAAGAACGCGGTCCTCGCGCTAACCGAACAGGAGTAACTACTAGATGCCCAAGTCAATCCTCGTAGACCCCAACCAAGTGTTTGCGAGGGACCGGATTCGCTTCACCGAGATCGAAGTCAACGCCTACCAGGCGACCATCCAGGAAGAGCTGGCCCGCTACTCGCCGGACGATCTGCTGGCCATCTGGCGGGACATGTGCGCCATCCGGGAATTCGAAGTTATCCTGAACGAGATCAAAATCAAGGGGGCCTACAAGGGCGTCGCTTACAATCATCTTGGACCCGCGCACCTTTCCATCGGCCAGGAAGCCGCCGCCGTCGGCATGGCCTTCCTGCTGGGGCCGGACGACCATATTTATGGTTCGCACCGCAGCCACGGCGAGATTTTGGCCAAGGGATTCTCGGCCATCCGGCGATCCGGCGACGGGTGGCTGATGGACGTCCTCGATTCCTACCGGGACGGCGCGATCCTTCGCCCGATCGAGAAAGGCCACCAGGGATCGGCCCGGGAACTGGCCGTCAAGTTCCTGATCTACGGCGCTTACAGTGAAATCTTCGCCCGCGAGACCGGCTTCAACCGCGGCCTGGGCGGCTCGATGCACGCCTTTTTCGCCCCCTTCGGCATCTATCCGAACAACGCCATCGTGGGCGCTTCGGGCTCCATCGCGCCGGGCGCGGCGCTGTTCAAGCGCGTCAACCGCAAACCCGGCATCGTGGTCGCCAACATCGGCGACGCCTCCTTCGGCTGCGGCCCGGTGTGGGAAGGCATCACCTTCGCCAGCATGGAGCAGTATCGGGCGCTGTGGGACCCGGAGTTGGGCGGCGGCCTGCCCATCATCTTCCACTGCATGAATAACCACTACGGCATGGGCGGCCAGCCGGCCGGCGAGACCATGGCCTGCCAATCCATCGCGCGCATCGGCGCGGGCGTCAACCCGGAGCAGATGCACGCCGAGCGCGTCAACGGCTACGACCCGCTGGCCGTGATCGACGCCTTCCGGCGCAAACGCGAGATCCTGGCCCAGGGCAGGGGACCGGTGCTGCTCGACACCGTCACCTACCGCATTAGCGGCCATTCGCCTTCGGATGCCTCCAGCTACCGTTCGAAGGAGGAGATCGAGAAGTGGCTCGCCGCCGACTCGATCGCCGGCTTCCGCAAACGCCTGGTTGAGAGCGGGCTGTTCACCGAAGATGCGCTCGACCAGGATCGAAGAGTCGCCGAGGCGGTGGTTTTCGAGATGTTCAAATTGGCCGCGGACCTGGAAGTTTCGCCGCGCGTGGCCATGGACTCCGAGCTGATCGGCACGGTGATGTTTTCGAACCGCAGGGTCGAGAAGTTCGACCAGCGCCAGCCCGAGTTGCTCGGCGACCTGGCGTCGAACCCCAGGGTTCAGCAGATTCGCGCCAAGATCCGCACGCCGCTCGACGGCGGCAAGCCGGTCCCCAAGATGAAGGCGTTCAACGTGCGCGATGCGATCTTCGAGGCGCTGCTCTACCGCTTCGCCATCGACCCGACCATGATCGCTTTCGGCGAGGAGAACCGGGACTGGGGCGGAGCGTTCGCCGTCTACCGCGGCCTGACGGAAGCCCTGCCCTACCATCGCTTGTTCAATGCGCCCATCTCGGAAGCGGCGATTGCCGGCGCGGCGGTCGGCTACGCGCTCGAAGGCGGGCGGGTGGTGGCCGAGCTGATGTACGCCGATTTCATCGGCCGCGCCGGCGACGAGATCTTCAACCAGTTGTCGAAATGGCAGGCCATGTCGGCCGGCGAACTGAGCATGCCGGTGGTTCTGCGCATCTCGATCGGCGCCAAGTACGGCGCGCAGCACTCGCAGGATTGGACCGCGCTGCTGGCTCACATTCCGGGCCTTAAGGTGGTCTACCCGGTCACGCCCTACGACGCCAAGGGAATGATGAATTCGGCGCTGGCGGGAACAGACCCGGTGGTGTTCCTGGAAAGCCAGAAGGTATACGACTTTGGGGAGATGTTTGTCGAGTCCGGCGTGCCGGAGGAATACTACGAAATCGACCTGGCCGAGCCGTCCATCAAGCGCGCGGGCAGCGATCTGACCATCGTCACGCTTGGCCCGGCGCTTTACACGGCGGTGAAGGCCGCCGACGATCTCGCCAGCCGGTTCGGCATGGGCGCGGAGATCATCGACCTTCGCTCGGCCAATCCATTGAATTACCAGCCAATAGCGGATTCCATCCGGAAGACCGGAAAGGTGCTGCTGGTTTCCGACGCAGTCGAGCGCGGGTCCCTCATGCAGACCGTTGCGGCCAACCTGGCGCAGATATGTTTCGACGACCTGGACGCGCCCCCCGTGGTGCTCGGGTCCCGGAACTGGATCACCCCGGCGCCGGAACTGGAAGCCATGTTCTTCCCCCAGCCCGAGTGGCTCATCGACGCGATTCACGAACGGATTCAACCACTTAAGGGCCACACGCCAACCACGAACCAGTCCCTGGGCGAACTGTCCCGCCGCTCCCACCTGGGAATCTGAGGGACAGAGGGGACAGGCGCGACGTTCCCCGTTCTAAACGGCTACTGGGGCGGGCCGCCCCTCAGCACGCGCTTTTCCAGCTCGATCACCCGCGATTCGAGGTTGCCGAGGCGAAGCTCGGCGGCGGCGTTGACGTTGGTGACGTCGGCGGAGAGTTTGCGGTACTTGATTTCCGCGTGCTCCTGGTACGAAAAGAAGGCGCTCAGGAGCTTGGTCTCAGTCTCTTGGACAATGGCGTGGATGAGGTCCGGGACGGTCTCCTGAACGACGGCGCGGACCAGGTCGGGGACGGTCTCCTGGATGACGGCGCGGACCAGGCCGGGGACGGTCTCCTGGACCACGGTGAGCACCAGGCCGGGGACGGTCTCCTGGACCACGGTGAGCACCAGGCCGGGGACGGTCTCCTGGACCACGGCGCGGAAAGCATCGATGAGTTCGGCCTTGTGGCGGTCGAGATCCTCAC
>JAUYBU010000081.1 GCA_030693045.1 Bryobacterales bacterium | reverse complement strand
CATTTTGCCGCAGGGCACGCCTTCGGCGCGGATGATATTGATGATCCCACCCTCTATGGTGAACACCGGCCCCAAATCCTGTTCTTCGAGTGGGTAACTTTAACCGAGCACAAATGGGTAACTCTTGGCGAGCGCCGACGTGGAGAAAGGGTGCGGTGGCGAACTTGGCGTCCACCACCACATAGTCGGCAAAGCGCGGACCGAGATGGCTCACCGAACTTTTCAGCAGACGCTTGCCCGCGCCATACTCGCTGTCGCCCGGCTTGTACGGTTCGACGTCGAACGGCAGCGTGATCCCAGTGCCGACTACGCTAATCATCACGAAGTGGTGGATCTGGCCGGTGAGCTTGCCCTGGGAGTCCTGGACGGGATGACACAGCGGGCAAACTCCTTTGGTCGAGCGGCCGGCCCCGGTTCCGTCGATCGCCAGACCGATGAAGGCGGTTTCCTCGAACACCTTGTTCCGCTTGGCCAGTTTCAATGTCGCCGCCGCGCGGTGGCGGATCACTTCCGGATCCAGGCGCTCGGTGAAGTAGGCCAGCGCATCGTCGCCGAATCCGGCGCCCAGTCCGGTTTCCTTTCCGTCGGCAGTGCGTGCCAGCCACTCCAACCGGAGGGCGCTGTTCAATCGCAGAATGGCGCCCAGCAACAGCCCCCAGCTCAGACTGGAAGCGGGGATCCGAGGTTGCATCCGGCCATCGCCCGGATCGCGCAGGAAAGATTTCAAGGCCAGGTTGAAGCAGGCGTAATGGAAGATCGCCGGGACCGAGGGCCCTTTCACAAGCCCTTCTGCCGGCGCCAAAGCACCAGCAACTCGGCGTTGGCTGTGAGCATTTCCTTGATCGCATCCTGCATGGCGCGGCCCGCGTCCACCCGGCGGCGAATGTCTTCGACCCACTCTTTGGGGATTCGCTCGACGCGGCGTTTGCCGCCGGACATAAAGGTGAGGAACCAGATCGGGTGCCCCGGTCCCCGGTCGGAGGCGCAATGGCAGTTGGGCCGGCCGCAGCGCCGGTGGGTTTGGGTCAGGCATCCGGGCAGCAGCTCATCGGGGAGTTGATACTGCCGCATGACCTGATGTTTGCGTTGGCGCCAGCGGGAAGCTTCGGGGCCTTTGGGGCCGACCTTCATCTGAAAGCAAGTATACATACAGACCAGGAAGAATACAAGCCCTTTTTGCGAATTCGAAAATAGGACTGTTTTTGATGATCCGGCGAAGAAGGCAAACCGCTCTAAAGACTCAGCGGTTTACCGGCGGCGCCCTTGTAGGGGTTCCGAAACCGCTGTATTCGGAGCGCAGCGGAGGAAGAGCACCGCTTGCGGAGAAAGGGGTGCGGGGAAAGGGGCGGCAGCCCTTGTCCCCGCCTCAGCACACACAGGCCCCGTCGAGCGTCAGCTCGACGGCTGCGGCCCGCGCTTCTTGCGCACGGAATCGCCGCGCATGTCGATGCGGTGGGCGTTGTGGACCAGCCGGTCGAGGATGCCGTCGGCGGCCGTGGGGTCGCCGATCTGTTCGTGCCAGCGCGCCAAAGGCAGTTGGGAAGTCAGGATCGTCGAGCGGGTCTGGTAGCGATCCTCACAGAAGTCGCAGCGCTCGGCTTCGGCCATGGGCGCTATGGCCCAGTCGTCGATCGCCAGTACGTCGCTGCGACTGAGCCGCGCCAGCAAGCTGCGCAAACTGCCGTCCGCGCGTGCGATGGCCAGATCGCGGAACAACGCCGCGGCGCGCGTGTACAGCGCCGAGTATCCATCGCGGCAGGCCTTCTGCGCCAGTGCGCAACCGACGAAGCTCTTGCCAACGCCGGTGGGTCCCAGCACGAAGATGTTTTCGTGCTGAGCCACCCAGGCCGACTTCTGGACCAGAGCGCGGATCACACTCTTGTCCAGCCCGCGAGAGGCGCGATAGTCGATCTGTTCGACGCAGGCGCCCTTCAGCTTGGCGGCGTGCAATCGCCGCGCCAGCGTCTGGTTCTCCCGCCAGGTCCATTGTTGATCCACCAGCAGACCCAGCCTTTCGAGGAACCTCAGTTCGCGCGAGGCCGGATCTTGCTCCTGTAGTTTCAAAGCATCCAGCATGCCGAGCAGCCGCCTGCCGATGTTGATTGTGCGATCAGCCTTGGATGGGTACACCACCAGATCGCCCTGCTTCATCTCGTGAACAAACCGGAAGAGTTGCCCTGCGTTGTTCGGGATGGCTCCAGGCTTCGCCGTAGGATACCCAAGCTACAACTACTCAAGATGACGGAGAACGACGGAGTGCGTCCCAGACACCCAATCGCCGCTAACCGGCTGGCCCGTCGGCCCGTTGGTGCTCCTTGGTCGTCGTCGGTAAGACATCGCTTAGGCAATTGGGGTGCAAGATGTCCCGAGTTCAAACCCCGGCAACCAGCCCACCCCGATCACACGCATTTCTCTCCGTATAATCAACAACTTAACCGATTTCCCTTGGAGCCGGGGTGTACATTGGGATCAGAGGAGGACCATGCGAACCCCTGCCCAACAAGCCGCTTCCCGCGCCAACGCGGCCCGCTCAACCGGCCCCAGGACTGCCGCCGGCAAGCGGCGCTCCGCGATGAATGCGCTCCGTCACGGCCTGCTCGCCCGAGCCACCGTTCTTGAAAACGAATCCCGCTGCGGCTTCGACCAGATGCTTCGTCAGTACATCCAGTACTTCGCCCCGCGGGACGCCGCCCAGGAAACCGCCGTTGAACAAATGTGCTCCGCCGTCTGGCGCATTCGCCGCATCTGGTCCCTGGAGCGCGAAGCCCTCAACCTTGATCTCGCCGGGCAGGCCTCTCCCGACGAATTCGAGCGCACCGCCAACGCGTTCGACCCTCTGACCCGCAACTGCCCCCAGTTCCTCCTCCTCAACCGCTACGAAACCAGCATCGACAATGCTTTTCATCGGTCCCTGGCCCGCCTCCTGGCCCGGCCCAAAAAGTGCGGGTGCGAAACGAAGCTGGCCAAGTCGTTGAAATTACGGATACTCCATTCACCGATGCCCCCGGATCTAGGTGCCCAGAGCCAAGCAGTCCCCGCCCCCCAGCCGGATCGCCCGCTCCTATACGTTCAGCCCGTCCTTCGGCGTGGACCCCTTCCGCCACGTGCAGCCGTCCCGGCCGATCCGAGGCCGAAGTGGGATATGTCTCCCGACTTGTCCTGCCCGCCGAGCGGCCATTTCTCCAGCCTGCCATCCGGCATCTTGACTAAGTGGAGGCGAGGCTCATGACACGACCCACACGCTGGTACCTGTTGGGGGGCTTCTTTCTGGCTGCCGGGCTGGGCGGCGCTCACTATGTGCGCAACCAGGGCCACGGCGATTATCAATTCAGCACCGTCGAGCGCGGCGACCTTCAGTCCGTTATCACCGCCACCGGCACTTCCAACGCCGTGGTAACCGTGCAGGTGGGCAGTCAGGTCTCCGGCAACATCAAGGCTCTGTATGCGGATTTCAACACCAAGGTGAAGAAGGGGCAGGTGATCGCCCTCATCGACCAGGAAATCTTCCAGGCCCGCGTGAATCAATACCGCGCCAACCTCGACAGCGCGCGGTCGGCCGTGGTGAGCGCCCGCGCGCAGTTGCTCAAGGTCGCCGCCGACATCGCCGGCGCGCAGGCGAACCTGAAGAACGAATTGGCCAACCTGGCCAAGGCCAAGGTCACCGTATTGGATGGCAAGAACAAGCTCGACCGAAGGGTTCTGCTGGTCAAGGAAGGCCTGGCCTCGCGCGAGGATCTGGATTCGGCGCAGGACGTCGCCGCAACGCAGCATTCCTCGGCCGAAGCGCAAGTGCGGCAGGTCGAGGCGTCCGTCCAGCAGGCCCAGGTGGACCTCGAGCACACGGTGATCCGCGCTCCGGTCGACGGAACGGTCATCGCCCGGCGCATGGACGTCGGGCAGACCGTGGCCGCCTCCTTCCAGGCGCCCACCATCTTCGAGATTGCCCAGGACCTGACCCGCATGCAGGTTGACGCCAGCATCAACGAGGCCGACATCGGGCGAGTCCAGGTCGGCCAGCCGGCCACTTTCACCGTGGCTAACAGCGACCTGAAGCTGCTGCCCGGCATGACGGCCAACGTGAAGATCCTCACCGAGCAGGCCAAAGGCGTTCTGAAGATCCCCAACCTGGCTCTCCGTTTCCGTCCGCCGGATGCGGCGGGCGCTCCGGCGAAGGCAGCCTTCTCCGGTCCTCACAAGGGTGATTCGTCGCGCGCGCTCACCGAAAGCGAGGCCCGGCGAAGCCTGGCGGTGCTGGTGCCGGAACCGGGCACCGGCCTGGCGGGCAAGCTCAAGACGGCGCGCAGGGGCGTGGGCGTTTATCACCTGGCGGTCGCGGGCAAGGCCGCGCATTCGGGTGTCGATTTTTCGGCCGGCGCGAGCGCCATTCTGGAGCTGCCCCGGCAGATCGGGAAGATCGCCGAGTTCACGAACCTCAAGCGCGGGCTGACGGTGAATCCCGGCGTCATCTCGGGCGGAACGCGCTCGAACGTGGTGGCCGCCGAAGCCGGCGCGGAAATCGACATGCGCGTCGTGCGCCTCAAGGACGCCGCCGGACTCGGCCGGAAGTTCCGCGCGCTGAAGCCGTTCGACAAGCGCTGTTCGCTCACCGTCTCGGGCGGGCTGAATCGCCCTCCGATGGAACGCACGGCGGGCGTGGTCCGGTTGTTTCGCGCGGCCCGGGCGCTGGCGCGCGACCTCGGGGTCGAACTCGAGGAGTCGATGACCGGCGGCGGCTCGGACGGCAACTTCACCGCCGCCCTGGGCGTCGCGACGCTGGACGGGCTCGGCGGGGTCGGCGAAGGCGCGCACGCCGCCAACGAGAGCATCCTGGTGGACCGCATCGCCGACCGCACCGCGCTCATCGCCAAATTGCTGGGAGGAATATGAACCGACGCAATTTTCTGGGACTCGCCGCCGCGGCCGATCCGCTGCGCTTCATCAACCGCAAGGCCGGCCTGCATCCGTTCCGCGTGCGCGAGGCGGGCAAGCGCCCGCACGTCTTCGTGATCGCCCTCGACATGGTCAGCCCGGACCACTACCATCCGTCGCGCACGCTGCACCGCGACATGAACCTGCCCAACATCCGTTCGATCATGAGCGACGGCGTGGTCTTCAACAACGCGTTCACCGTGGCGCCGCTGTGCGCGCCGGCGCGCGCGGCCCTGGCCACCGGCCGCTACCCTTACATCACCGCCAACGGCGAGCGCGCGCACGACGGCCACGAGACCATTCTGCGGCCCACCGACGTGATCTTCCAGGAGTATCTGAAGGCCACCGGCTACCGCACCAAGCACGCCGGCAAGGGACACCTGGGCACGCAGAAGTTCATGGACGCCTTCGACGAGAACGACAACGCCTGGGACCGCTGGGCGCCGCCCATCCAGGACGACGAGCAGTACCTGGCCTACCTCGGCCGGTTGGGCGTGAAACCGCAGCGCTACCGCAAAGAAATTGTCGGGCTCGAACAAGATCGCAAGTCGCGCCGGCTCTCGCTGGGCGGCTGGATCGAGCAGGCCGACGGCCGGCCGTTTCCGCTCCAGGCGCAGTACAGCTATTACCTGGCCGAGCGG
>JAUYBU010000457.1 GCA_030693045.1 Bryobacterales bacterium | reverse complement strand
GGATATGGTTGTCTTCGATCAGGGTGCGTACGAAGTCGAAGTCAGTCTGCGAAGCGGCCGGGAACGAGGCTTCGATCTCTTTCACGCCCACCGAGACCAGGGTTTTCCAGAAACGCAGTTTCTTCACGGCGTCCATCGGTTCGATCAACGACTGGTTGCCGTCGCGCAAGTCGGAACTGCACCAGATCGGCGCGGTGGTGATGGTGATTCGCTGGCCGGCGAGCGGCGGGCCATCCGGCGCCCACTGACGCGTAGTTACTCGCAACCCGCCTTGTCGAACATCGTTGAGATACGTCAAACCGCCATCGGTAGCGACCGAGTAACCCCACACCGAGAACCGCCGATAGGGGTTGGCGTGATGGAAAACGACGGGAACATTGTCGAGCGCGGAGTTAGCGAACGCGCGCATGTGAAAGTCGAAGGTCTCGGCAATGGACGTGGCCCAGTGACGATGATATTCGTCCTGGCGAAACTCGAAACTGACTTCGTGCGCGCGGGCGTAGGCGTCGCGCGTCTCTTCGTGATACTGGCTGATGTAGTCGCCCGAGGCGCGAATCAGGCGAACCATCGAGTGAGTGTGATTGGCGGCATGATCCTTGGGACGCCACAACAGGCGGCGGCCTTTGTCGCCTGCGTAGAACTCCGGCCCCGGGTTGAACGCCGAGGCGCTGGCGATCAGATCGGGATAGCGCGCGCTGAGCCAGAGGCTCATGAAGCCGCCCATGCTGAGCCCCGAGGTGGCGCGGTGGCGGCGGCCGGTTTTAGTGGGCAGCGTCGAGTCGATGTGCGTCACCAGTTCCCGGAAATACTCACCGAAATCGCGATCGCCGCCCTCCTCGGCCACGTCCCACGGCGCGCCGCCATAGAAGCCTTTGTAGTCGCGAGCCACGTAACCATCGACGGAAACGACAATCACGTCGTGCGCGGCGACAAACGTGGCGATCTTGGGCACGGTGTCGGCGCCGTTGTCGTAATGTTCCAGGGTGTAGCGGTCGCTATGGCCGTGGAAATAGTAGATGACCGGGTAGGATTTCCCGCTGGTCCGGCAGTCCGGCGGCAGAAAGAGGCGGTAGTTGCGCGGCTCCCCGAAGACTTTCGAAGCGTGCGGCCGATCTTCGAAGGTCTGTCGCGGGCCGACAGCCAGCAGCGGGAGCGCAAGGGCCAACATCCACATCGCGGAGACCAGGATACCAGAATCGAGCCGGATGGCCATAGAGGGGGCTGACAAAGTGGACGGGCGGGTTCTGCCGGCGGGCGAAGCCCGTCAGGCGCTATGTTCGCTCACGAGCCGCAGATCGCCGGCGACCGGTAGTTCGAAGAGGTCCGTCCGCAGGAGTCGGGTCGAGAAGAACAGCACCTCGAGGTTCTCGATCGCACCGGTATCGGGGTTGAGCCGCGCGACTACTTCGTCCTTCAACTCCTGCGATTCTTGCTCGGCGTACGGCGGGCACTTGTCGATGTGGAGTATGTCGGCCTCCCGGTCGTACTTGAACCTCAGTTTCGTGTCCATTCAACTTCTCCGCCGGCCAGCTTTCCGGCGACGTAATTGGTGATGGTGGCAAGCCGCTCGTCCAGCTCGGTTCGAGGCGCCGCAATCGCCTTGCCGGTCCAGTTCGAGATCTCGGCTGTTAGCAGACTCTTGGCGTCTCCGCGCAGCAGGAAGAGCCTAATCGTTGCCGGTGTCATCAGTTGCTCCAATGGCCTAACGGCCCGGCGTTCAGCCGGGGCGCGCCCTTTGCGCCGGCGGGTGCGACGCCTCCTCAGGCGGCGACAGGAATTCACGCACTATGGCTACCGGGAACCTCACCGGCACGAAGTATTCAGCCGGATAGAGGTAGTCTTCTCCCGATTCGTCGATCACTCGAATATAACCGTCGCGCACAGCCGCCCGGTCGGGCAGCACCTGATAGACCTTCCGGGGCTCCAGATCGTCTGAACCTTCGCTGCGGATACACAGCACGAATCTCGATTGTTGTTTCTCAGCTTTCATAGTCGTCAGTCCAGAAACCATTTAATTTTCAGGCCCTTCCGCCCAACTCCGTGGGCTTCGTACCAGTGGACTTCCGCCTGTCGAATCGAGCCGCTGGCCAAGCGGACTATCGCAATGCCCTTTCGTTTGCGCCAATGCCGCCCACCGTAGCGTTCTCGCAAGAACTTGAGTCTTCGGATGCCACGCCCGGCAGCGATCGTCTCGATCTCGGAGATTTCCCCGACGATCTCAAAATGCATCCAGTTCCATTGTACTTGTGTTAAGCCGGTCCTGGCCGGCCTAATACGAAGTCGCCGGTGGCGAAGCCGGGCGTTGCGCCATTGTGGCCGGGAAGGAGCCCGCCCAGGCGGACGGCTTTTCAGTACACTTTGTCTTTGGCGAGGTTGCGAAAGGGAGGGTGCGGGATGATGGCATGGGTTGTGGGGTTGGCGCTGTCGGTTGTGTTTGCGACGGGCGCCGAGGGGCCGGCGTGGGCGGTGGCGACCTTCGAGTCTCTGGGGTTGTACTATAACCGCGCCGCGGCGGCCGAGGCTTGCCAGGTGCGATACCGGATGGCCGGGGCGGCGGAGTGGCGGGAGGGATATCCGCTGGTGTATGACCAACGGGAGCGGCAGTACCGCGGGTCGCTGGTGGGCTTGACGGCGAACACGCTTTACGATGTCCGGATCGAGGCGGGCGGCGAGCGGGTGGAGTTCCAGGCTCGAACGCGCAGCCAGGAGTTTCCCGTGGGAAAGACGACGCACCTGGCGGGCGGCGGCACGGATCAGACACTGCACATCCGCGAAGGGGGCACCGAGAAGGGATGGCACGTAGTGACTCCGGCGCCGGGGACTAAGTTCGTGAGCGACGTGTTCAACCTCTCCGACTACAACGTCGTGGTGGAAGCCGATTACGTCGTCCTGCGGGGTCTGGAGCTGAAGAACGCGGGCATCCACGCCGTGCTTATACGCCCCGGGGTGCAGAACGTGGTGGTGGAAGACTGCCACATCCTTGGATGGGGGCGCATTGGCGGGGCGCGGGTTTGGGGTGTCACTAGCGGATCCGACAGCGGCATCTATGCCGAGAAGGACGCCGGCCACCTGGTGATCCAGCGCAACCTGATCGAGTACCCGCGCGGTGGATCCAATGACTGGGAAAGCGGGCACCCATCGGGACCGCAGGGCATTTCGCTGATCGATTCGCGAGGCGGCAACGTCATCCGCTACAACACCATCCGGTCCACGGAAGACCATGGATTCAACGACGGCATCGGCGGCGGCAGTAACTACAGTTTCAAGGGAAGCCCGAACCGCGACTCGGATATCTATGGCAACATCATCTCCAACTGCTGGGATGACGCCATCGAGAGCGAAGGGGCGAACATGAACGTGCGGATCTGGAGTAACTACCTCCATCACACATACGTGCACATCGCCACGGCGGCCACGTCGATGGGACCGCTGTACATTTTCCGGAACGTGTTAGGGGAAAGCCGGGTTTCTCACCAGGACCCCTCCGGCGGCATGATGATTAAGACCGGGATGAGTTACATCGAGATCAACGGCGAGCGTGTCAGTACCGGCCTGGGCTACCGGTTCATCTTTCACAACACGGCGCTGCAACCCAACGGCGGGTTGGACGTGTTCAGCAGCCACGAACTGCACCATGCGATAAGCCGGAACAACATCTTCTACTCCCGCGGCCGAACCTATCCCAGCGATAGAGGCGAACCATCCAATGACTTCCGGAGCGATCTGACGGGGAGTTACCTGGGGGGCGGATTCGTCCGGTCGATGTTTCTCGACACCCAGCGGCTGGAGTGGTTCCTGGCGCCGACGATGAACCGAATCCAGTGGGGCCGGGTGGAATCAACGCGCGGCGGGCGGAACTTCAGTATCATCGACCCACTGGTGCAGGCGAAGAACCCGGCGCTGGACCGGGGAGTTCGCCTGCCGGGATTCAACGACGACTACAGCGGAGCGGCGCCGGACATCGGCGCGTTCGAGAACGGGCGGCCGGCGCTGGGGTTCGGGCGGGAGATGGCGCCGGGGTTTTCACGGCCGCCGTGGGAGGTGTATTAGTATGCGAGTAGTCGGGATCTTCCTTCTTGCTGCCGCCTCGGTGCTGGCCGACGCGCCGCCGACACCGCTGTATCTGGGCGGTTACTCGGTCATCCCCACGCCGCAAAAGGTTGTACTGCAGGGCGGCGAGATGCGCTTCGACGCCAACTGGCGTTACGAGGCCGGCGCGCTGGCCAAGCACATGGCGGTGCGCTGGCTGGCCACCGACCTGCGGGAGTTCCACTCGATGGTCCTGCGGCCCGCCTCCGGCGCGGGCGCTAAGACGGTTCGCCTGGCCATCGCAAAAGACACGGTCGAGGTCAAGGGCGACCCCGAATTGCGCGAACAGGCCTATCGACTGCGCATTACTCCGCAGGGCGTCGAAATCACCGGCAACGCCGACGCCGGCTTGTTCTACGGCGTGCAGACCTTCCTGCAACTTCTCAAGCGCGCGCCCGACGGCGGCTTGAGACTGCCGGTTGCGACCATCGAAGACTGGCCGCGCCTGGCGCTTCGCTTTCTACACTGGGACACCAAGCACCACCAGGACCGCATGCAGACCATCAAGCGGTATCTGGATTGGTCGGCGCGCTTCAAAGCCAACATGATCGGTTTCGAACTCGAAGACAAATTCGCCTACCCGTCGAACCCGGCCATCGGCGCGCCGGGCGCGTTCACTCCGGCGGAACTTCAGGAGATCGTCAACTACGGCCTGGAACGCTTCATACAGGTTGTGCCGATCGTGCAGGCGCCGGCGCACATGGCCTACGTGCTGAAACACCCGCAATACGCGCGCCTGAAGGCGGACGGGAATAACTACCAGTCGTGTCTGTGTCTGGAGGACACTTACAAACTGATCTTCCAGATGTACGACGACTTACTCGCCGCCACTAAGGGTGTGAAGTACTTCCATGTGTCGACCGACGAGATCTACTACGCCGGCATCGGCGGCAACTGCCTGGAGCCCTACAATCCGGTCAACCGCAGCCTCAAGTGGGCCGAGTTCGCCCAACGCGCCCGCGACCACGTGGTCTCGCGCGGCCGGCGCATGCTGGCCTGGCTCGAGTATCCGCTGCTGCCCGGGCACCTCGAACGGCTGCCCGCCGACATCATCGACGGCGTCATGGGCGAGCAGGAATACATCCCGATCGAGAACAAGAAGGGGATGCGGCAACTGGCCTATGTGTCAATGCAGGGCGCCGAGTACCTGTTCCCCGATCATTTCAATTATCAGGGCGCATTCAGCGAGGGCTGGGCGACGGAATTCGAACAGGGAATGGCTGCCGGGCGTCTGCGGCAAGCTTACGAGACCATTGGCAAGGGACGCGTCTGGAAGGCCAATCCCATCGGCGTGTTCGGCGCTGCCTGGGACGATTCGGGATTGCACAGCGAAACGTTCTGGTTGGGCTGGTCGGCGGTTGCACGTTGGGGTTGGAACCCCGGCACGCCGGGCGTCGAACAGCACGCGGCTGAGTTCATGAACTTCTACTACGGCTCGCGGACGACGGGCATGGTCGAAATCTACGGCATGATGCAGCGACAGGCGCGCTCGTGGCAGCGGACCTGGGACCGCGTGGTGTCGCGCACGCGCAGCCCCGGCTACGGCACTTCCGACGGAAAGGGAATCGGCACGCAAAGGTTCGACATGACGCTGGCGGCGCCGGCGAAGCCGCAGCCCGGGGATCTGGCCTTCCAGCCGCGATTCGCGCCCAATTACGCGAAGTTCCTGGCCGAGGCGCGCGCCCGGTCGGCGGAGAACGAGCAGTTGCTGCACCTGCTGGCGGCCAACTTACTGCGCGCCGAACGCAATCATTACAACCTGGAAGTCTTCACCGCGCTGGCGGAATTCATCGGTCATCACTGGGATCTGATCGCCGGGCTTGCCGACGCCGAGCGCGCGCTGGAGCGGGCCTCGGCCGCGGCAAAGAAGGGCGACCCGCGGCGCGCGGTCGGCGAAATGGTGCGTGCCCATAATGCTGTCGAAGGTCTGGAACGAGAGGGCGCGGAGCGTTTCGCGCAGTTGACGGCGGTGTTCGAGAAGAGCCGCTATCCCAAGGGGCGCGAAGTGGCCGGGCGCAAATTCGTGCACGTTTTCGACGACACCAAAGACCATTGGGCCGACCGCACCGCCGATCTTGGCTACCTGCACGCTCCCGAACGCAGCATCGGTCTGGACGCCTGGCGCAAAGACCTTTCCGGCATCATTCAAACTTACGCGAAGAAGTACAACGTGCCGGTGCGCGGGCTGGGGGAGGCGCGGTTGGAGGAGTAGGGGGCGTGGGTGTGGGGACACGCCTGAGTCCTGGATTAAGCGGTGGTTTGCGTAAGGTCAGCCCGGAGTGTCCCCGGGGGTTACGGTTTGCGTCAAGTCAGCCCGGAGTGTCCCCGGGGGGCCGCGCCACTCCCGGACGGCTCTCGGAATCTCCTGGAGATTCGCGAGCGGCGTGTCGAGGGGGATGGCGCATTCCGGCCCGATCAGTTGCACTCCCGCGTCGAGGTTTTCGAACACCTCGCGGCGCACGTCCGCGGGGCCGCGCCGCAGCAGCGTCACCGGGTTGTTCACGTTTCCCACCAGCGCAATCCGGTCACGCACGATCCGCATGGACTCTCGCGGCGGGTTCTTGGAATCGAAGTGGAACGCCGCCATGCCGGTTTGCGCGATGTAATTCATGCGGTCGAGCGTGCGGCCGCAAATGTGGAGGATGATGGGGACCGGGATTCGCTCGCGCATCTCGCGGTGGATGTCCAGCAGAAAGTCCGCGTAGTAGCTGGCGCGGACCAGGTCTCCGGTGGCGTGATCGGGAAGCGTTAAGGCGTCGGCGCCCGCCTCCACCTGGGCCAGCGCGAAAAGAACCGTCATCTCCTTGAGCCGCGCGAGGCAGCGCCTGGTCATGGCGGGGTCGTCGACCGTCATCAACAGAAATGGTTCGAGACCGAAGCAGTGGTAGGACGTGGTCCACGGCCCCATCGCTTTTCCGATGATGGCCTTCGTGTCGCCGTACTGCCGCTTCAGGATCCGGATCGCATCCAGGACGCACCGGATGTCGGGATGATTCAGGAAGCCGGACGGAATCCGGATGTCCTCGGGTGCGCGGCACAGCGGGTCCTGCGTCCTGACGGTAGGCCAGGAGCGCTTGTCTCCCCAATCGACGCTGCAGCCGAGGGCGGATGCTTCCTGCACGATGGAAAAGACGGGCATGAGGGAGTCGAAACCCAGGACGGTGTGACCGGTGGCCGCCAGGCGCGCCATGAGTTCGGGACGGCGGTGAGCCTCGGGGAACGCGGCGTCCGCAAGATCCATCAGATCGACGGTCGCCACCGAGGTCGGATTCGAGACCGGCGCCCGATCCACGGGCCGCCGGCCGAGCGCATTCAGGACTCGCTGGCGGCTGGTCATTGTATTATTGTTATCGCACGACAATAGAGACGACGAGGTATCGCATGAAGCGAATTTGGATGATTGGTCTTGCGCTGGCCGCAGGGGCGCAGGAATTCGTGGTCTTCCCGAACCCGGGTGAGACGCCCCCGGCTCAACTGAAGCGGTACTTGAACCGGATCGGGGCGGAGCAGCTCCGGGCGCGCGATAGTGAACTGGCGCAGGTGCGAACACGGGAGGACATGGAGCGCCGCAAGAAAGCGATCCGCGAGAAGATCCTGCGGCTGGTGGGCGGGCTGCCGGATTATCGCGGGCCGCTGAACACGAAGCAGGCCGGCACG
>JAUYBU010000427.1 GCA_030693045.1 Bryobacterales bacterium | reverse complement strand
CACCAGCAGCTTGCCGATGCTGCCCTTGCCGGTCTCGACCAGGCCGACAATGGCGTCGACGCGCTTGATCACGCCCTGGAGAGCCGTCAGCAGCGCGTAACCGCTCTGCACCACCTCGTCGAACTCCCGGGTGTCGAGGCTTTTTATCTCGCCGCCGGGCTTGACGGTCTCGGCCGCCTTGCCCTTCTTGATGTTCACGTACTTGGTGCCGAGCACGTTTTCGGCGCCGATGGCGGCCAGCGAGTCCACCGGAATCTGCGGGAGCCCGCGCTCCTGGATCGCAAGGATCAGCCGGACGATCCGGTTGCTTTCCCTCGAGCCGGACAGCTCGATGCTCTTCACCTTCCCGATAATGATTCCGTTCAGACGCACGGCCGACCCTTGGGTCAGCGCGGCCGAGTCGTCCATGTACGTGTAGACGATGGCGTCCTTGGTGAACAGGCCCTTGGACCCGGTGATCAGAAAAATGAGCACGACCAGGATCACCATGGCGACGACCACCAGGACTCCGACGCGGAGCTGCGACCAGGCGACTTTTTTCGGAGAGGGCATAGCTTACTCGCTCGACTGCCTCGCAAATTTCGAAATGTAGGGGTCGCGGGAAGCTTCCAGTTGGCCTTGCGTCCCCTCGAAAACCAGGCGGCCTTCCCGCATAACCATGAAAGTGGTCGTCCGGCTGGCGGCGTTTCCGTTGCGCCCGAGCGGCTCCAGTTGGCCGCTCTCCGGATTGTAGCGAAAGTTCGCCAGCAGCGTTCCGTCCTGATAGCGGTGCGTGACCAGCGCGGTGGTCATGTTTTTCACATCGCGTTCCTTGACGATCAAGGCGATGATGGTGTTCGCCGTGATGGGGTCCAGCCCCGCGGTGGGCGAATCGAAAAGCACCAGCGGCGGCTCGGTCACCGCGGCGCGCGCGATGCCGACGCGGCGGCGCATGCCTCCGGAAAGCTCGCTGGGAAACTTGTCGAGCGTGCGCTCGAGTTCGACGAACCGCAGGGACTCTTCGACGCGTTCGCGAATCTGCTCGGGGCTCAGCCGGCGCGCGCGCTGCTGGTTCACCAGCGGATAGGCGACGTTTTCCTCGATGGTCAGCGAGTCGAACAGGCCGCCTTCCTGAAACAGCATCCCGATGCGGCTGCGCAGGCCGAACATCTCCCGCTCGGTGCGGCGGGTGATGTCGTCGCCGAAGACCGACACCGTTCCCTCGGTCGGACGGATGAGCCCCAGCGCCGCTTTGAGCAGCACGGTCTTGCCGCTGCCCGCCGCTCCCAGGATCACCCGTGTCTCGCCGGCGCGCATGCTGAACGACAGGCCGTCCAGCGCGGGCGTTTCGTCGAACCGGACGCTGACGCCGTCGAACCGCAGGATGCACTCGTTGGATTGGCCGGCCATCGTCTTAGAGGTTCACATACACCCTGGTGATCACGAAATTCACCACAAACACCCAGATCGAAGCGACCACCACGGCCTGCGTGGTGGCGCGGCCGACGCCCTGCGTGCCGCCGGTGGTCCGCATCCCATAGAAGCAGCCCACCAGCGCGATGATGATGGCGAAGCAGAACGGTTTCAGGAGGCCCTGGGAAAGGTCGTTGTACTCGATCGCGCGATAGGATGTGGTCCAGTACTGCGTGGGAGTCAGAAGGTTGAGCAGCAGGCAGGCGACGCAATAACCTCCGAACAGGCCGACGAAATCGGCGATGACGGTCAGCAGCGGCAGCATGACGGCGGTGGCGATCAGGCGCGGAGTGACCAACTTCTGGACCGGGTCGGTGCCCAGCGCGCGCATCGCGTCGATCTGCTCGGTCACCTTCATCGAGCCCAGTTCGCTGGCAATGCCCGAGGCGTTGCGCCCGGCCACCAGCAGCGCCGTCAGCACCGGACCCAACTCGCGCACCAGCGTAATCGCCGTGATCGTGCCGATCTGTCCCGTCGCACCGTAAGTCGAGAGAGCGCGCGACATCTGCAACGCCATCACCGCGCCGCTGAAGAAACCGATCAACACGACGATGGGCAGGCTGCCGACGCCGATGATGTCCATTTGAATGAAAACGTCGTCGGCGTAGTGGGGACGCCGAAGGATGTTCAGAAAGGCCCTGCCGGCCAGGGCGAAAAAATCCTGCATCGCGAGAATGGGCGATTTCAGGAAGTCGAGCAAATGGTTGGTCCCTCTCCGACGATGCTACCATACCAGCTATAAAGGGCTCCGCGAGGCCGCCTCGATGAAAGGCCTGACCGACATTCCGGGAATCCGCGTGGGCCACGCCTCCGACTACGAAGCGCTCACCGGTTGCACGGTAATCCTGTGCGAAGCGAGCGCGGCGGCGGGGTGCGATATCCGCGGCGCGGCGACCGGCACCGAAGAGTTCGACCTGCTGAGCCCGCTGCACCTGACCGGGCGCATTCACGCCGTGGTGCTGGCCGGCGGCAGCGCCTTCGGGCTGGAAGCCGCCTCGGGCGTGCGCCGCTATCTCGAGCAGAAGGGCGTGGGCTTCGCCACCGGCGCTGCGAAGGTTCCGCTGGTGGTGGGTGCGATCCTGTACGATCTCGGCATCGGCAAGCCGAACGTGCGCCCGACCCGGGAGATGGGAGAAGCGGCCGCCGCCGCGGCGACCTCCGAGGCCGTGAAAGAAGGGTGCATCGGCGCGGGGACCGGCGCCACGGTGGGTAAGCTGTTCGGCATGGCGCGCGCGATGAAAGCCGGTATCGGCTCGGCCACCGTCGCACTGGAAGGATCGCAGGCGGGCGTGCTGGTCTCCGCGCTGGCCGCGGTCAACGCGTTCGGCGACGTGATCGATCCGGAAAGCGGCAAGATCGTCGCCGGCGCGCGCCGGCGGGCGGCGGGGATCGAATTCGCGGACTCCGCGCGCGAATTGAAACGCGGCGCGCCGGGCGGCGCCCCGAAGTTGAACCAGAACACCACGCTGGTGGTGGTGGCCACCAACGCGCGCCTCGCCAAACCGCAGGCAGCCCGGCTCTCGCAAATGGCCTCGGCCGGTATGGCGCGTGCGATTTCGCCGGTCTTCAGCATGGCCGACGGCGACGTGGTGATTGCCTTGTCGGTGGGCGACGCCAGGGCGGATCTGAACGCGCTCGGCGTCGCGGCGGCCGAAGCGGTGGCGCAAGCCATCGTGCGCGGCGTGAAACTGGCCCGGTCGATGGGCGGCGTGCCGGGGCTGGCGGGGTGAGATCCGGCGGCGGCGCTGGAGGCTGTCCACGCACACGGCCGTGCCACTGGAGGTTGGTGTGATGCGATTCTTCCAGGCTCTCTGACATAATATTGTGCAGCGTTCGAGGCCGGGGGGGCCTCCATAATGCGTTTCTATCTCCTTTCCCTGTGCCTTCTTTTTTCGGTTCTTTCCGCCCAGGAGACCAGGAGCACGATCAACGGGCGGGTCTACGACCCGCAGTCGGCCGCGGTCGGTGGCGCCAAGGTGATCGTGACGCACACCGACACGAACACGGTGGTCAGGCTGACGAGCAACGAAACCGGGTACTACGAAGCGCCGCTGCTGATGCCGGGCAACTACAGAATCACGGCCGAAGCCCCGGGTTTCAAGAACGTGGTACGCGACGCCGTCACGCTGCAAGTGGGCCAGCAACTGGCGATCGACATCAAACTCGAGGTCGGCTCCGTGTCGGAAACCGTTCAGGTGACCGCCGAGACCCCGGTGCTCGATACGGGTTCCCTGGAAGTCGGCTCGCTCATCGACAACCAGGAATTGATGGACCTGCCGGTGCTGGGCAACAACCCCACGCTGCTGACGAAACTGGCGCCCGGGATCCAGTCCGACGGCGTGAACAACTATCTCGGCCTGCACTCGATCTCCGGAGGATCGGCGTACAACAACGCGGCGGGCGTGGGCGGCAACGAATGGTCCATCGACGGCGTGCCGAACAACGGCGGCAGCCGCCAGGCCGCCTACCTGCCGTACTCGGATACGATTTCCGAATTCCGCATCGACACCTCCGGATTCGACGTTTCGCAGCGCACCGGCACCGGCGTCAGCATCATGGCCATGACCAAGGCCGGCACGAACCAGTATCACGGCACGCTCACCGAGCAGCACTGGCAGCAGCGCTTCAACGGCACTCCCTACTTCACGCGCCAGCTCTATTTCCGGAGCATCGCCGAGGCCCAGGCCCAGGGCGACGCGGCGCGGGCAAACCAATTGCGGAGCCAGGAGCGCCAGCCCTCCGGGCATTCCAACAATTGGGCCGCGACCATCGGCGGTCCGCTGGTCATCCCGAAACTGTACAGCGGCAAGAACAGGCTTTTCGTGTTCTTCAGCTACAACGGTTTCAAGGACACCAAGACCGAAGAGGCGAATCAGTTCAACAAGACGGTTCCGACCATGGCGAATCGCGACGGCGATTTTTCGAATTTTCTGAAGATCGACGCCGTGAAGTACCAGCTCTACGAACCGCTGTCGGTGAGGCGCGACACGGACCGGACCACCGGGACCTTCTATGTCCGCGACCCCATCCCGGGAAACGTCATTCCGAAATCGCGGATCCTCATGCCTAAGATGTACAAGTTCTATTCGGATCTGTATCCGGTTCCCAACAACGACCCGGCCGACCCGAAACAGGAGCCCAGAAACAACTACATGGCCGTCGCAACGCCCTGGCTGTGGGACTATCGCGCTTATCAGAACCGCATCGACTACAACGCCACCGCATCGCACCGGTTCTTCGGCAAGTGGAGCTGGAACAACTTCAACGAGGACCGGCAGGACTGGACCTACTCCACCATCCGCGGCATGAACACGGGCGGCCTGAACCGGAAGAACATGGCCGCTACCGCGGACTGGACCTGGATCGTCAACGGCACCACGCTGCTCAACGTTTCAGCGGCCGCGAACGAATTCACTTCCGGCAACCGGAAGCCCGTGCCCCTAAGCTTCAAGCCGACCGATGTGGGGCTGCCGAAGTACCTCGACGATTGGGCCGGCGACCGGCATATTCTGCCGCGCGTCAGCATCAGCGGCTACACGGACCCCAGTCCCAGCGGTGTGCCGACCTTCACCCGCTTCCGTGTGTACAGCATGCAGGGCAATCTTTCCCAGTTCCGCGGGAGGCACACTTTCAAAGGCGGGGCCGACATGCGCCAGCACTTCCGCACGGGCGGCGGCGGGGGCAACACCTCCGGGTATTTCCGGTTCGACAACCGCTATACGAGGAGATACAGCGACACCGCTTTGTACACTCCGGGCGATATCGGGTTGAGTTGGGCGGACTTCATGATGGGCCTCAACTACGACTCGCAGATCAGCGGAGGCAGCGCCAACTACGCGACCTATTCGGGTTATTACGGTGGGTTTTTGCAGGACCAGTTCCGCGTGTCCCGAAAAATGACGCTGAACCTGGGATTGCGGCTGGAGTACGAAGGCGGGCCGACGGAGCGCTACAACCGCATGATCGGCTACTTCGACAAGAACGCGAAGATCTTCGTCACCGACGTGGCCGAGGCGTTCTACAAAGCCAACCCGACGGTTCAGGACTCGACCGTGTCGGATATCGCGATGCCGGGCCTCAAGGCGGAGGACTTCAAGGTGCGCGGCGGCGTCACCTTTCCCGGCGTCAACGGCGTCCCGCGACAGGCATTCCAGGGTCAAACGATGCTCATGCCGCGCATCGCATTCGCCTACGCCCTCGGGCAGCGTACGGTGATCCGCGGCGGCGTGGGGACTTTCTACGACACTCTCAACGTGACCAACGATACGCCGAATCAGACCGGTTTCAACCGTACCACGACCGTCTCGACCGATAGCAACTCGGGGATGATCTGGAGGACCGGCAATCCGGGAGAGGGTATCTCGCCGCTCGCCGATCCGTTTCCGGCCAATCGCGCCGACGGGGCGCGATTCGACACCTCCACCAGTGGCGCTCTGGGGCTCGATACGCAGGCCGGGCGCAGTTACTCGTTCGACGGTTGGGAGACCCGGCGCGCGCACCAGTACCGTTGGAGATTGGGTATGCAGCGCCAGATCGGGCGGAACGTGCTCAGCGCGACCTACACCGGCAGCTACGCGCGCGACGCCGGCGTCACCGTGGACTGGAATGCGGTTCCCGCCCAGTACTGGTCGAACGGCAACTCTCGCAACAGCACGGTGTCGTCCTACCTGGATGGCGGCGTCGCGAATCCGTTTCGCCTTTCGACCAACTTCCCAACCCTGGCGACGGACAATCCCGCTCTCTACGCGGACATGAGCGGCCAGAATTTTTTCAACAACACCACCGTCAGCCGGGCGCAGTTGCTCAAGCCCTTCCCCGCCATGACCGGGCTCACCCAGAGCGTCGCTCCCCTGGGGCGGGTGCGGACCAACGGCGTGGAGATGACCTTCAGCCGCCGCTTCTCCCGGGGCCTCAGCACCAACTTTGCCTACACCGGAACCAAAGGCCGGGCCGCCAACTGGTTTCCGAATGCATTCGACCGGGTTCCGGCCTGGCGCGAACACACCTCCAGCCGTCCCCACCGGCTGACCGCGACGGGCATGTATCAATTCCCGTTCGGCCGGGGAAAACCTTTCTTCAAACGCGGCATCGCCAGCAAGATCGCCGGCCGCATGCAACTCTCCGGCACCTTCGAATTTCAAGCCGGCCAGTTGATCGATTTCAGCAACCGGTACTACTACGGCGACATTGCGGACATCGTGAAGGACAGCCCCACTCTCGACGAGTGGTTCAATACGAATGGCACGGGCTGCAGCGCGACACCGGGCCAGAGCACGGGCTGGGAACGCTGCTCCCAACGGGGCCCGGCCAACTATCAGGTCCGCATCTTCCCGTCCCGGATCGGCGGGCTGAGGAGGGACCACACGCTTCAGACCAACGCCAACATTCAGAAGGAACTCCCGTTTAATAGAGAGCGAGTCAAGTTCATCCTCCGCTTCGACATGCTGAACGTGTTCAACCGCTACCAGTTCGACAACCCGAACACGGACCCGATGAACACGAACTTCGGACGGGTGCAGCAACAGACGGCCGCCGTGAACCGCTTCCTGCAGTTCCAGGCGCGCATCCAATTCTGAGCTCCTCTGCCCACAGGGTGGGCACCCGGCCAACCCGCTATATTGGTTGGAGGGATGTTCGACAACTTCCACGGCAACCCGGGCGTCGTTGCGGCGCTGGAACAGATGATCCGGGGGCGCCGGATCCCGCAGACAATGCTGCTTTCCGGGCCCGAGGGCGTGGGCAAGGCCACGCTGGTGCGCCGGTTTGCCGCGGCGCTGTTGGGCGGCGACAGAAAGATCGAACAGGACGATCTGAGCCTGGAGCACAACCGGACCATCGTCGCCGAACGCGAGAAGTGGGCCCCGGAGAAGCGCGTGGAAGACCCGCTGCTGTTCTCCTCGCATCCGGATTTCATCACCTTCCCGCCCGATGGTCCCCTGCGGCAGATCTCGATCCAACAGATGCGGCTGCTCAAGGATCGCGCGCGTTACAAACCTCTGTCCGGCGCCCACCGCGTCTTTCTCATCGATCACATCGACCGCGCCAACGAGCAGGCGGCCAACTCGCTGCTGAAGACGCTCGAGGAACCGCCCGAGCACTTGGTGATCTTCCTGACGGCGGAGAACCCGTACGATCTGCTGCCAACCATCCGCTCGCGCTCGGTGCCGTTCCAGTTGGCTCCGCTGGGGCCGGACCAGATGCGCGCTTTCGTCGGCGCGCGGGCGCTGGATGACGCCGAACGCCGCCTGGCGCTGGCGCAGGGCAGCCCGGGCGTCGCCGTTTCGCTCGACCC
>JAUYBU010000404.1 GCA_030693045.1 Bryobacterales bacterium | reverse complement strand
ATTTTGCCGCAGGGCACGCCTTCGGCGCGGATGATATTGATGATCCCACCCTCTATGGTGAACACCGGCCCCAAATCCTGTTCTTCGAGTGGGTAACTTTAACCGAGCACAAATGGGTAACTCTTGGCGAGCGCCGACGCTCTCTCTGCGCCGAACACGGCAGCGCGGACCCCAGGAGCACCGCCAGAAGACACGCGTAAAATATCCGCCGATCAGGCCTCAGAGTCGCCATGGGTCGTCCTCCAGAATCGCCGATCCCCTCGCTGGGGTAGTGCACTAAATCTGTGCTGCCGGGAACCCCGGACTCTCTTGACCAACCCTCGACGAACTCAAGGGCCAAGAAGGCGGACGCATCGCCACTCTCCACAAACATCGACCAAGCTCAGTGTCTTTTTTCCAGAAAGACGGGATCGCCCCTTCTTGTGGTAAGTCTACACCCCACGGTGGAGCGCGTCAACACCAGTTCCACTCCAGTTTCACCGATTGACAAGAGAAGCGGGTTCGCGCATACTACTCCCACCCGGGAAGCACGAAGGGAAGTCCCGGATTGCATGCCCGCGGGCGCGAGCGCGCGAAGTGGGTTGCCGAGGGATGGACAACGGGATAGACTACACAGTCATGCGAGAAAACAGCGTGCGACGGCGGGATTGGTTGCGGTGCGCCGCGGGGGCGGCGGTTGCGGGTTTCGAGCGCGGGCTGGCCGCGAGCGGGCGGCGGCCGAACTTCGTGTTTCTGCTGGCCGACGACATGGGATGGGGGGATTTGCCCTCCTACGGCCACGCGTCAACGCGGGCGCATGGGGGCTGGATCGAGCGCGGCGAGTTGAAGATGCCGCACCTGGATCGCATGGCGCGGGAGGGGACGCGGTTCACGCAGTTCTATGTCGCTTCGGCGGTGTGTTCGCCAAGCCGCGCGGGGATCATGACCGGCTGCTTCCCTTCGCGGCTGGGGATCCACGATTACCTGGCGACGCCGGAGTTGAATCGCAAGCGCGGAGTGGTGGATTCCCTGGACCCGGCGACGCCGACCCTGACCAGGCTGTTGCAGGGAAACGGATACGCGACCGCGCATTTCGGCAAGTGGCACTTGAGCAGCGGGCCGGGGGCGCCGAAACCCGAGCAATATGGGATCGACCGCTACGATGCGTGCCTTCGGGGGCCGGACGGGCGGGTGCGATCGAGCCAGCGGATTGCCGATGAAATCATCTCGTTTGTCGAGGCGAACCGGGAGCGGCCATGGTATGTGAACGGGTGGTTCTACGACCCGCATTCACCTTTGCATCCGACCGAGGAGATGATGGAGCCCTACCGTGAGCTGGCGACGGGGTGGGGCGGCCAGAAGGGGGCGATGCAGGTTTACTACGGAGTGCTGACGAATCTGGACCGGCAGGTTGGGCGGATACTGGCGAAGCTGGACGAGTTGGGGATGAGCGAGAACACGGTGGTGATCTTTTCCAGCGACAACGGGCCGGAGTCGGCGCTGATTCCGTTCACCTCGCACTATGGGGCGGCGTCGTCGGCGGGGCCGTTCCGGGGGCTGAAGCGGAGTCTGTACGAGGGAGGGATTCGGACGCCGTTCCTGGTGCGGTGGAAGGGCCGGACCCCGGCGGGGAAGGTGGACAACCAGACCGTAATCGGCGGGGTGGACGTCCTGCCGACGGTATGCAAGCTGGCGGGAGTGGAAGCGCCGCTGGGGAAGGTATTGGATGGCGAGGACGTGTCGCAGGCGCTGACGGGGCGGGCGCATGCGAGGACTAAGGCGCTGCTGTGGGAGAACCGGTATCCGGTGTACGGACACGTGCTCGACATGAGCCCGATGCTGGCGATCCGCGAAGGGGGGTGGAAGCTGCTGCTGAATCCGGACGGCAGCCGGCGGGAGTTGTATGAAATCCCGAAGGATCCGAGCGAGATGGACAATCGCGCGGGGCGCGAGCCGGGGGTGGTCCGGAGGCTGGAGAAGACCGCGCTGGCCTGGCAGGCGACGCTGCCGAAGGGACCGGTGGATCCCGGCGCGGGGAAGAACAGTTACCCGTGGCCGCGGGATGTGCCTTGACACGGCCGGCATCCGGGCTTACATTTGGATCAAGGATTGTCACCGGAGGTGTGGCCCATGTTAGAGCTGCCCAAACGGCGTCAGCCGGAACCGGACGAAAGACGGGTCATATTCCTGGAGTTTGTCGCGGCGTCCGCAATTTTCTTCATCGTCGCGCTGGTTCTGTTCATGGTGTTCACGTACCGGCCGGCGTGAAGCGCATTTCGCACCGGAAGGTTGTTCTGGCGTATCCTTGTGCATAGGGACACATGAAGATCCAGTTTGACGAAATCAATCTGCGCGCCGCGATGGTCGGCGATGCGCACGGCCTTAAGTCCTCCGAAATCAAGAACGAACAGGGAGCGGCGCTGAACGCGCTGGCGGGCTTCAGGAAGCTGGTGGAGGAAGGCTGCTACGGCTTTCCGCATCTGCCGTTCCAGACCGCCGCCATCGAGGAGATCGGGCAGTATGCCGCCAAAGTGCGCGGCTCGTTCGATACGGTCTGTCTGGTTGGCATCGGCGGCAGCGCGCTGGGCGCGTGGGCGCTGGATTGCGCTCTGCACGGGCCGCACCCGGTGCAGCGGGCGTGCGGGCCGAAGCACCCTCGCCTGGTGATTCTGGACAACGCCGATCCGGCGCTGACGATGGCGGCGCTGGAGTCGATGAACCCGAAAAAGACGCTGGTGGTGGTGATTGCCAAGTCCGGCGCAACGGCGGAGACGGTCGGGGTGTTCCTGATGGTGCGGGAGTGGCTCGGCCCCAAGGCGGCGAAACGGATCGTGGCCGTCACCAGCGAGGATGTCGGGGACCTCAAGGCGCTGGCCACTCGCGAGAGTTACCCCACGTTTCACATTCCCAAGAACGTGGGCGGGCGATTCAGCGTTCTTTCCGCCGCGGGCCTGCTGCCGGCCGCGCTGACCGGCGTCAACATCCAAAAGTTGTGCAAAGGCGCGGCCGGGATGACGCATCTGGCCTGGCAACCGGACCTGGCGCAGAACCTGGCCTTGCGCTCGGCGCTGCTGCACTATCTCATCTGGACCCGGAAGAACAAGCCCATCCAGGTGGCCTTCCCCTACTCGAATCGCCTGTGGGGCGCGGCGTTCTGGTTCCGGCAGCTTTGGGCCGAATCGCTGGGCAAGGCCAAGACGCGCAAAGGCGAGACCGTGCACGCCGGCCAGACGCCGGTGGCCGCGCTGGGCGCCACGGACCAGCATTCGCAGGTGCAGCTTTACATGGAAGGGCCCAACGACAAGGTCCACACGTTCTGGACCATCGCCAGGCCCGCCGATCCGGGCCGCATTCCGCGCACGAAGCTGGGCCTGGAAGGTTTCGATTACCTGGCCGGCCAGAGCCTGGCGAAGTTGCTCGACGCCGAGCAGCGCGCCACCGCGGCGGCGCTCACCTCCTATCACCGGCCCAACTGCACCTTCATCCTGGACCGCCTGGACGAGGAGCACCTGGGCGCGTTCCTTCAGTTGCTCGAATTTCAGACCGCCTTCCTGGGCGAGTTGCTCAACGTCAACGCCTTTGACCAGGAGGGCGTCGAGCTGAGCAAGAAGTTCACCTGCGGGCTGATGAGGCGCAAGGGTTTCGAAGCCTACGGCGAAGAGTTCCAGCGTTACGAGGCCAAGCGCGCCGCGACGCGGGGGTAGGCGCTCTATTCGGCCGGCAGCTTCTCGAGCTTCGCGATCAACTTCATGGCCAGCACGAGCTTTCGATCATGATCCAAGCCGGACCGTTGGCTACCGGCTGCGAGCGCAAGCGCTTCGCGCGCGGCCTCCAGTATTCGTCCAATGCGGATTCCGTCACTGGGCGACATATTGCGGTTCCGCCGTGGCCAGCACCTCATCGCGGAAGTGCCGGCTGAGTTCAGGCGTCGTCCGCAAGTCGACCTTTCGGCCGAACAGCCGGCTCAGCTCGATTTCGCGACCGGCGAGCCGCAGATATCCTACGCGCTGGCCCGGTTCGAATTCAACCAGGACGTCCACATCGCTGTCGGGCCGGAAATCGTCGCGCAATACAGAGCCGAACAGCGACAGGCGCTGGATGTGGTGCCGCTTGCAGAAGTCCACGAGCGCGGGCTGGCTGATTTGCAACGCCGTACGCATAATCTCACCGTCTGCTCCTAGCATACTCGAAGCGAGGCATTCTTTCGGCTGTTTGGGAGTATCATGATTCCTTGTGCAAGGCGGACCCATGCGACTTCTCCTCGGATGCTTGTTGATGGCCGGCGCGCTCGCGGCGCAGCCGGTTTACGATCTGTTGCTCCAGGGCGGGCAGGTCATCGATCCTAAGAACAACCTCAGCGGCGTGATGGACGTCGCCATTGCCGGCGGTAAGATCGCCCTCGTCGCGCCCGCGATTCCAGCGGCCCAGGCCAGGAGAGTCGCCGGCGTCAAGGGCCTGTACGTGATGCCGGGGCTGATCGACGTCCACGTCCACGTTTACACCGGCACGGGGCTGAAGGCCCTCACGGGCGACAGCAGCGTCTATCCGGACGGGTTCTCTTTCCGCACCGGCGTGACCACCATGGTGGACGCGGGCACCTCCGGCTGGCGCAATTTTCCGGATTTTCTGGACCGCGTGATCCGGCGCGCGAAAACGCGCGTGCTGGCGCTGCTGAACGTCTCGGGCGCGGGGATGGGGCCAAGCGGTGAGAACGATGTCAAAGACATGGATCCCGAGGCGATGGTTCGCATGGCCAGGGCGCATCCGGACGTGATCGTCGGCTTCAAGACCGCGCATTTCGGCGGCCCCGGATGGGAAGCGGTGGACAACCTCGTCAAGGCCGGCAAACTCGCCGATCTGCCCGTGATGGTCGATTTCGGGAACCTCAACGACGTTCGGAATTTGCGCGAGTTGCTGCTCGAGAAGCTGCGGCCCGGCGACATTTACACGCACGCTTACTCCGGGCTGCGCGACGAGTTACTGGAGGACGGAAAGGTGAACCCGGCGATGATCGACGCCCGCCGGCGCGGCGTCATCTTCGATCTGGGCCACGGCGCCGGCAGTTTCTTCTGGTGGGTGGCGGTTCCGGCTTTCGAGCAGAAGTTCTACCCGGACCTGATCTCGACCGACCTGCACACCAACAGCATGAACGGCGGGATGAAGGACATGATCAACGTGATGTCGAAGGTGCTCAATCTGGGCGTGCCGATCGAGGAGGTCGTCCGGATGTCCACCTGGAATCCGGCCCGGCAGATCCGGCGGACGGAACTGGGCCACCTTGGCGCGGGCGCCGGGGCCGACGTCACGGTGCTGCGGCTGGATCGCGGGGAGTTCGGATTCCCCGACTCGGCGGGCGCGGTGCGTCCCGGCGACCGGCGCCTAGCCCCTGAAATGACCATCCGCGACGGGGTTGTGGTCTGGGACCTGAACGGCCGCGCCAGCCAGGAGTGGAAGAGCTTTCCGTACCGCAAGCGAAGCCCCTAATTCGGGGACACTCTCGAAAATCCAGAGACCCGGGGACACTCCGGGCTAATCTTACGCAACCCGTCGCCCGTCCAGAGACACAGGCGTGTCCCCCTTTTTCATCACCTTCGGTGAGCGCGACGCGATCATGACCACAG
>JAUYBU010000367.1 GCA_030693045.1 Bryobacterales bacterium | reverse complement strand
CATTTTGCCGCAGGGCACGCCTTCGGCGCGGATGATATTGATGATCCCACCCTCTATGGTGAACACCGGCCCCAAATCCTGTTCTTCGAGTGGGTAACTTTAACCGAGCACAAATGGGTAACTCTTGGCGAGCGCCGACGTATGAGACGAAGCGAGTATTCATCTTGCACATTCTCAGCCACGCCGAGTACGCCAAGGGGGACTGGAAGAGATGAACACGACACTGGAAATCAGCGAGTCGGTGTATCGAGAGCTGCTGGCAAAGACGCTCCCGCGGCCGATTCGGACGGACGAGGAGCATGAGCGTCTGACCGCACTGCTGCTTGAACTCGATGAACGCGAAGACCGAGCCCCCGAGGAGGACGCCCTCGCGGAGATCGTTACTCTGCTTATCGAAGACTACGAAGAAAAGCGCTACCCCCTGCCGCGCGTCTCTTCGCGGGAATCCCTGAAGGCCCTGATGGAGGAGCGTGGTCTGAAACACAAAGACATTTGGCCTGTGCTCGGCAACAAGGGAGCCGCGACAGAGATTCTCGGCGGACGCCGGTCTATCGGCAAAGCGCAGGCAAAGCGGTTGGCCGAGTTCTTCCGCGTTCCCGTCGACCTTTTCATCTGATCATCGCGCCAGGCGCCAGTCGCTTCGCCAACCGCCAGCGCTTCCGTCTTGTGGTCACCAGCGCCGAACGTCGCCAGGCTGTGCGGCAGGACCGCGGAGGGCGAAGCGTTCCGGACCGAACCGGGCATTGGATGAAGGCTCAAGAAAGAAGCAGCTCTTCCCGGACGCCGGCCAGTACAAGTCGCTCCTTATGGTCAGAGCTTTCCTCAACCATGCCGAGTACATGAGAGGGAGTTGGAAGAAATGGGCGCGCTAGTCATCGACGAAAAGAAGTACGCTCGCGTATTGGCGAAGGTCCTGCCGCGGGTGATCGGTTCGGACGAGGAGCATGAGCGCATGCTCGCCGAGATTGCAGAACTGATGGACCGGGGCGAGCGTCGCGCCATCGAGGAAGACACGGCTCCGGAACTCATGGTTCGCCTGATCCAGGACTACGAAAGCATCTCCCGGCGGCCGGCGTTGGATCTTGTGCCGGCCATGGCGGCCAATTGCACGGCGCGCGGGTTCTCGATCACCAGGTGATGACCTCCGAAGGCTGGAGGCAGGAGCGGCCTTCACCGCGACGTCGCAGTGAAGTCCGCAACCGGGCGAGATGCGTCCCTACTGCAGTTTCGGAATGCGCTCGCCGCCGAAAGCGACCCAACTGAGGGCCGGGCGCTCGCCGGCGCCGGCGAAGACCACGTCGTAGAGCACCTTGGGTGGCTTGGTGTGGGTGTACTCGCGGACCCGGCTCCACGGCAGTCCGTTGTCCAGGCGTACGCCGCTGCCGTACACCACCATCACGTTGCCGGTCTTCGGCAAAAGGCTGGCGTCGCCCATGGCGAAGGTATTGACCGCGTCCGGACCCTTGGCGTCGGACGACCACACCAGGCTGGCGGCGCGCGCCGCCGGGTCGATGCGGTACTCCAGCGCGCCGCTGACCGTTTCCGAATCGGGGGCCGGCTGGTTAAAGGGCCGGGTCTTGAAGAGCCCGTTGTTGAACATCATGAGCGTGCCGCGCGAGGTCAGGCTGGGCGCGTGATGGTGCCACGGCCATTCGCCGACGCCCGCGGGCCGGAACAGCAGCGGCTGAAATTTCTCCGGCCAGCCGCCGGGCTCGCCGAAGATCCAGGCGATGCGCCCGCTGGGCCGCTCGATCTTCACCACCGCGCTCTGCTGCCGCGAATTGAAGAGCACCGAGTTGTCGCGCGGATGGTGGAAGACGCCGTTGCCATGGGTCCAGTCGAGCGTATCGGGGAAGCCGCGAACGATCCAGTACTGGTTGATGGTGAGGAAGCCCAGGCGGTAGACGTCCAGATGGTCGAACGCGCTCCAGCGCCACAGCACACGCCCGGCGCGGTTGAACTCGATCACCTGGTCGCCCATCACCTTCTGGCGTTTGCGGGGGGCGTTGCGGTCGGTCTCGCTGGTGTAGTAGTTGTCGATCTCGCGCAATTCGCCGCTCACCACCAGGAAGTTGCCGTTGGGCAATTCGGCGAAGCTGTGGTGCATCGTGAGGGCGTCCACGGAAATGCCCGTGCACGGGCCGTTGGGGCGGCGCGCGGCGCACCAGTTGCCCTGGACGTTGCCGAGCAGATCGATTTCCACCAGGCGGTTGTCGTTGGTCAGGAACGCAATGTTGCCGTTGCGCAGGCGATGCACGCCGGCGATCCGGTTGGGGCCCTTGTAGTACCACACCACCTGGCCGTGCTCGTCCAATAACAGGATGAGTCCGTAGCCGGTGGCGAACACCGGTTCGCCCGGCGGCGCGCCGCCGCGTGCGCCGCCACCACCCCGTGCGCCACCGCCCGCCGGTGGGCCACCCCGAGCGCCGCCGCCGCCCCCTCCTCCGCGGTGCTGCCGGCGAATGCTGAGCAGGGTCCAGCCGGGCTCCATGCCGGGCGTGCCCGCCGTCTTCACCTGGATGGGAGGAAACTCTTCGGCCTCGGCAGGGAGCGGCGGCGCGGTGAATTCCAGAGGCTTGGGCGCGCGCCGCGTCTTGCCGGCCGCATCGCGGATGGCCACCGTGATCTGGTGCTTCCGGCCCGGGTAGAAGCCGACCAGAGGCAATCCCGCCGCCGGATTCGATTGCGGACCAAACTGCACGTCCCAGCGGCGGCTGCCTTCCGAGACCGCGACGGTGGTGGTCACGGGCGCGCTCGAGGTGAAGCGGACCAGCGCCGCCAGCGGCACTTCCGGGTTGGGGTTCGCAATCAGGCTCGGGGCGGTGGTGAACTCGGCCGCCGGGAGAATCATGCCGACAGCGAGCGAGGCAAACATCCACCAGGTTCTCATGGGTAGATTATGGCGCAGTAGCGACCGGCTTTTGCAGCCGGCCCGCTTCCATTTTACGCACCAGAACCTGCCTGCGGCGGGTGTATGATAAACCAATCGCACGAAAGTGCGGGCAGGAGGTGCTCATGCCATCCAATGCGGGCGAGAAACAGGAGCGGCATCTATTTGACTATCTGCGATTCGAGCGAGGCTGCCTACAGGTGATTGAAGGAGACCGGCAGGTGCGAAATTTCCTGGGCATGAAGGGAATGCTCAAGTGCGCGGACGCCCTCGGGCTCCATCAACCTCTGAACGCCGCCGGTCCCAGACGCGTAACCGTGGCCGAATCCAAAGGAACGGACATGGATTCGGCGGTGGAACAACTCGGTAATGCCGCGGCGGGCGTCTTCGAAAAGTTCGGCCGCGAAACCAAGGTCGATCTGCTGGTGATGGTCCCCACGCTCCAGGAGCGGCCCAGCGGCGCCTTATCCCCCGGGCATGGTTACCGTGTGGACCCCCTCAAGACGGGCCGCAACAAGTTCACTCTCCAGGAATCGATGGGAGGTCCGCCGGTTCTGGCGCAACCCAGAGTCACCTGCCAGGAATGGATCGGTTGGTCTACCCAAGTGGCCTCCCTGCGCATTGTCGTGCTGGTTCTGAACGACCCTACCCCCTAGCGACGCGAGCCAGTGCCGGGCCGGCCGCGGCCTTGGCAGGTCCGAACGAACCCAGTGAAGGGCAACTACCAGCGGAAGCGGCCGGTGTACTGGAACTGCCGTCCATAGTAACCCGGACGCTGGGTTACCACGCGGCCGAATTGCGAACTGTCGACGTTGACGATCGGGTTCTGGCCGATGAAGGTGTTGGTCAGGTTGTAGCTCTCGGCGCGAATCTCGAAGCTGAGCCGGTCGGCGATCTTCACCGTCTTGGCCAGCGTGGCGTCCCAACTCCACAGCGAGGGGCCGGTCAGGCCAACGAACTGGAGCGGGTTCGAGCGCCGCGTGTAGTCGGGCTGGCGGACGAAAACCGAAGTATTGAACCAGCGGTCGCGGGTGGGGTTTTCGAGCTTCGGATCGCCGTTCACCAGCATCGCGCCGAAGCGTAGGTAAGCGCCGCTCACCCACTGATAGATGCTGCTGACGGTCCAGCCGCCGAACACGGAATTGACGAACGCACTCGAGTCCGCGCCCCACTTGCGGCCACGGCCGAAGGGCAGGTTGGCGATGGCGGAAAGGTTGAACTTATGCCGCGGGTCGTTGCTTTCCTGAGGCGTGAACTTGTCGAGGTAAGTGTCCACCGTATCGTAGAACTCGGACTCCTTGGAGCGGTGGTAGTTATAGCCCGCCAGCAGGTTGAAGCCGTTGGCGAACGGGCGCTGAACCTTGATCTGCGCGGCGTGGTAGCGCTTGTCTATGCCCGGCGTGAACAACTGAGTCAGGGCGCCATACTGCGGATAGGGCGCCAGCAGATCGCTCACCCGCACCTGCTTCTGGAAGCGCAAGGCGCCGGGGAACTTCTGCGGCGTGAGGATGTTGTAGAAGGGATTGTCGACGCGCCGGGCGAGCAGGGCCTTCTGCTCGAAGCCGATCCGCGGATCGGAAAGGTTCAATCCCTTCTGGTAGTAGTGATTCGCGCCCCGGTTGGTGAAGTAGGTCGCGTCCACCACGATTTGGCTGAAGATCTGGCGCTGGAGCGTAAGGCTGATGCGGTCGTTCGCCGCATTCTTCAGGTCCTGATAGGACCAGATAGTTGCGTCCGTATAGCCGAGCTGGCTATAGCGGCCGAACGACTTGCCGATGGGCTGCGCCAGCGGGTTCGCGCCGGACGGGAAGGGATCGTTGAAGCGCGCCTGCGGAATGCCCTCGAGCATGGGCAGGGGCGAGGAAGTGATCATGTATCCCGGATACGGCACCGCATTCAGGATGTTGATGCCGCCGGCGAAGTTGATGCTGGGCGGCACGACGTAGCGGCTCCACCCGGCGCGGATGGCGGTTCGGTCGTTCACCCGGATGGCCACGCCCACGCGGGGCAGCAGGGTCAGCTTGGGCGAGTTGTAAAGCGCCTTGTTCTGGCTGTCGGTAAACACCCAGGCGCCATTGTAGACCGGCGCGGCGGTGCGGATAGCGGCTACCTCGGCCGGCATTTTCGGAGCGTTGGCGCCCTGGAATTCGGGGATCGGGTTGGTGAGATCCAGGTAGCGCGAGAGGCGGTCGCGCGCATCCGTGATGGGCGAATCGTACTCATAGCGCAGGCCCAGGTTGAAGGTGACGCGCTGGTTGAGCTTGAAGTCGTCCTGTAAGTAAGCGCTGTAGAAATTGTTGCGGCCCTCGTTCAAAGGACGGGTCTGGACGGAGCTGGTGTCGTCCAGCACGCCGAGCAGGAAGGTGGCCCAGGCGTCGCCCTGAAGCCGGGTGTTGGGGTTAATGAACGTGCCCGCGGTGTGCGCGGGGAGGAAGCGGAAGTTGGACGGGCTAAATGCGCCCTGGCGCATGCGGATGCCGCGGTACTCGCCGCCGGCCTTCAGATAGTGGCGGCCGGACTGCACCGACAGTTTGGCGCTCCCGTTCCAAAACCTCGGCTCGCCGTACCAGTAACTGGTGCGGCCGAGCACCGAGGCGCCGACCGTGATGCCGGGATAGTAAACCTGCGGCAGTTCGGGCAGGTACGGCTCGTGCCATGCGTTGCCGCCCCAAAGCTCGGTCCACGATTTCAGTTCCGATTGCGCGTCGGCGAAGTTATCCACCGGCTTATTGAACGCTCCACGCAGGTTCAGAACCATCCTCGGACTGATGGCCCAGACGGCGTCGCCCGCCGCCTGCAGACCATTGCGCTGGCTGCCGCCCAGGCCCTGCGCCCGGGAACCGCCGGTAACGTCGGGCGCGCTCTCGATGGTATGGAAGCGGCTGAAGCGGCCGAAGAGCTTCCAGGCGTCATTGATCACGTAGTCGGTGCGGTTGCTGAGGTTCCAGTAGCGGAACGTGTTGGGCATGGTCATGCGGAAGTTGTTGACGCCGGTGATGTCGTCGCCCGGACGGTTTGGCTGCCAGACATCTTTGAGAACCCGCGACGAGGTGGGATCGAAGCGCGATTTCGGGATCGCGTTGCCCGCGAAGGGCGTGCGCGTGGAGGTGTTGGCGGCCTGGTTGAAGATGGTGGTGAAGGGGTCGAAGATGGTCCGCAGCGCGCTGTTGGCGTTGAGCGAACGCGAGAAGTCGCCTTCGCGCTCCAGCGGCGTGGGCAGCGTGCGGCTGAAGTCGCGCGGTTCGCTCAGGATCTGGCCTTCGTAGCTGAGGAAGTTGAACAGCCGGTTCCTGCTGATTGGGTTGCCGGCAGTGAAGCCCCACACGTTCTGGCGCGTGACGCTGGGCGTGTGGGTGCTGGAATCGGCCACCGCGTTGAGCGCGGGATTGCGGCCGAAGTAGTAGGCCGTTCCGTGGAACTCGTTGCCGCCGCCCTTCATCTGCACGCTGATGATGCCGCCGGCGCTGTGGCCGTACTCGGCGTCGGTGGCGTTCTGCTGCACGTTCATTTCCGAGACGGCGTCCATCGAGGGCGTGTAGTTGTTCTTCATGCCCCAGGTATTGGGCACGCCGTCAACCAGAATCTCGTTGTTGCGCTCGGTGCCGCCGCCGACGTCCATGTCGTTGGCGGCGAAGCTATGGTAAGGGCTCTTCTCCTGGTTGCCGGTGTGCACCACGCTGGGGTCGAGCGTCAGCAGAAGGAAGGGATTGCGGTGAATGATGGGCAGCTCCGTCGACATCTTCGAGTCGAGCGTGGTCTGCATGTTGGTGGTGTTGAACTGCACCGAGACCGGCGCTTCGGTCACCGTAATCTTCTCGCTCACCTGGCCCAATTCCATGGCGGCATTCACGGTAATGTCGGCGCGCGTCTGCACCAGGACGTTCTGTTGCACAAAGGTGCGGAAACCCTGTAGCGAGACGGTCAGGCTATACGTGCCGGCGTTGACGAAGTCGAAAAGGTACTGCCCGCCGCCGCCCGTCTCCTTTTTCTCGGCGACGCCGGTGCTGTCGTTCTTGAGCGTGACAGCGGCGCCGACGATCACCGAGCCGCTGGAATCGGAAACTACGCCTTGGACACGGCCGCGCAATTCCTGGCCAAAGGCGCACTGTGTAGCGAGGGCAGCCAGTAGCAGCCCGGTTGTTTGAATCGAGAACCGCATCGAGACCTCCCACCTCCCGCCCGGAATCCCGGCGAGAGGTACTCTGAAATTGCCGAGATCCAGCCTATCAGGTAGCCTTAGGTTCCGCAATCCCCATGGTCAAGGCTCCCTACCGCGTCGCCCCGGGCGCGGACTTTTTCAGGTCCGGCATGCTGCGCGGCGCGGTCTTGTACGGGAAGCGCCGGCAGAAGGCGGCGAAATCCATCGAGAGGCCGAGGCCGGGCTTGTCGGCGAGAGCGATGACGCCGCCCTGCTGCACCGGATAGGCGCCGCCGCAGGCTTCCTGGAACCGGTCGTCATCCTCGGCCTCCCATTCGTGAATCAAAAAATTGCGGCAGCCGGCCACGGCGTTCAGAGAGGCCACATGGGCGATGGGGCCGTAGCACTGGTGCGGCGCCACCTCGACGCCATAGACTTCGGCAAGTCGGGCGATGCGGCGCAGTTCGGTGATGCCTCCGCAGTGCAGCACGTCCGGTTGGACGATGGAAGCGCCCTTGGCGTCGAGCAGGCGGCGGAACTCGAAGCGGGTCTGCAGGCCCTCGCCGGTGGCCAGCGGCACGCGGCTCTTGGCGGCCGGCCCGCTCCGCGGGCGCTTCGGTCATGGCCTCGGGATTCTCGCGCAGCGTGGCCTCTTCGATGAACATCGGATGATAAGGCTCGACGGCATCGGCGAAGCGGATGGCGGAACGGGTTGTCAGGCGCTCGCCGAGTTCCAGGCCGACGTCGAAATCCTCGCCCACAGCCTTGCGGATGGCCGCCAGTTTGGCCACCGTCTGCGCGATGCGCTGGTACTCGGAGGCGCCACCCACGGCGCCGAACTTAACTCCGGTCCAGCCTTTGGCCTTGGCGGCGGCCGCGGCCTCGCCGAAGCCTTCGGGGCTCTTGGCCCTCACCACCGAGTCCCAGTGCGTGAAGTAGGGGCGCAGCTTCGTGCCCGGCGCCGCGCCCAGCAACCGCCACACCGGCGCCCCGAGCCGCTTGCCTTCCAGGTCCCACAGCGCGATATCGACGGCCGAAAGCGCGGTCACCAGCACCGGCCCATTGCGCCAGCGCGTGAGCCGGAAGTACATGCGATCCCAATGGTCCTCGATGCCGGCCGGATCCTGCCCGATGAGGTGCGGCTCCAGCCAGCGCAGGGCCTCTTCGACCAGATCGACGCGGGTGTGCAGCGAGCCTTCCCCGATGCCCACCAGGCCGCCATCGGTGTGGATCTCCAGAAACAGCAGGTCGCGCCAGCGCAAGGTGGCCTTGTGCAGCACGAACTTGGTGATCTTCAGCTTGCCAAGTGGCGGGTGGGATTCGGCGAGGGCCGGGCCCGGCCCGGCGGGGGTCAGGTCCGGCCCGGCGAGGGTCAGGCCCGCGGCGGCCAGACCCGGCCCGGCGAGGGCCGGGCCCGGCCCGGCGGCGGCCATCGCGCCCAGACGGAAAAAGTCACGGCGGTTGTGCATGGTCTCAGGTGCTCCGATACTCGTTTCGCAAGCGGGCCAACTCATTCTCGAGTTGCGCGGTGATGGCCTCGTACCCCGGCGTGCCATGGAGATTCTTCATCTCGTGGGGATCGGTCTCCAGGTCGAACAACTCCCAATAGCCGCCCTCGCTATAGTACTCGATCAGCTTATAGCGCGCGGTGCGCACGCCACGGTGGGGCGAGACCCGGTGCGCGGTGAAGTACTGGAAGCTGGGATCGCTCATGGCCTCCTTGCTCTTCCCGCGCAGGGCCCAGGAGTTCTCGAAATAGGTGTAGTAGATCGACTGCCGCCAATCCGGCGGGGTGCGGCCCTCGATCAGCGGGCGCAGGCTGCGGCCCTGCATTTCCGGGGGGACGGGCACGTCGGCGAAGTCCAGGATGGTCGGCGCGAAATCGATGTTCAACGCCATGGCCGGCTCGACGCACGCGGCCGCGCCGGAGCGCGGATAACGGGCCAATAGCGGCACGCGCAGGGAGGGTTCGTACATGAAACGCTTGTCGTACCAGCCGTGCTCGCCGAGGAAGAAGCCGTTGTCGGAGGTGTAGAGGATCAGGGTGTCATCGGCCAACCGCCGCTTATCGAGGTAGTCGAGCACCCGGCCGAGATTTTCGTCGACGCCCGCAATGGCGCGGTAGTGGTCCTTGACGAAGCGCTGGTAGATCCAGCGCTTGCGCTCGGCGGGCGGCAGTTTTGGCGGCAGGTCCGGGTAGTCGCCGGCCAGGCTCACGTCGAACTTCATGTCCTGGGCTTCGCGGGCCAGGCGGCGCGTTGTGTAGTCGTCGTCGTAGCTGGGCGGGTAGGGCAGATCCCGGTCCGAGAACAGGCGGGCGTGGCGCGGCGCGGGCGTGAACGGGCGGTGGGGCGCCTTGTGCTGGTAGGCCAGGGCGAAGGGGCGGTCGCCGGCCTGCTCCAGGAACTGAAACGCCAGGTTGGTGGTGATGTCGGTGACGTATCCGGGGATCTTGCGGCGACGACCGTTTTCGATGAACTCGGGATCGAAATAGACGCCCTGCCCGGGGAGCACGCACCAGTAGTCGAAGCCCTCCGGCTGGTCGTTGAGGTGCCACTTGCCGGTGATGCCGGTGCGGTAGCCGGCCTGCTGCAGCAGCTTTGGCCAGGTGGCGATGCCGGGCCGCATGCGCTCGTTGGCGTCCTTGGATTCGGAGTTGCCGCGCACGCCGTGGATGTGCGAGTAGCAGCCGGTGAGCGCGGTGGCCCGGCTGGGGGCGCACAGCGAATTGGTGCAGAAAGCGTTGGCGAAGCGCGTGCCGCCAGCCGCCAGCCGGTCCATGTTGGGAGTCCGGAGGACGGGGTTGCCGTAGCAGCTCATCTCGCCCCAGGCGTGGTCGTCGCACATCACGAAGAGAATGTTGGGACGCCGGCGGCGCGAACAGGCCGCCAGCGCCGTGCCGGCAATCGCGGTTGCCGCATGACGCCGGGTGATGGATGAGGAAGCGCTCATGGACTTAGCCCTTCAGGTACGGCTTGAGCGCGGCCCAGCAGAATTCGATTTCTTCGATTTGCGTACGGCTGAGTTCGACGGACTTCTGGCGCGATTGGATGGTTTTGAACACGCCGCGCTTGTGCAGGATGTACAGAATCACGGAGGGCGCCTGCTCGGCTACGTTGATCATAAGCAGCAGGCGGGCGAACAGATCGCGCGCTTCGGCCTGTCTGCCGCCCTGGTACAGGCTCCAAATCTGAACGTAGATATCCGCGTAGGCCGCGCCCGGCATGTTGCCGTCCATGCCCAGACGCATCTCGTGGAGCATGGCGCGGCCGGCGCGCCCGCCGAAGATGCCGCGGATCACCGGGCGGGCGGCGTCCAGTTGCCGCATGCGCTCGAGGACCGGTTCGAGTTCTTCCTTCACGTAAGCCAGGTGGGGGAACTCGCGGGCCAGCGACACGATGAAGTCCACCGGCAGGTTCAGCCCCTTGGCGCCCCCGGTGGTCTGTATGAAGCAGGGCCGCTTCACGGCGCGGGCCAGGGCGGAGTAGTATTCGCGGACGTCGTCGAGCGAACGGCCCTGGCCCGGCGGCGTGGCGATCACCGCGTCCGGCGCGAGTTCTTCGGCTTTGCGGGCGTAGTCCAAGGCTTGCGCGGTGTTGGGGCCCTGGATTCCCAAGACCAGCGCGGCGCGCTTGCCACGCGCGGCTTTGGCCAGCGTGTCCATGCCGCGCATGCGCTCCTGGACGCTGAGCTGTGCGTACTCGCTGGCCAGTTGCGGCCAGACCATACCTTGTACGCCGCAGCGCTCCGCGAATTCGGCCTCGCGGGCGAGGTCCTCGTAATCGACTTCCTTCTTCTGGGTGTAGGGCGTGGCCAGGATGATGAAGACGCCTCGCAGGGGCTTGGCCTGGGGCGGCTGGGCCTCGCGCGGCTGGGCCAGGGCAGCGCCCGCCAGAGCGGGCAGAAATTCACGGCGGCTGAGCGGGTTCATAGCATCCCTTCGACGGGGTTGCCGTCGTTGTTAGAGCCCGCCAGCGATGCGCTGAAGGGCAACTTGGGGAGCACGACCTCCAATGAGTTCGGGCGGCTCATGCGGTCAAGCTTATTGCTTGGGTCCCGGACAGGTCAAGTCGGTGGCCGATGAATGTCAAGGGGTTCCCGCTTGTGCCGAGTGGTCCGATCGCAACAGCCCCGTAATTGTTGGTTCCGAGGGCGCTTGGTGTTGGCTGCTCGGAGTTGCCCGGTTCTCGGCACTACTCCCCTGCCTTCCCGGGCGCCAGGCGGACCGGCGTTATGTGGTAGAACCGATGCATGGTGCGTCAAAGTTTCCTGGCCGTTCTGCTGTGCCACGCCGTCTTCGCGCAGAGCGGCGTCAATGTCGTCCGCC
>JAUYBU010000360.1 GCA_030693045.1 Bryobacterales bacterium | reverse complement strand
CCACCTCTCCGGCACCCGGGCATAACTGGAGGTGAAACGGGAGGCTGATGTATACGGAAGAACGATAGTGCCCCCAGAAAAGACCGGCGGACTCGAAGACACGATGGCCCCTGATCTGCCAGAATTTCGCGATTCCCCCGCCCGGCGGCTGATCGGGGCTGAGGATCTGGTCCGGAAAGAGCAGGTCGGTAACTTGCATATGTTCGGGCTTCCTCGACATTCCCCGCCCGAAGGCGCGAAACCGAGCGGACAGGTGTTTCGCGCGGGCGGACGCTTCACGATAAACATGACTCCCCGAGCCGTTTCGAGGAATGGGAGAGTCGTACTGGAACGGACCCAACCGGGTCTAAACCGTAGGTACCGAGCCGGCGGCAACGCCGCGCGTCCGATTTCGCGCTCAGGCCCGGCGATCTTCCAGCCGTGGGAGTCTCCAGCGAACTTGAGACTCTTGGCGCCGGGTCAAGGTTTCTTCACTCCAGCCACCCGGTTCCGTTAACGCCCTGCCGTCATTGCGGGCGGATGATACCAGAGATAGTCCACCCGAGCCTCTGGCAGAATTCGGCTCAGGCTCTCGAAGGGGACAAGCTCATCTATGCCCCCCTTGTTTTGCAAGGACTTACGGGGGGCATCTTTCTGTTCCAACCGGGTCGCCCGGCGGCGCCGCTGAAGCATGTCTCACTTGTATGAGCGCTGGAGGAATCAGCGCGCAGCCAACTTGTTGAACCTCAAGAAGAAGTGTCTTGTTGTGCGGGTCCGGACAGAGGCAAAAAGTTCTAAAAGCGTCCACGAAGGGGAGCCACCCCAGTTGCGTGATTTTCTGATCTTCCTCTGCAGTTTCTTGCATTTGCCAGTTCGAGCACGCGTGCTACCCCAGAGTGGACTCGAACTGGTTATTTCAAGGGAGCCGGTGCCGGTCCATCCGTTCGCTTCCGAGGCCATGAAATCAGAATCGCCGGGGGCGACTCCAAGCTGAGCAACTTGGAAGACAAGGGGTTTGAACGGGAGCCGTGCTACGAAGATCTTATCAGGCGGCAAGCTCAGGAACGACTTGCGCCCGGCCGCTCCACGGCACCGGGCGTATTTGATAATTTCTAAACGCATCGATCACGTTACCCGAAACCGGCTGCTCCATATCGTTCAGCATGGCGAATGCCTTCGACTCCGACGGCCGCGTTTGGCGGGTGTCCGTCCATGCATTAATGAATGACAGAGCGGTTTCGCGTGTAGGGCGGTTGATCGCCTGCAAGACGCGTTCCGGCTCCTTGCGGGATTTCGGAATGACAAAATTGAACAGGTGATCGTAGCCGCTGATGCCCGTGAACTTCACTTCCGGCGTATACCGGATACCTCATCGAGCGGATCATGGAGCAGGCGGCGGCGCTGTACGCCGATTGGCCTTTGGCGGCGTGAGGAATGGAAGCCCTGGTGGTTTCGTACTTTTCGGTGGCAAGACCTGCGTAACCCTATCAGCCGCGGGCGGCGTCGTCCGGAAGCCGGTGCTCGGCACATCACCAAGAGAGCCAGCGCCAGCGACGAACGGCTGGACGAAAGTGGCCCCCATTGTCAAGACCATTTTTCGCGTCCAATAAGTTAGGGACCGGCGGGTCTGATTTCGTCTGGGGCGGCCGGAGATCCCCCCGCCATTCCGGCGCTTGAGCCGGCGCTCGAGTCGCACCTCTGCGTTGCCCTATCCTGCGCTCAAGTGCCTTCATTGTAGTCCAACCATTCTGGTCCGAAAGCGCCAATCCTCGGGGGTTTGGGGGCAGCGCCCCAAGTTCAGCAAAGCCTCCTTCCTCGTTGTCGGTCGGCCCGTCATGGCAAGTACAGTCCTGCCGGGGGTCGGTAGCCCAAGCTCTGGTGCGGCCGCCCGTGGTTGTACTGTTCGCGCCACACGGCGATCTGGAGGCCACCGCCATCGAGACCGTGTCCCGGTGCATCGGCGCCTTCTACCGCGGGATCTGGCCTGCTTGGACTGACAACGCTCAACCGGATGACGGTGTCCGATTCTGTTCGTCCATCGCGGCCGCGAAACGATGCAGGGACAGTGCGAAAGTGCAATACTTCTTCAGGGACCTTGGCCCGAGTTTTGTCCGAGTCTTGTCTTGAGAGCGGATCGGTGTGGTGATACAGTCGTTACGAGGAGTCGAAGAGCCTCTGGCCGGTTTCGGGAGGAAACTATGGCGAAAGAGAAGCAAACAGTTACTCGAAGAAGATTTGGGAAAGCCTTGGCCCAAGCCGGCGCCGCGGCCGCGGCCGCCGGGCCCGTGCTGGGTCAAGCCCCAGGTCCGGGTCCTGTGGACCAAGCCCCGGGTCCGCCCGGGGCAGGCCCGATAGGACCCGTGGTAGTCGGAAACTACGCGCTGAACGATCAACTGGTTTTCGGCGGCATCGGGATCCGCGGCCGTGGGATGTCCGATCTCAGACAGTTGCTGGGCGACTCGCGGGTCCGCTTCGCGGCCATCGCCGACATCCGGGACAGCGCTCGCGAGATGGTCAAGAGTACCGTCGACAACTATTACAAGAACCACGACTGCGTAATGTATCGCGATGCAACGGAACTCCTCGCGCGCAAGGACATCAACGCTCTCCTGATTGCGACCAGCGACCGCTGGCATGGACTGATGGCCATGTGGGCGGCGCAGTCCGGCAAGGACATGTACATCGAGAAGCCGGCTGCGATGTCGATCATGGAGAGCTATGCTCTGGCCGACAATGTGCGCCGCTATGGTGTGGTATACCAGTCGGGCTGCCAGCGGAAGAACCAGTTCGCCTTCGAGTTCGCCGTTGGACTGGCGCGGAGCGGAAAACTGGGGCGGCTGCTGGCGGTGCACGCGGATACCGCGATCGGACTGGGAACCGTTGATGCGGGCGGGCACGGCTGGTGGGCGGCGGAGAGTCCGGAGCCGGAGCCGCTAGTCTTCGATTGGGACAAGTGGCTGGGGCCGTGCCTCTGGCGGCCGTACAATTCCGCCTACGCAGACCGTGGCAGAGGCGAGTTCTGGGATTTCCACGCCGGTCTGCTGGAGTGGGCGTCGCACACCGTCGCCATGGCGCAATGGGCCGCTGACATGGAGTACACCGAACCGGTCGAGTACGCGCCCGAAGGCGGCATTTTCCGGGGCGACGGTCTGATCAGCCGGTATACGATCAACTGCCGGTATGCCAATGGGGTTAAGCTCATCCTGCGGAACCACAGTTGGAACCTTCTCGGTTCGTGCAGCAACCGGTTCGAAGGAACCGAAGGCTGGGTCGAGACCGGCGACAGTGGACGCATCGAAGTGTCTCCCAATCTGAAGTCTCTGTTGCCCACGCGCCAGGGGACCCGGTACGACCCGACGGCGGAGCACATCCGGGAGTTCTTGCAGTGCATCCGTTCACGGACCCCGCCGCGGGCGAATGCCGACGTTACGGCTCACGCCCACGTTGCCTCGCATGCGGCCTGGATCTCGGCCCAACTGAATCGCAAGGTGACCTGGGATCCGGCCAAGCGCATGTTCCTCAACGACGAAGAAGCCAATCGCATGCGCAGCCGGGCCTATCGCGAGCCCTGGCGGATGGAAGCGCTGGCTACCAATATGTAAGGGTCCAGAGAGGATAAGGAGATTATTGAAATGCCACAAGCACCTGGACAGACACAACCGCCGCAGGGAGCCCCTCAGGGAGCGCCGGGAGCGCAGCAGGGACCTCCGGGACCTGGCCAAAGGCAGGCAGGAAGCAGGCCACCGCGACCGCCGGCTCCGACCGTCCCCCCCGAATTCGACGGACTGCCGATCTGGAAAATGGAACCGGCGAAACTCCTCGCGCTGGTCAAAGACCCGAACTCGACGGTGTTTCAGAAGGCCATCGCCTGCAAGAAGCTGGCGTTCGTGGGAGGCAAGGAAGCGGTGCAGCCGATGGCGGCGCTACTGAGCCACCCGCAACTGGCGTGCTACGCCCGGTTCGGGTTGGAGCCGAACCCCGACCCGTCGGTAGACGAGGCGCTGCGTGCCGCGCTGCCGAAATTGAAGGGCCGGCTGCAGGTGGGAGTCATCACCTCGATTGGCGTGCGCAAGGATGCCAAGGCACTGGACGCAGTGACGAAGCTGATCGACGACAGCGACGCTGAAGTCGCCGGGGCGGCGGCGGCGGCGGTGGGCATGATCGGGGGACTGCAAGCCTCGCGAGCGCTGCAGGCGGCCTTCGACCGCACCAAGCCTCCGGTGTTTCCGGTGGTGGCCCGAGCCGCGCTGCTCTGCGCCGAAGGGCTGATGGCGAGCAATCGTCCGCGGGCGCTGGAATTCTACACGCTTTTGAGCGCGAACCGGATGCCGGATCCGGTGCGCCTGGCGGCGCTGCGCGTGCTCAATGCCGCGGGACCCGCGCCGCCGGGTGCGAAGGCGTATCCGCCGCCGACGGGCGAGGCCGCCGAAAAGGACCAAAGCGGGTTCTTGGGACGGGGCCGCTAAGCCCACGGACCGGCCCAGAATGCCTGTCAAGCCGCGGGGCGCTCTGCTGTGTCAAGAGCCTGGCGCCCCGCCGCGCTCTCAGTGTGGAACCCTGGCCGGGCCTCGACGCAGGAGGGAGGCGCCACGATGAGCCGCTTCAGCAGCAACGGGCGCGGCCTCAGAAGCTGTAAAAGAATCCTGGGGGCACGCCTGTGGGCGCTTCAATGAGACACCATCGGACGGCTGCCATCCGTCTCATGCCGAGCCATGCGCTCGTCGTGAAGCTGATGATAGGCGCGGCGTTGTTCGCGCCCGGTCCCCTTGCCGCTCAGGAGGCGAGGCCCGCTGCCGCGCCCGCGGCCGGCGAGTGGCGCCCGCTGTTCGACGGCAAATCGCTGGCGGGCTGGAAGGAATCGGACTTCCTCGGAGCCGGCAGAGTCACCGTCGAAAAGGGCGTCATCACCATCGGCTCCGGCGTTCTCACCGGCATCAACTGGGCGGATTCCGCTCTCCCGTTTCCCACCGCGAATTACGAGATCCGGATCGAGGCTGCCCGGTTGAAGGGAAGCGATTTCTTCGCCGGGATCACCTTCCCCGTGCGAGACTCCTTCTGCACCTGGATCAACGGCGGCTGGGGCGGCGAGGTCGTGGGCCTGTCGAGCATCGATGGCGCCGATGCTTCGATGAACGAGACTTCCTTCGCCCGGAAGTTCGAACTTGGCCGCTGGTACTCCCTGCGCCTGCGAGTGACGCCCGCCACCATCTCGGCCTGGATTGACGACGAACTGGTTATCGATGTCAACATCAGCAAGAAGTGGATTGCGCTGCGCGAGGGCGACATCGATCGATCGATCCCATTCGGCATCGCAACCTACGCCACGGTGGCCGCCGTGCGGAAGATCGAATGGCGTCCCGTGGCGGCCCCCGGCCCCGCGGCCCGGCAACGGTCGCGAGGCTTACGAGTAGCCGCGGATGGACACGGATGGAGTTAGTCCCAGGTCGCGTCCGAGTTGACCGTCACTGGCTCGGCGGCCCGCAGCTCTCCTCAACAGCCCGTTTTTCAGGCCACTACGCGCAGGCCGAGATGCTTGGCGAACGGATCAAAATCCCGGTCGTTGTGCAGCAAGTCATACCCGCTCTCGATGCACCGGGTGGCAATCACGGTATCGATGGTCTTGCGAACGGTCACGCCGAGGAGGCGCAATGCCCGGAAATTCTTCGCCGCTTGAATCGCGATTTCCCGTCCGCCCAACTCTATGACCATCAACGAAGTCAGCATTTTCCGGGCTTGGTTGAAGTCCCGTTGGTCGGCGAAGCCTTGCAGGACCTCCGTCAGACTCATCTTCAACAGCAGCTCGGCCGAAGTGCCTGATAGTTAAGGAGTTGCGATTTCGAAAAACGCCTAGTGACACGCCTCCCCGCGCGTGCGGACCCGCGGACGGATGAGGTGCGTTCAGCATGGTCGTAGCGTGGGCGGCAGCGCGACCCCACAGGCTTGGAAGACCTTGCTCGTGGTTCCCTTGGCCTCAC
>JAUYBU010000352.1 GCA_030693045.1 Bryobacterales bacterium | reverse complement strand
CGGGGACAGGCTACGAAATCCCGAAATTAATTACGGGATTTCGTAGCCTGTCCCCGAAATTATACCGTGCCGCCTGCTAGGATTGCTTCATATGACCTCGCTCAAGGTCCTGCCGTTGCTGTTGGCCACGCTGGCCGGCCTGTCCGCGCAGACGCTCCAGCGGCCGGGCGTCACCTTCAAGATCTTCCAGTTCCCCGCCGACAAGATCCCGCGCGTCGACGGCAACCTGGAAGATTGGGCCATCGTGCCCGAGGAGTACGTCGTCGGAACCAACCAGCTCATGGACACGGTTCACGGCCGCGGCACGAACGTCGATCCGAAAGACCTGGACGTGCGCGTGAAAGTAGGTTGGGTGAAAGGCATGAACCGCCTCTACTTCCTGTATGAGGCCTACGACAACTACTGGGACTTCTCGCGCAACGATCTGCACAACGACATCTTCGAGGTGGTCGTGGACGGCGATCTCTCCGGCGGCCCGCTGATCGCGCAATTGCATCCCAACAAAGCCGTGGACCGTTGGGACGCGCATTTCTCCATGCACGGCGTGCACGCGCAGAACTACCACATCTTCACGCCCGCGCTGGGCAAGGACTGGGCGCTGGCCTGGGGCTGTCAGCCCTGGATCAAAGACCTGCCCTGGGCCAACGCGGCCTACAACTACAACTTCAAACCGGGCGAATCCGGCAAGCTCACACTCGAATTCTGGATCACGCCATTCGACTACGCCAGTTGCGACGGGCCGCGCGATTCCGTGGAATCCAAGCTCTGGGAGAACAAAATCATCGGCCTGTCGTGGTCCATCCTGGACTACGACGACGTGAACGCCAAGACTCACGCCGGATTCTGGAACCTCTCGCACAAGCACACCATGTACGGCAACGCTTCCGACCTGGTGGCTTTCAAACTGATGCCGCTCGAGCCGCGATTCCGCAAGGCGCTCGAGGCGCAATGGTCCTTCGTGGTAGTGGACGTGAGCCGCCGGCTGGTGGCGTTCAAGGATCTTTCCGAAGGCCGAGTGACAAGTTGGAAATGGGACTTCGGCGATGGCACGCTTTCAACCGAACAGCACCCCATCCACGCCTATCAGAAGGCCGGCCAGTACATCGTCACGCTGTATGTGGAAGGCCCCGCGGGCGCTTCGCGCCGGGCCAAGGTCTGGGATGTCACGCTGAAGTGAGCCCCGATGGGGCGCAAAGGAGCTTGCATGGGCAACGATCGCTTTTCGCGCCGCTCTCTGCTGACCGATTCGGCGGCGCTTGCGGCTGGAGCCGCCGCGTCAATCGCGAACCCCGCGCGCGCGGCCGCGCAGGCGGTGGGAGTGAAGCCGGCGGACCTGCCGGACCTCACTATCAAAGAGGTGAAGGTCTACCTTGTCGCCCGCCAGTCTGGCGTCGCGGTCACCAACGCCGGCTACTCGCAGATCGCCGCGGTGGTCACCAACAGCGGCATCGAGGGCAATTACACGCTCGCCCGGCGCTACTGGCATCCAAACTGGAGCAACGAAGGCTGGCTCGAATATGCCAAACGCCTGCTGACCGGCAAAAGCGTGCTGGATCTGCCCGCGCTCACTTCGCAGTACGACCCGCCTAAGCGCCGTCTCGGCCAGAGTTCTTACGCCTCCGCCATTGACGCCTGCTTGTGGGACATCCTGGGCAAGGCCGTGGGCCTGCCGATCTACAGAATCCTGGGCGCTTACCGGCGCCGCGTGCGCGCCTACGCCAGTTCGCAACATCACAAGACGGTGGATGAATTCGCCGCCGAGGTGCGCCAGTGCAAGGCCGACGGCTTCACGGCCTACAAGATCCACCCGCCCAGCATGCCGGATGGCGGCTCCGATCTGAAGCTGGACATCGAGGTGTGCAAGGCCGTGCGGCGCGCCGCCGGCGACGACTTCACTCTGCTGATGGACCCGGTGGGCGTCTACAACCGCGAGCAGGCGATGAAGATCGGCCGGCTGCTCGAGGAACTGGATTACGCCGGCTTCGAGGACCCCATCCCGACCACCGACATCGACGGCCTGGTGCAACTGTGCGCGGCCCTCGACATCCCGGTCCACATCGGCGAGTTCATCTTCTCGCCCTACAATTACGCCGATTACATCCGCCGCGGCGCGCTGGACGTCGTGCGCTTCATCACCGACAACGTGGGCGGCATCACCGGCGGCATGAAGATCGCGCGAATGGCCGAGTGCTTCGGCATGGAGTGCGCCCCTCACAATTGGGGCGAGACCTTCGACCACGCCGTCCACTTCCACTGCGAACTCGCGATGCCCAACAACGCCTGGTTCGAGATGACCGTGCCGCAAGGCATCGGCGACCGCCCCTACATCAAGGACCGCATCCGCATCGCCAAAGACGGCTATGTCGACGCCCCCACCAAGCCGGGGTTGGGCTATGAGCTCGACCGCGCCGTCCTGGATGGGATGACAAAATCGATTCAGCGATAGCCGCGGAGAACTGGCAGGCGCGGCGGGACTCGAACCCACGACCCCCGGCTTAGAAGGCCGGTGCTCTATCCGGCTGAGCTACGCGCCCGTGTCTGGGAATAACTCCATCTTACAGCGGATTGAGAGGACCCTTCGGCCGGCGCGGCGATTTCGCGCCGAGCCACCCACAGCCTAAAGGCTGTGCTACGGTTCAGAACACCCGGTAGGGGATCTCGGCCGGCGCCAGCAGCAGGTCCATCAGCTCGTCGTCCAGCCTCACCAGCGTCAGCGACGCCCCGGCCATTTCGAGCGACGTGCAGTACTCGCCCACATAGCTGCGGGCCACCTGGATGCCCTGGCTGGCAAGTTGTTCGTGGGCCGCGCCGTAGAGCACATAGAGTTCGCCGATGGGCGTGCCCCCCAGGCCGTTGATCATCAGGGCAACCCGGTCTCCCGCCTGGAACGGCAGATCGCTCACCACGGCATCCAATAGCAGCGACACCACCTCGTTCGCCGTCACCTGTTTCGCGCGCCGACGTCCGGGCTCGCCGTGGATTCCTATTCCGACTTCCATCTCGTCGGCGGCGATCTGGAACAGCGGCGCGCCCTTGGCCGGCGGCGTGCACGAACTGAGAGCGACGCCCATCGTCCGGGTCACGCCGTTCACCCGCGCACCCAGCGCGACCAGCGCGTCCAGGTCGTCGCCGCACTCGGCCGCCGCGCCGACGGCCTTCATGACGAAAAAGTTCCCCGCCACTCCGCGGCGGCCCACCGTGTGAGTCGAGCCGCTGACGGCGACATCGTCGTCGATGACCAGCGTGCGCACCCGAATCCCGTCGGCTTCGGCCATTTCGGCGGCCATTTCGAAGGCCAGCCGGTCGCCGGTGTAGTTGTTGACCAGGTAGAGCACGCCTTTCTCGGATTTCAGCAGCTTGGTGGTCTCATACACGTAGTCCACCGGCGGCGCCGAAAAGACGTCGCCGGGACAGGCCGCGTCCAGCATGCCTTTGCCGACCACCATCACGTGCGCCGGCTCGTGACCGGAACCGGAACCCTGGATGATGGACACCTTGTCGTCGCTGGGCGCGTCGGCCCGCATGATCAGGTTGTAGGCCGGCACGTAACGCAGCGCGTCCGGATTTGCCAGCGCGATTCCCTTCAACATTTCGGGGACGAATTGTTTCGGATCGTTGACGAACTTGCTCACGATTGCTCGCTCCTTTGCGCGCGAAAATCGCGCCACGCGGCGCTGATACGATTGGCGATGACTCCCACGGCGACCGCGCCCGCGTCGGGGGATCCAATACTCCGCTCTCCGGTGTAGGAAGCCCGGCCTCGCAGGGCGATCATGCTCGAGGTCGCCTCGGCCGCCTGTTCGGCGACCCGAGCCGCATTGGCCAGCGCCTGGACTCCGCCGTCGGAAACGCCGCCCGCAAGGTCTGCCTCCAGGCGGTCGATGGCCGGCGCCAGGGCATCCAGCAGCGTCTTTTCGCCCAGCGACGCGCCCCCGCGCTGCCGGATTCCTTCCACCGCGGCCCGCAGCAGGGCCACCACGTCCTGAGGCGACAACGCCTGCCGATTGCCGGCCGCCGCGCCGGCCCGAAGAAACGCGGTTCCCCAAAGCGGGCCCGTCGTGCCGCCAGCCCGGCTGGCGATCACCAGGCCGGCCTTCCTGAGGAACGCGCCGATGCTCGAGCGGTCGAAGTTCGCGAAATCCTCCAGGACCTTCTCGAACCCGCGCGCCAGCGAGTATCCGAAATCGCCGTCGCCCACCACGGCGTCCAACTGGCAGAAGTACTCCTCGTTGGCGATGGCGGTCTCGGCGATGGTGCGCACGATCAGTTCGACCGCTGGTAATGACGAATGCTCCACCCTTCACTCCCTCGACGATTTCGGCGAACGGCCGCTTCCGCCGCGGGCCTCCAAAGAACGATCCGGCAAAAGAGAATATACCAGATCGGCGCTGGTGTATTCTAAGAGGCTGGTGTCCGGAAGTCTCCTCCACACAATCGCCATCCCGATCTGCGCGGCACTCTGGCTGGCCGCGCCGGCCAGGGCCGAGGTCGAACTGAGCGTCCACTTCACCGCGCTGAAGCGCATGCTGGCCGATGCCGTGTTTACCCAGGACGGCCGGCGCTATGTGCGGGGTACGAAAGACAACCGGTGCAACTTCGCCTATCTGGAGAACCCCGGCCTGGAAGCCGGCAACGGCCGGTTGCACGTCAAGGCGCGCTTTACCGGGCGGACCGCCTGGGACGTGTTCGGCAAGTGCGTGGGTCTGGGCGACGCCTTCGACGTCAGGATCACCGGCACGCCGCAATACCGCGACGGTTTCATCGGCCTCCGGGACGTCACGGTCGATCCCGGCGGCCGCGACAGCTTCTACATCCGCCGCGTCTCGGCGGCCCTCAAGAGAAGCCTGGAGCGCGACATTCGGTATCCGGCCGCCGAGGAAGCCCGCCGCGTCTTCGAAGCCAGTTCCAGCCCCGCCTATCGCCGGCAACTCGGCCGCTTCAACGTGACCGCAATTCGAGTGACGCCCGACGCCCTGGTCCTCACCCTGGACTTCGCGCTCTCGGTCCGCTGACAACCGCTCCCTCACGGTCGCGGCTCGGAATCCGATTCTGAGCCGCGACTGGGCGCCCTCTGGGCAAGGAGCGGTCGTGTCGAATTACGCCCTTGGCGGCGTGTCGACGACCTTGAAGTTCTTTTCGTCGAAGTACAGGACCTTGCCCTGGCGGAAGGACTGCACGGCCATGGTGATCAGCACCTGCGCGCAGGCGGCGGTTTCCACGTCCAGCGTCGGCTTCTGGCGCGTGCGCATACATTCCAGGAAGTTGGCCACGTGGGTGGTCATCGAGTCCTTCTGATCCACCGCAACGAGCTTGTCTTCCAGCTTATCGTCGAAGCCGAACTTCTGTTTGTACTCCGCGTTCTTGCCGACAATGCGCCGTTCGGGCTTGAGCGTAATGTTTGGCGTGGGGCGTTCGAACTGGCCGTGCTCCACCATGATGATGGTCCCTTCGTGCCCGCGAATGAGGCCCGGGATATGCTGCGAGTTGGCCATCGAGGAGGTCAGCACGACCGAGTGTTCCTTGGCGTATTCGGCTATCAGGTGGAAGGTGTCGGGCACCTCGCGTTCGTCCTTGAATACGTAGTTGCCGCCGCCGGACATGACCTTGTAAGGATACTGGGGCTGGGCCCAGCAGATGTTCAAAGGCGCCGCCACGTGGAAGAAAAGGTCGGTCGCGGTTCCGCCGGAGTAATCCCAGTACTTGCGGAATCGGAAAAAGCGGTCCGCGTTAAACGCAGCCGACGACGTTCCGCCCAGCCACATCTTCCAGTCGATGTAGTCTTCGCCCGACTTGTCCGGGCCGGCTTGCTGGTCGATGGGCCAGTTCCATTCGCCGTCGGCCGAGTTGCGGTGGTAGGATCCCTGGCTCATCAGCATCTTGCCAATGGCGCCGTCGGCGATCAGTTTTTTCGCCTGCCACCATTGGTCGGCCGAGGTGGTCTGCGAGCCGACCTGGAGCACGCGCTTGGTCTCCTTCACCGCATCGATCATCGCCCGCACTTCTTCGATCGTGTGGCACATCGGTTTTTCGCAGTAGACGTCCTTGCCGGCCTTCATCGCCGCGATGGCGATCCGGGCGTGCCAGTGGTCCGGCGTAGCGACAATCACCGCGTCGATGTCCTTGCGCGCGATCACCTCGCGGTAGTCCAGATACCCGTCTACCTTGACGTTGAACTTGGTCGCGTGCATGTCCTTGTTCGTGTTGATGCGCTTTTGGTAAACGTCGCAGACCGCCACAACCTGGGCCGACTTCTCCTGACCCACCACTCCGAACGTGCGGCCCACATAGGTGCCCCGTCCGCCGACTCCGATGACGCCGACGTTGATCTTGTCGTTGGCGCCAAACGCCCGGTTGGGCACCACCGTCGTGGCCAGGCCCAGGGCGGCGCCCATGCTGCTGGCGCCCTTCAAGAAATCTCTGCGGTTGTATTCGCTCATAGCGATCCTTCCTTATGAAACCCGTTCCGATGGATTCCCCATCCAGTTTACTCTTCGGAGGAAACTCCGGTCAAAGGCCGCGCCACCCGCTGCGCGTTTTCGCGCGCCACGGCGCGCCACCAAATCGCCAGGCACAGCGTGTGCGTGAGAGATCCAATGACATTCCCGGCGATCACCATCGGATAGGAGCGGCTTGGCGTAGCCAGCATACGCAGAGAATGCATAATCGCCTCTCCCGCGCTCTGCACACCGTAGCCGCCGCTGATCATCAACACGTTTCGGTCCGGGTGACGCGTCCCGACCAGCACCCCCCACAAAAACAGATTGAGCAGGGCTCCGCCGAAAGCTACGTACTTGCCGAAATCCGTCATCCGCTGGTTCAACCGAGGGCCTTGCGTGAGACAGAGGGCTGCCAGCCACAACAACCCAATCGCGAGAATCAGCCAGCGGACAGTCTTCGCCCGGTGCCGGCTCTGGCGCATAGCGCGGCTTACGAGTGACAGGATCAACACGTACAGGAGCCAATTCTGAATCAGTTCCACCACCCAATAGGCTTTTTGCCATGCCGCCGGCAGATAGCCGCCCTCCCGTGCGGCGATGTTGGCGACGGTCGACAGAAACAGGATCAGGCTGTAAGGGAGGAGAACCGGAAAACTCTTGAAACCGCCCCGGAAAAGAGAGTTTAGCAGGGCAACCTGCAAGGGCAGGCTAACGAACCACAAGACCCATTGGACATACTTCATAGAGATCCAGGCACAAAAAACCGCTGGATCTCAGGATGAAACCGGAAGCGGAGGCTAGCCGACTTCCCAGGGATCGGCCGGCATGCTGGGGCTGCTGGCGACTTCCCAGGGATCGGGCGGCATGCTGGGGCTGCTGGCAACCTGGAACGCCGGGCTAGCGCCACCTGAACCTGGACCTCCGACACAAATACTCACGGTTGACCCAACCGCGAACAGCACGCAAATCATAACACAAAAACCGGCATTCTTCAGCGTATTAGTCATATCGCCTTGTGTGGCCTAAAGCAAAGGCCCGACTCCTCCTAGACAAGAATACCCTACGCCTGTAGGGCGTTCCACTTAATTCTAGTCTAGGTAACTTCTTGAAAAGGGGTAGGAAAATCCTGAGGAGACAATTGGAGCGCTATCTGACGGGAAGGCGGGGGCGAACAGATGAGGCGGGTACGGGCGGCGCTAGATGCTAATCGGCACTCGGGTAGAGCGACGATGGCACGTACGGATCCGGCGTTCCCCGCTGGCGGCGTCGCGCGCCAGAGTAGTCCAGGCGCATGTCGGCCGAAACCTCGTCGAGCATGTGCATGGTTGCGAACTTGCTCTCCATGGCGAACGCGGTGAGCAGGAGGTTGTCGCAAATGGCGTTAATCAGGCGGGGAATGCCTTCGGAACGGCGGTGGATCTCGGAGACGAGTTCAGCCGGAAAGACCGTCTGCGACGGCATTCCGACCTTCTCAAGCCGGCTGGAGATGTACTCGGCGCTCTCGGCTTCCTCGAACGGTCTCAGGTTGCTGCGCAGCACGACGCGCTGCTTCAGTTGCCTGAGATTCGGCGAATCCAGCTTCCGCTCCAGTTCGGGTTGACCGGCCAGGATGATCTGGAGGAGCTTCCCGCGCCGGTTCTCCAGGTTGCCCAAAAGCCGGATCTCTTCCAGAACGTCCCATTCCAGAT
>JAUYBU010000303.1 GCA_030693045.1 Bryobacterales bacterium | reverse complement strand
AACAGAATTCGGCCCGCGAGTGTCTGGGCCGAGCCGGAGACGATGCCGGGCGGGTAGAGTTCGTTGTGCTCCCGACCAACCTAAGCTGGACCCTCGTCAGTGGCCCGGTGTTCGTGCGGCGGCGCGCGGGCGGGAAATCGGAAACCGCGATCATTCACTTTCACTTCAACGCCTGGGCCAAATACCCGGACTGGCAGAAGGACCGGCGCGTGCCGGACACCGCGGCCAAGCGGCTAGAAAAGCGGTTGTTCCACGCGCAAGCCAACGGACGCGAGTTGGTCCTGGAAGGCGGCGGCATCGAGGTCAACGGCCGCGGCACGCTGATAACCACCGAGGAGTGCTACCTCGACCCGAAGACCCAGGTGCGCAACCCCGGCCTGGGCCGAAAAGATTTCGAGGCGGCGCTGAAGGAGTATCTCGGCGCGACCAACATCTTCTGGCTCGGCGGCGGCGTGGCCGGCGACGACACGCACGGACACGTCGACGACATCTGCCGCTTCGTCAACCCGACGACGGTAGTGCTGGCCAAGGAAACCGACCGCAACGACATCAACTACCGTCCGCTGGCCGAGAATTGGGAACGTATTCGGGATTTCCGTCTCGAGGACGGCTCCCGGCCCGAAGTGGTGGCGCTGCCCATGCCGGCCGCGCTCTTCTTCGACCGCGACCGCCTGCCGGCCAGCTACGCCAACTTCTTCATCGCCAACGCCGCGGTGATCGTGCCGACCTTCAACGACCCGAACGACCGCGTCGCCCTGGGCATCCTCGGCGAGTTATTCAAGGACCGCCCGGTGGTGGGCATCCACGCCGTCGATCTGGCGCTCGGCTTCGGCACGCTGCACTGCCTCACCCAGCAGCAGCCGGCTTGACCTGTCAGGCGAGCAGTTCCTGGGCCCGGATCAGGCGCGCGCGAACCTGGACCCCGTTCGGGCAATCGACCGTGCAGGACTGGCAATCCGCGCAGCGAATCCGCCGCGCCTCGGCGGGAAGTTCAAGGTAACTCTGCCGGGCCATCGGGAAGTCCCGATAGCCTTCCGCGTAAGTCAGGAAGCGCAACATGTCGGGCACGGGCACGCCTTTGTCGCAAACGCCGCCGCAGGCGCCGCACATGCGGCAGTACCGGGGGCGGAGAAACGCCAGCTTCGCGTTTAGCAACTTCTCGTCGTTCTCGGAGTAAGGTTGCGAGAGAGCCTTGACGTTCTCTTCCACCTGCTCGAAATCGGACATGGCGACAGCGCAGGCGTCCAAGGATTCGTTCTTCAGCGCCCAGCGGATGGCGGCGGTCATGGCCCCATCCTGTTTCAGAGTTCGAACCAGCGCGCTGGGGCTCCCCTCGAAACGCGCATCGCTGTTCTGAATCCGGGCGAATCCGCCGGCCAGCACCTTCATCGCGACGATGCCCATCCCCGCCTGGCGCGCCGATCGGATCGCCTGAGTGACTTCGGGCTTGAGAGTGAAATTATAGCCCGCCAGCATCACGTCGACGCCACCCCGTTTCAGCATGGCGGCCAGCATCTTTGGCACGTTCAGGTGGCTGGTGATGCCTACAAAGCGGACCTTGCCGGATTTTTTTGCGATCTGCAACACTTCCAGCAGTTCGTCGGTGACCTCCTCGGGCCGGGTCTTGTTGTGCAGTTGCCAGATGTCCAGGTAGTCGGTCTGGAGCTCGCGCAGGCTGGTGTCGAGGTCCGCCAGGGCATCCGCCCGGGTCTTGGCGCCAGTCTTGGTGGCAATGATGACGTCTTTTCGTTTCCCCTTGAGCGCCCCGCCGAGCATGCGCTCGCTGTTTTGATACATGCGCCCGGTGTCGATAAAGTTGATACCCAGGTCGAGGGCGCGCGCAATGACCCCGGGTTCGCTGGTTCCCCTGCCGCCGAAGCCCAGCGGGGTAACTTTGAGCCCGGTCTTCCCGAGCGTGCGGTGGGCCATGCCGGTTGGCTTCGCCTGCGGCGCGGCGAGCAAGGGAAGCGCAACGCCGGCGGTCAGAAAACTACGTCGAGAAGATTGGAATTCCATTAGGGCCTGCTTTCCGCGGATTTCAGTCCGCATATTTTCGCCGGGGTCTCCATTCCAGGTTCCCAGGTAACATGAAGTATACAACAGCCGCGTTCCCCCAAGCCGGGTGGGGTGCTTAACGATTCTGGGGGAGTCCGGTTCGCGTGTCCGCTCCCTGACGGTCGCGGCTCGGTAAGTGCCTGGAAACAGGGTCCCCCGTTTCTGAGCCGCGACCGTCAGGGAGCGGATTTCGCGGCTGAACAGGCAAAATCCCCGAAACGGTTAAGCACCAAGCCGGGTGCGGCCCGGCACGTGCGGCCCCGCACGGGGTTTTCGCGGGCCGGGGCGCGCCGGCTGGTCCGCCTTGACACCGGAAGATCCGGAACCGACAATACGAGACGAGATGGAGTCGCCGGAGTGGACCACGGAGTGCTGCGTGCTGTGCGGGAGCCGGAACGCCGAGACGATTAACAGGAAGGACCGGGACGGGAAGCCATTGCACACGATTGCATGCACGGAATGCGGATTGGTGCGAACGGCGCCGATGCCGGGCCCGGAGGAGTTGCGCGAGTATTATGCGCGGCATTACCGGGTCGAGTATCAGAAGGCGGCGACGCCGAAGCTGAAGCGGGTGTACCGCGCCGGCAGGGCGGCGATGGACCGGGCCGTCTGGATGGCGCCGTTTCTGCGCCAGAACGATGAATTCCTGGATGCCGGCGCGGGGGGAGGAGAGCTGGTGTACGTGCTGCGGTCCAAGGGCATTCGGGCGCAGGGCGTGGAACCAAACCTGGCGTTTGCGGAGTATGCCAGTCGCGAGTTGGGCTTGCCGATGGAGGCGTCGATCCTGGAAGACCTGGAGTATCCGGCGGGGCGCTGGGGATCGGTGGGGTGTTTTCATGTGCTGGAGCATGTGCGGAATCCGGTGGAGTTTCTGGGGCGCGTGCGGCGGTGTATCCGGCCGGGCGGACACCTGTTCCTGGAGGTTCCCAACGTCGAGAATTGCTGCCAGCATCCGGACCGGCGATTCCATTGGGCGCACCTGTACAACTTCAGCCCGGTCACCCTGCGCCGGACGGTGGTTCGGGCGGGGTTCCAGGTGGCGTGGTGCCAGACTTCGCCGGACGGCGGCAATGTGTTGCTGGCAGGGCGGGCCGAGGAGGGCGGAGGGGAAGGAGCGGCGCTGGAAAGTGGGTACGCCGGGTTGATGGAACACGAGCGGGAATGGACCGCGTGGCGCTACTACGGATCGCCGCGGACGTGGCGGCGGAGCGCGGATAAGCTGGCCGGGATGGTGCGGGAATGGGCGGCGGTGCGGAGCCGGAGATCGCCCCGCCAGGTGCTGGAGGAGTTGACTGGCGGGCGAATGTAATGGCTCGGGAGCGGCGCCCGGAGGCTGGCGAAACAGGGGCTGATAGAAAAGGCGCAAAATGACGATAAGATAGATGTCCGCCGTGCAATTGCGGCTGCGCTTGCCGGGATTGGAGTCTTGAAGCTAGAATTCGGGTTAAGGAAGAGCGCAGGCAGGACCGCAAGAGGTGCGAGAGTGTCTGGGGTTCGAAGGCAGGTCCTACAATTCGCCGCCGGTCTCCTTCTGTTGGCCGGCGCGTCGTTGGCGGGTGAGCACTTCCCCCTTCAGCCCGGGGAACGGGCGCAGCCGGGGCAATACATAGTCAGACTGCGGCGGGGGGTACAGGCTTCCGCTCTGGGGTCGTCTCTGCCGGCGGGAAGCCAATTGACCGCCTTGCGGGGCATGAACCTCCACAAGTTGAGGATTCCGGGCAATAGTGTGGAGTCCTCGGCGCGCCAGTTCGCCGCCCAGTTCCTGGTGGAATACGTCGAACCGGATCGCATTCGGCAGGTTAGCGCGGCGGCGCCGAACGACACCAACTATGCGTCGCAATGGGCGTTGCAGACGGTTCAGGCGCTCCAGGCCTGGGGTGCGATGCCGAACGCCTACCTGACCTCCGCGGGGGCCGGAGCGGGCCGGATCAAGGTGGCGGTGCTCGATACGGGGATCGACTGTACCCACCCGGACTTCGCCAACGCCGGCGGAAGCTCCACGGACTCCGCGCAGGGCGGCCAGCTTCTGTTCGGCGCCGGCAGAGCCTTTGTGGCCACCAGCCTCTCGTCGCCGGCCTGTTCCTGGCAGGACGACCACGGGCACGGCACGCACGTTGCGGGCACGGTGGCGGCGGCGACGAACAACTCGAGGGGAGTCTCGGCCCTGGGCTACTCGCTTCAGGTCATCGGCATGAAAGTGCTGGACCGGAGCGGATCGGGTACCGATTCGGATGTCGCGGATGCGATCATGGCGGCGGCCGACGCCGGAGCGCAGGTCATCTCCATGAGCCTGGGCGGCGCGGGTTATTCGCAGGCTCTTCAAGATGCAATCCGCTACGCCTGGCAGCGGAATTCCCTGGTTGTGGCGGCGGCGGGCAACGCGGGGTCCAGCACACCGTCTTTTCCGGCCGCGGCGAACTTCGCCGTCGGCGTGTCGGCCACCACCAGCCTGAACGCTCTGGCCAGCTTTTCGAACTTCGGCGATCCGGTCGACATAGCGGCTCCCGGCGTGAGTATCTTATCGACCATGCCCACTTACGCCAACACCATCGGCGTGCTGAACTACGCCAGCATGAGCGGGACGTCGATGGCCACGCCGCACGTATCCGCGCTGGCGGGGCTGGTGGCGATGACCACCCCGGGGACCTCGGCGGCCGCGATTTTGGAGAGGATACAGCAATCGGCTTCCTCTTCGACCGTCGGCGGCGGCTGGAGCTCCTCGTTCGGCTACGGGATCGTCAACGCTTACAACGCCCTCACCGGATCCCTGCGCGGGTCCACCATCGGCGCGGTCGTGGGCCAGGTGACAGATTCCGGCAACCTGCCCGTGACCACGGCCCGGGTCACTCTCAACGGTCAGACTCTCACGGTAGGCTCGGGGGGACTATTCCGGTTCCCCGCGTTGGTCCCGGGAACGTATCCCACCGCGATTTCCGCGACCGGCTACGCCACGCAAAACCTCACTGTGACGGTAGTGCCCGGCGCCGACACAACCCTGGACGTGATGCTGGGCGTGTCCTACGGCAAGTTCACCGGCGCCGTAAGAGATAACGGCGTTGCGGTGGCTGGAGCGGTGGTGCAGGCGCTTTCGGGAGGACTGGTTTGGGGAACCACGTTCACCGATCAGAGCGGCAACTACGACCTGTGGGTTCCCGGCGGCACATACGACCTTCGCGCGACCGGCATCTCCCGAGCCGCGGCTACCGTCTCCGGCCGAAGCGTGGCGGCCGGAGGGAGCGCCACGGTGGACCTGGCCGCCGCGCGGTACGGCTGGATTGCCGGCCGGGTGACGAACTCCGCCGGCCAGCCGGTCCAGAATGCCGAGGTTACGGTGAGCGGCGCCGGTTTTAGTGCCGGGGCTACGACCGATGCGAGTGGCAATTACTCGACCATCGGACTTCCCTCCGGCGCCTATGCCGTCGCCGCAACCGCCGCCGGCTATCCGGCCGCCGCCCCTCAAAATGCCGTGGTTTCCCCCGGTCTGGCGTCGGCGGTGAACCTGACTCTGAGTGCGGCGGCCTTCACGCCGATCCGGGTCAACGCGGGCGGCGGGGCGTACACCGACCCGGGCGGGAACGTGTGGGCTCCCGACACGGGTTACAACGGGGGCTCGCCCTACGCCACGTCGATCGGCATCGCCAACACCACCACGCCCTTGCTGTACCAGAGCGAGCGCTATAGCACCTCGGCGCTGCAATACCAGTTCAACGGCATTCCGGCGGGGAGCTACACGGTGAAGCTGAAGTTCGCCGAGATTTACTTCCCTTCGCCCGGACAGCGGGTGTTCAACATCGCGCTCAACTCTCAGACGGTGCAAACGGGTTTCGACATCGTGGTGGCGGCCGGAGGGGCGTTCAGGGCGGTCGACCTGAGCTTCCCGGTGACGGTGAGCGCGGGACAGATTGTCATCCAGTTGAC
>JAUYBU010000255.1 GCA_030693045.1 Bryobacterales bacterium | reverse complement strand
GGCCTCCTGCGTCAGTACCCGCGCCCATCCTCGACTCTACCTGTGTGTATGAGATCGCCCTGCTCCTGCCGTTCATCGCCGCCCTTGGTTTCGCCGGTGTTGCCGTTCCGCCGATGGACACGGGAGGGGCGCATCTCCATGCCGTCGCCCAGTGCCACGAATGCGCCGGGGCGCCGTCCCGCGGGTTGACGCGGGACGGCCGGCAGGGAGTAGAGTTGACTTTTACGGGAATTTAAGATCCGCTTCCCGTTAGGAGAGACTTATGCGAAATATCATCGGAATTGCGCTGCTTGTCGCAATAATCGTGACGCCCCAGCTTTGGGGACAGTCGTTCACCGGTAACATCGTGGGTACGGTAAAGGACCAGACCGGAGCGGTCGTCCCCGGCCTCGAGGTCGTCATCACTCACCTGGAAACCAACCGCCGCGTTACGGCGACCACAAACAACCGCGGCGAGTATGTTTCGGTTCCGCTCGGAGTGGGCGAATACCGCGTGGAAGCATCCGCCCGCGGCTTCAAGCAGGCCGTGCGCACCGGAATCACATTGGCGCTCCAGCAGAACGCGGTTGTGGATCTCACGTTGACCGTCGGCGAGACGGCCGACCGCATCGAGGTGATCGGCGACGCACCGCTTCTGGAGACTACCGCGGCGGCCATCGGCCAGGTGGTCAACAACCGCCAGATTCGCGAGCTTCCGCTGAACACTCGCAACGTCTACTCGCTGATCTTTCTGACTCCCGGCGTAGTGGGCAGCACCGCCAACGACCACTCGGGCGTGACCGACTGGGCGGTCTTCGGCACGCGCCGCCAAATGATGGACATTGTGATCGACGGCGCGCCGGCGGCCCACCCCACGGCCAACGGCTTCACCGGCATGTCGGTGTTTCCCTCCGTGGACGCCATCCAGGAATTCAAACTCCTCGGCGCCAACTTCTCGGCCGAGTACGGGCGCACCGTGGGCAGCGTGCTGAACATTGTTTATAAGTCCGGCACCAACCAACTCCACGGCACCGCTTACGAGTTCCTGCGAAACTCCGTGCTCGACGCCAACGGCTTTTTCGCCAACAGGAGCGGCCAGCCTCTGACCAGCTTCAAGCGGAACCAGTTCGGCGGGACGCTGAGCGGGCCCATCAAGAAGGACACCACGTTCTACATGGTTTCGTTCGAAGGATTGCGCGAACGGCGGTTCGCCAGTAACACTTACAGCGTCCCGACCTTGCCGCAGCGCGAGGGGGATTTCTCGAAGACCCTGGACCGCACCGGGAAGCAGGTGGTGATTTTCAATCCGTTCACCACGCGGGCCAACCCCGCGGGCGGGTTCATTCGCGACGCGTTCGCCAGCAACATGGTCCCCGCGTCGCTCATGGACCCAGTGGGAGTGAATGCGATGAAGTACTATCCGCTTCCGAACCAGCCGGGCGACTCGCCGACACTTCTTAACAACTACTTCAGAACCGGCTCGGCTGCCACCACCCTGAACAACTACGATTTCAAAGTGGACCACAACTTGAGCGCAAGCCAAAAGGTGTTCGCCCGCTACTCGCACAGGTACAATATCGACACGCCGGCGTCGTTTGTTCCCACCGATCTGGCCATTGCCGAGGGCCGGATCAATAACCAAAACACAGGGAACAACGCGGTGGCCGAGTACACCCATACCCTGTCGCCGAAGATGGTCCTGTCGGCCCGGCTGGGTTTCTCACGCACGCTGTTCAACTACAGCAACCAGGGCGTGGGGTTTGTGCCGTCCAGCCTCGGCCTGCCCAAAGTCATCGACACGTATGCCGGACCGGCGATGTTCCCGTACTTTACCGTGAGCGGGTACCGGAGCCTGGGAAGCCGGGATCATCGTCATACCGCGTTCAACACATACAGCACCAACGCCAGCATCAACCGCATCGAGGGCCAGCATACGCTGAAACTCGGCTTCGATGGACGGCTGATTCGGGTCAACCTGCTGGAAGCGCGGGCTCCCTCGGGCGAGTATCCGTTCAGCGCCGCCTTCACGCAGGGCCCCGATCCGCTGCGCGCCAGTGCAACGGCGGGCAACAGCGCTGCCTCCCTCCTGCTCGGCACCGGCAACAACGGCTCGCGGCTGTTCACGTACTACAAGAACACGGCCGCGCAGAGTTACTACCTGGCCGGCTACATACAGGACGACTGGAAGGTCAGCTCCAGGCTTACGCTGAACCTCGGCCTGCGCTACGATTTCGAGACGCCCAGGACCGAGCGTCATGACCACCTGAACTACTTCGATCCGTACGTGCGTTCTCCGTTTGCGGACCTTGTGAGCGGCTATCCGAACCTGCTCGGCGGCCTGATTTACGTGGGCGTGAACGGCGCCAACCGCTACCAGTTCGCCGTGGACAAGTTCAACTTCGCGCCACGGATCGGCCTGGCGTACCAGGCAACCGCCCGGACGGTGATTCGCGCCGGGTTCGGGCACGTTTATGCCCCGTCGTTCAAGGCCGCGTCCGGTGGAGACACGCCCTGGGGATTCCGCGGCGAGACGTCGTGGATCGCCACCATCGACGGGATTACACCCCTGAGCCGGGTGAGCAATCCGTACCCGAACGGCCTCGCCGTGCCGGTCGGTTCCTCGCTGGGGCTGTTGTCGGGAGCGGGGGACGACATCCGGCCCACAATACACGACGACAAGACGCCGTGGTCACAGCAGTGGAACCTGAACATCCAGCACCAACTGCCCGGCCAGACGCTTCTCGAAATCGGCTATGTCGGAACGCGAGGCAGGCAGCTTCCCGTCTATGTAATGCCCAACCAACTTGATCCGAAATACATGTCGTTGGGGTCGAAGCTGAACGAGCTTGTCGCCAATCCGTTCTATGGCGTTGTGAACCGGGGCATTCACCTTTCCTCGAAGGTGTCGCGAGCCCAGACGCTCGCGCCGTTCCCGCAGTTCGGCAACATGCTGGGAAGCGGCCGCGATACCGGAGGACGCTCCTGGTACGACGGTCTCATCCTCTCGGCCAAGAATCGCCTCTGGAACGGCCTTCAGTTCGAAGGGTCCTATGTTTACTCGAAGACGTTCGACGAGGGAGAAAATTTCCAGGACTATTACAACCGGAGGGCCAGCCGCTCGCTCTCCAGCACCGAGCAGAGACACAACTTCGTGATGGGTTATATGTACGAGCTGCCGTTCGGCACGGGGAAACGCTTCGGCGGCGACATGGGCAAGATCGCCGACGCGATCATCGGCCGCTGGCAACTCAACGGCATCAGCAGCTACAAGTCGGGCACGCCGCTTCAGATCACCGCGTCCAACACTTCCGGACTGATGGCGAATCTCACGGCGGCCAACAACAACGGGAAGAGCGGCCGTCTCGAGGGCTCGGCGCAGAGCCGGTTGGACCGGTGGTTCGACACCAGCGTGTTCAGCCAGCCGGCGCCGTTCACCTTCGGCAGCATGGGCCCGTACGTGTCGGACATCCGGAATCACGGAGTCCGGAATCACGACCTGTCGCTGTTCAAGCAGTTCGCGTTCGCCGAGCGGCTCCGGCTGCAGCTCCGCTTCGAGGCGCTGAACGCGTTCAATAGAGTGCGCTTCAGCGGCCCCACCACGGGCGTCACTTCGGGATCTTTCGGACGGGTCAGCGCGCAGTCCAACGCTCCCCGGCAGATCCAGCTTGGGCTCAAACTCCTCTGGTGACGAATCGGGCTGGGCGACCGGGACCACCAGCGGCACGGACAGGGACTTCGACGGCGTCACCGCCGATCGCCCCAACGTGGTCGGAGTCTGGAAGCTCAGCCCCGGCTGCGCGCGCCAGAAGGTGCTGCAGCAGTGGTTCAACCCTGCGGCTTTTCAGGCCAACGCATCGGGCCAGCTCGGCAACCTGGGCCGCAACGTGGCGATCGGGCCGGGCTCGAAGAATTTCGACAAGGAATTGCAGTTTCGTTCCGACATGTTCAATACTTTTAACTGGGTTAACGCCGGCACGCCCACGCTGACCGTGAGTTCGCCGAATTTCGGCAGGATTCTGAGCGCGGGCAGCCCGAGGGTCTTCCAAAAGGAGGTTTTGTGAATCGAAGAGATTTCGTGTTGAGTACCACCGCGGCGGCCGCCGGCCTCCGCTTGCCGGCGGCGGCCGCGGCGACGCCCGGCTCCGGTCCTGGTTTCCACCTCGGAGCCGTCACCTATAACACGCTGAAGGAGTTCGATGTGCCAACCATCATCCGCGTGCTGGAGGGCGCGGGTTTCGAGGCCGTCGAGCTGCGCACCAGCCACAAGCACGGCGTCGAGCCTTCGATGGGGCGCGAGGAGCGCGCCCGCGTGCGCGGGCTTTTCGAGAAGAGCAAGGTGCGGCTGGTCAGCTATGGGACCACCTGCCGGTTTCAATCTCCGGACCCGGCCGAACGCGCGAAACAGCTCGAGATCGGCAAGCAGTTCGCCGACCTGGCGCGCGATACGGGCGCCATCGGGATCAAGATGCAGCCGATGGAATTTCCGGCCGAAGTGCCTGTGGCGACGACCATAAAGAACTTCGGCGCCTCCCTGCGCGAGCTGGGGGATTATGGCGCCAGCCGGAGCGTGGAGATCTGGGTGGAGGTCCACGGGCGGGCGTCGGTGCCGGCGGTGGCGGCGGCGCTGATGGAGGCGGCCGGGCACAAGAACGTGGGCCTGTGCTGGAATTCGAATCCGGCGGACATCGTGAACGGGTCCGTGAAGCAGAGCTTCGAACTGCTGAAACCGTGGCTTCGGAGCGTCCACATCAACGATCTGGCGAACGGTCGATACCCCTGGCGGGAGCTGTTCGCGCTGCTCCGGGGCGCCGGATACGATCGCTACACCCTGGCCGAAGTCGGGGAGAGCAAGGAACCGGAGCGGTTTCTGAACACGTATCGGGTGCTGTGGACGGAGATGAACCGTTCGTGCGCCTAGGCCGCTGACCGCATGATTCGGTTCTACCGCTTGCTGACGCGCGCGGCTCGGAAACGATTCCGTCCCCGGAATTGGGCTGGTAAGATGGAGCAGGGGCATCGATGCGGCGCGTACTTCTTCTCTTCGCACTTGTGCTGCCGTTGCTGGCGGCCAACCTTAAGCTGTATCTCAAGGACGGCAGCTTCCACGTGGTGCGCGAATTCCAGGTGGAGGGCGAGCGGGTGCGCTACTACAGCGTCGAGCGCGGCGATTGGGAAGAGATTCCGCTCGATCTGGCCGATCTGAAGCGGACCGAGTCCGAACTCAAAGAGCGTGTCGAAACGCGGCGCAAGGAGGCGGTCGAGATCGACGCCGAAGAGAAGGTCGAGCGGGCCGGGCGCGAAGAGGCCGCGCAAGTGCCTGGCGAGAACGGCGCCTACCTGGTGGACGGCACTCAACTGCGGGCCATCAAACAGGGCGAATCGAAGGTTGTCACGAGCAAGAGCCGCCAGGTGCTCAAGTATCTGTCGCCGGTTCCGTTTGTGGCGGGCAAGGCGACGGTGGAGTTGGACGGCCTGCACGCGGCCACCGTGGTCGCCACCGACGGCCCCGAGTTCTACATCCGCCTGTCGGCCGAAGAGCGGTTCGGCATCGCGCGGCTCTCGGCGAAGAAGGAATCGCGCATCGTGCAGAAGTGGAGCATTATCCCGATCAGCAAGGAGATCGTGGACGAGATGGACATCGTCGAGGTCTTCCGGCGGCAGGTGCGGGAGGACGTTTACAAGATCTGGCCGGTGAAGCCGCTGACGCCGGGCGAGTACGCGGTCTATCAATACACCGAGGGCAAGGGCAACATCCAGGTTTGGGATTTCGCCTTTCGCCCGGCGGCGCAAACAAAATGACATCACGATCTCTTGCGCTTCTCCTCTACGGCGTTCCCTGCGCGATGTTGGCCGCAAGCGCCGCCAAGCCGTTTCCCTCCGATGCGGTCCGCGACAAGATCCGCGGCGGGCTTCTGGGCCAGATCCTGGGCGATCTGAACGGCCTCAAGCACGAGATGAAATACATCGCGGAGCCGGGCAACGTCACTCAGTACACGCCGTCGCTCGATAATGGCGCCTGGACCGACGACGACACCGACGTCGAATGGATTTACATTGTCGAGATGGAACGGTCGGGCACTTTGTTTATCAAGCCCGGGCGCATCAGCGAGCTTTGGAAGTCGCACATCAACCGCCGCATCTGGTGCTCGAACCTGTATGTGCGGCAGTTGATGGACATCGGCCTGGACCCGCCGCTCACCGGCCAGATTCAGTTCAATCCGTGGGCCGATTTCAATTTATCGGGCCAGTTTCTGAGCGAAACGTGGGGGCTGATCGCACCCGGCAGGCCGCGCACGGCGGCGCGCCTGGCGCACTACTACACGCGGGTGGCCATCGATCTGGAACCGGCGCAGGCGGCGCGGATGTTTTCGGCGATGATCGCGACGGCGTTCGTGACCGGCGACCTCGGGAAGATCCTGGACGCGGGCGCGGCGGCCACCGATCCCCAGAGCCTGATGCGCCGCATCCTGGCCGATGTGCGCGGCTGGCACAAGGAGAATCCCTCGGACTGGCGCGCCACCAGACGGCTGATTCAACAGACCTACGGCCATCACAACGGCGCCATGCGCGATCGCAACGGCGTGGAACTGAACGGCGCCTCGACCATCGCGGCGCTGCTTTACGGGCGCGGCGATTTCGTCGAGACGGTGCGCCACGCCTTCAATTTCGGATGGGACGCCGATAACAATGCGGCCACTTCAGGGACCATCATCGGCGTCATTCAAGGCGAGCGCTGGTTCAAACGGCAGGGCTGGACGATCAAAGACGTCTTCCGCAACACCAGCCGCGACAACATGCCGCGGGACGAGACCGTCACGAAGTTCGGCGACCGGTTGATCGCTTTGGCCGGACGCGTCATGGCGGCCGACGCCGCGGCCGAAACGCGGGCTGGTTTCGCGCCCCTCCCGGTGGTCGCCGAACAGACCGCGGCGCTGCGCGCGAAGTTTCGCGTGGAAATCGAAAGCGAGATTGCCGCCGGCGACAATGAGCAGACTCTGGCGCGGGCGGCCTACCTGGCGATCTGCCTGGACCTGGCGCCGGAGTTGAAACAGCGCGATCCCGAACGTTGGGCGAAAGCGGTGGCCGCCCTGGAGGGCTATCCCAAGGTGCTCCAGGCCCTGTTCCATTACTCCGACATCCCGGGCGCCGAGCCGTTGCGCCAGAAGATGATCGCCGCGGGCGTCAAGCCGCCGCGCGAGAAGCAGCGGATCTCGTAGCGAACTCAGCGGATCGTAAAATAGACCACTGCTCCGGCCGCGAACATCACCGCAAACATTACCGCGATGCGCCAGCCGAACGCGCGCTTACCGGCATAGAAGGCCAGCGCGGTCTTCAGGACGGCGTTTGAGGCGAGCGCCAGCAGCAGCGCCACGCTGGCAACCTCGAGGCTGGTTCGGCTTCCGCCGACCAGATCGCACAGTGTCACGGCGACCGCATCGACGTCGAACGAACCGCCGATGACACTGGTCCAGTAGACCGCCCCGGCTCCAAATTCGGCGGCCGCCGCCTTGCCGGCCAGCAGGATCAAGGTGAACAGCGCGCCGAATTTGAGAGCCGGCAGCAGGCGAAAAGGGTTGCCCACCGACACCTGGCTCTGGTCGGTGGGCTGCGCCTCGCGGCGCGCGACGAAGAACGCCAGCAGCAGGCCCGCGGCCGTCATCGCCGCCAGAGGCGGCAGCGTGGCTATGGCCAGCGCCGGGCTCATCACGAAGAGAATCGTTGTGACGCGGGGAAACCACACCGTGTTGGCGATGATCGAGGCGCGCCAAAGCGGCTTCAAGTTGTATGGTTTCTCCGCGGCGTCCTTGGCGAACGCGGTGGTGGCCGCGGTTGTCGAAGCGATTCCGCCCAGCAGTCCCGTCAGCGCCAGGCCTCGTCCGGCGCCGAGAAACTTTTGAAGAAAGTAACCGACGTAGGAAATCGACGAAACCAGGATGATGAACAACCAGACCCGTCGCGGCGAGAAGAACCGGTACGGGCCGAACTCGCCCGCCGGCAACAGCGGGAGGATGATGAAGATGATGGCCAGGAACCGGAGTGTGTCCCGGAACTCGTTCTCGGTGATTGTCTCGAACACCAACTTCTGCATCGCGCGCTTGGCCCCGAGAAACGCCACGATGACGATCGACAGACCGATGGCGAGCATCGCGCCGTCCGGAAGCAGGCGCGTGGAGGTGAGATAACCGAGGCTGAAGGTCGCCACCGCGGCCATCTCGGTGGTGATACCGTGACGCTCCACGTTGTGATGGTGGGCGACGGCAAGCAACACCGTGATGGAAGCAAGCGAGGCGGCCGCAAGCCATGGCATCTCCAGCAACCCGCACAGGCAGCCGGTCACCGAGATCAGGAGGAAATCGCGAAAGCCGGCGTGCTTGTCGGCCTCGCCGGCCTGCGAAGCTTCTCGTTCAAACCCCACCAACAGGCCGATCAGCAGTGCTTCGGCCACCGACCGTATTGCGGAAAGCAGGTCCGGAGGTGGAGCCATAGTCTTTACCGAATGGGCGAGAACGGCAAAGGCGACACCAGGAAATTCGTGATATTGGACACGATCTCGGCATCGCTCAATCCGGGCAGCGCACGCATCTTCTGCCATTCGGGATCGCTTCCGAAGGCGCGCCAGGTCTTGTCGCGGTGCGCCAGGTCGTCATATCCCAGCATGTAGGTCAGGTTGGGCATGTTGCGCCCGACGATGGTTTCGCCGAAGAACACCGGCTGCATGCCGGCGCGCCGGAAGATGCCGATCTCGCCATCGTCAAACATCTTCATCTTCCGGCGGAGCGTGGTGAGGTTATTCGATTCGTAAGTGCGAATTTCAAAGATACGCCCGGGGCGCTTGGCGTCGGTGGGCGGCACCGCGATCGTGGGCATCGAGTCGAAGCCGCGCAACAGCGAAGTTTCCATGCGCATATAGTTCAGCCCCGGCTGGGCGTTGAACGCCCCGACCTGTTTGACGAACTCGCTGTCGGCGCCGAGATTCTCCAACGCCGCCAGCGACGGATAGCCGGTGAGCAACATGATGAACGGCCCTTCAGCGCCGCCGATGAGGTTGCGAAACACGCCCACCGGACCGAAGCCGTTGCGCTCGGCCGCCGGAAGAATGGCGCTCTTGAGGAAGTCGGAAACCCGAGGCGCCTGGTTATCGGCCGAATTGCGCAGCCGGAAAAAGCGCAATTCGAAGATGCCCTTCTTGGGGGCTGCCGCCGCTGCCGTCAGAGAGGCCGCCGCGCCGGCGGAAGTCAAAGTGAAAGTTCTGCGATTCATATCAGTCTGAATGTACACCAGCTCGGGGCCGGCCGTGAAACTCTTTTACGGCCTCCAGCATCGCGACGATATTTGCCACCGGGGTGCGCGCCTGGATGTTGTGAACGGCGTTGAACACATAGCCGCCGTTAGCGGAGAAGACCTCGAGGCGGCGCAGCACTTCCTGGCGCACCTCCCCGGGCTTCCCGAAGGGCAATGTTTTCTGCGTATCGACACCGCCACCCCAGAAGACCAGGCGGTCGCCGAACGCCCGCTTCAGCACCTCGGGGTCCATGCCCGCGGCCGAGCACTGGACCGGATTGATGATGTCGAAACCGGCCTCGATGAACGACGGATAAAACTTGGCCACCGAGCCGCAGGAGTGCTTCAAGGTCTTCCAATTCGTGTTGCGGTGAATCCAGTCGTTGATGGCCTTGTAGTAGGGGCGCCACAATTCGTCGAAACTCTCGACCGAACAGAACGACGATTTCTGCGTGCCGAAGTCGGTTCCGCAGACAAAGACCACGTCAATCCAGCCGCCCACGACGGCGTGAATGCGCGCGAAATTCGCCAGCGCGATTTCGCACTGCTTCTCGAATACCTGGTGGACGTAGCCGCGCCGCGCGCGCGTTGCCATGTACCACTCGGTGATGTCGCGGATGCCTTTGGGATGCTTCAGCGCCGGCGCGGGGATCAGCGCGATGTCGCCGAACGACGTTCCGCCGAAGCTGGCGATGACGGCTCGTCCGGTGGCCCTGGCGGCGCGGGCGCTCTCGGCCAGGTGCTGCAGCTCGGCCTCGGACGCCGGCCCGAACTCCTCGAGGTTGTCCTGGGGGTTCAGACGATCCTCGTCGATGGGGTCCTGGCGGATGATGGCGTCGAAGAAGTAGCCGTCTTTGGGCATGCGCGCGCTGGGCGGCGCACTCACGTCGCCTTGCGGGTGCATCAAGGTGTCGCCGTTGTCGTCGAGGGTGTAATTGAACTGACCGGGGACCAGGATTTCGAGGCCGTCGTACATGCGGAACGGCTTCCAGTCGTCGAGCGGAAAGCCAAAGCGGGTGGCGCGCCGGAAGACGCCTTCGACATCGATGCCCATGGCGGTCTTGAGATCGTCTTCCACCAGGCCCAGCATCTGGCCCGGGTCGAGCGCCTTGACGGGACGTTTCTCCAGGCCGTAGAAATCGCGCAGGGCCGCGACCACGCTGACGTGAATGCCGGTGACCATGGTGCCGCCGAAGTCGATGGGCACGCGGTCGGGCGCGCGATGAGCGAGCGTGGTGAGGACTCTCTGGTGCGGCGTCATCGCTGTCCGTTGGCAAAGCCGCAGTCGATCAGACGCAGGCCCTCGACATCGTCTCTCACCAGGCCGGGCCTGGCCTCGGGCGTCTCGAAGCGGGTCTCGACGTTGCGCAGAGTCAGGTTGCGCGCGTGCCGGCAAAAGAAGCCGTAGGCCGGCAAAGTGCCGAACATTCTATACTCGGGATACTTGTCGGCGAACTCCTCGATCTTGCGTTGCGCGTCGGCCGCCGTACCGCCGCCCACGAAACTGAGCCGGATGTTGTCGAGCGTAATATTCTCGGCCGGGTAGCCCGGCAGTCCGGTGATCGAGCAGCCCGTTTTGTCCGCGCCGGTGGCCTGCACGTTCGAGATCGTGACGTTGCGCAGTTTCCCCATGCCGGGTTTGGGGCCGCCTTCAACGAACGGCCGGGCGCGATTGCCGAGCCGCACGAAGATCGGCGCGCCGACCTTGTTCATGACGATGTTGGAGAAGGACACGCGGTCGAGCGTGCCGCCGTCCACCATCTCGACCGCGATGCCGGCCAGGCGGGTGTCGAAGATTGTGCAGTTGGAGACGGCGATGTTCTCGAAGCCGCCGTTGGACTCGGTGCCCAGTTTGAGCGCGTTGCAGAGAGTGGTCAGGGTGCAATTAGTGACCACCACGTCGCGGGTGGGGCGGCTGGCCGTGCTTTTGAGCACGATAGCGTCGTCGCCCGAGTTGATGTCGCAATCCGAGATGCGCACGCGCTGCGAGCAGTCGATGTCGATGCCGTCGTTATTGGCGTTGACCTTGCTCGAAACCTTGATGCCGCGGATGACCACGTCGTCGCAGGCCAGGTAGTGCTGCACCCACATGGGCGAATCGACGATGGTCACGTCCTCGATCAGGATGTTGCGGCATTCGATCATGCGAATCATGTACGGCCGGACCAGATAGGGACCTTTGAACGCCGCGCCCTGGCCGTCGATTTTGCCGCGCCCGAGGATGGCGACGTTCTCGACCTTCTCGGCGTAAATCAGACTCTTGCGGGTGTAGGTATCGGTGTAGGAGCGAAAGGCCGGGATGGCGTCGGGGTAGTCGGCGAGGTTTTTGCTTCCGAGCAGCACCGCGCCGGCTTCCAGTTCCAGCGCCACGCCGGTTTTGAGGAAGACGGTGCCGGAGAGATAGCGGCCGGGCGGGAAATAGACGCGCCCGCCGCCGGCCTTGGCGCACGCGTCGACCGCCGCCTGGATGGCCTTGGTGGCGAGTTGGGTTCCGTCGGCCGCTGCGCCCTGCTCGCGCACGTCGAACAGGGCGGGTTTCGCCGGCAGGACGGTGACAGCGCCCCATCCGGCCAGGCCGCGAATCAGAGTCCGCCGGTTAATGTCAGCCCGGAATCGCGGGACAGGATATTGTTCCATTGGGTCAAGCGGACCTCATCATTTCGTCCCAGGTGACCTCGCCCTTGCGATCGACGGCCAACTGACCGAGGATGCTGGTGAGGGTGCTTTCGGCGGCGCGGACGCCCACGTTCTCCGGCTGGCCCTCGGACACGCGGCGGACGAACTCGGCGAGGGCGTCCTGGGTGATGTCGTGGGCCGACTTTTCGGTCACAGGGCCGCTACCCGTGTTGTAGATCCAATATTCCCGCGCGGTCTCGATGAAGCCCTTGTCGCCAATGTAGCGTTCGCGGTTCGAGCGGAAGAACCGGGGCGTCATCTGCGAGCCGATGAAGCTCATCTGCACGTTGCCCGGGTAGTCATAGGTCACGCTCATGTGGTCCAGGAGATCGCCGCGCTTCTCGACGGTTCGCCCGCCGGTGCCCAGCGCCTTGATGGGGTGTGCGCCCAGGAACCAGTTGATGGCGTCGAGGTTGTGGACGTAAGTCTCGACAATGACCTCGCCGAACGTGGCGCGCCACAGTTTCCATTGGCGGATCTTCTCTTCTTCGGTGCGCGGCGCGGGGAGAACGGGTTCGTCGCCCGTCAGGGCGAACTTGAGGAATTCGCCGTGAACCTCGCGGACCTTGCCGATGGCGCCGGCGTCGAGCATCTGCTTGGCCTTGACATAGACGCCGCCATAGCGCTGCTGGAAGCCGAAGGTGATGTTCTGTTTGCGGTCCGCGCTGTCGGCGATCTTCATGACCCGCTTGCACCCGGCGACATCCAGGCCCGCCGGCTTCTCCATGTAGACGTGTTTTCCGGACTTGACCGCGGCCTCGAAGTGATCCGGATGGAGGAACACCGGCGTGGCGATGATCACCGCGTCGACATCGCTGGCCAGCAGGTCCTGGTATCGCTTGAAGGCCTTGGCGTCCGGCGCGGGAATCCTCTTGCGGGCGGCGGCGATCTGCTCATCGAAGACGTCGCAGATGGCTACGACCTTGGCTCGCGAGTCTTTGGCGACCGTGCCGGCGGTGTAGGTGCCGCGGCTGCCCGCGCCAATGAGACCGATTTTGACGGCGCTGTTCTGCGCGGAGCCGCGCACTGCCTGAATGGGCACCAGCGCCGCGGTTTTAACCACGGTACGTCTGGAGAGATGCGACATGGAGACGCTCCTCAAATTTAATCACCCAAGCATACCGCAAACGCGGAGCAGGGTTTCGTGGGTATTCAGATCGTGTTCCACGGAATAAGTGGCGCGCGATCCACTGCGAATGACCGCCGCCATCTCGCGGAAGTCGGGAGTGTAACCGGGGCCCGGCGGCGCCGCCAGGTCGATGGTTTGCATCCCGGCCTTATACGGCCCCGCCGCTTCGGCGAGATCGACAGTCAGCCGGGAGGGGAAGACATAGGGTTGGAGCCGGGCCGATCCGTTGAGGCCCGAGATCTCGACGAACCGGTGGCTGGCGCCGCGCGGATGAAATCCGGCGAGCGAGATCTCGGCCAGCGCGCGATCGTATTCCAGGATAGCGAGGGTGTTGTCGGCGAGTTGGTCGGGAAGGGTTCCGTCATGCCGCAGGATGCCGGTCACCTTGCGCGGCTTGCCGAGCACGGCCACGGCGCAATCGACCAGGTGGCAGCCCTCGGAGAACATCATGCCGCCGCGAAACTTGGCCAGAAGGCGGCGCTCATCGGCGAGAATGAGCTTGTCGATGGAGGCGCGAAAGCGGTAAATGCGTCCCAGCCATCCCTGCCGGGCGGCCTCCATGACGGCTTGAAAGGCAGGATGGTAGCGCCACTGATAACCCATCTGGACAATCCGTTTGCGCTTGGCCGCCTCGGCGAACAGGCTGCACAACCGCCCCAGGTCCGCGCCGGGCGGCTTGTCGAGATGGACGAACTTCCCGGCCTGAACGCACTGTTCGGCGTAGTCGAGATTGCGGTCCACGTCGGCGGACTCGATGGCCACGAGTTCGATGGTGGGGTCGTCCAACACCTGTTTGAGCGGGAGCCACTTCAGGCCGCGCAAGGCGTCGCTATCGGCGGGTTCGCCGGGATGGGCGCAAACGCCGGCCAGATCGTATTCGGACATGCCGCGAAGGGCGCGGATCTTGCTGATCGCATGACCGTGGCCGGTGCCGATCACCGCGACGCCGATCTTCCCGGCGGGCGGCGGCAGAACCGGGGCGAGCAGAGCCGCGGAGAACGTCCTTCGTTGCACGGCTACTTTTCGCCCGCGACCGGCGGGGCCTGGATCTGGATCACGCGGGTTTCCGCGGCGCCGGGCGCGCCGCTGACCGTCAGATCCGCGGGGCCTTGGATGAAGACGGCGTCTTTCTCGCCCGCCCTGTAGCTGCCGGTCTTGTCTTTCACCTGAATCGCGCCCTTCCACACAAAGAGCACCTGCTCACCGCCGGCCTTCACCGTCGTCTTGAAGGTCTCCGCCGGCTTAAGCTTGCGGTGAGCGCCCGCGACGCGGTTCGAGCCCATGGCGGGAGAGGTGAAGTAGCCGTTCTTGTCGTCGAACCTGAGGTACTTCACGGCGCCCGGGGTGACCAAGCCCTTGGGCGGGGCGGCGCCGGTCTTCTTCGAGTCGCGCGCACCGGTGTAGAGGACCAGGTCGGGCGGATTCTGAAAGCTAATCATGATCGCTTCGCCCGTGCCGGCGGTGACGGTGCCATGGATCTGGCCGGCGGGCGCGAAGACGACATCGCCGGCGCGGAACAGGTGCAGCGAGTCGCCCTGGCGGAGATTCGCCTCGCCTTGAAAGATGAGAATCGTGTCGTCGGAGCCGTCGTGAACGTGCTGCGCGAACTCAGCGCCCGGTTTGGAGACCGAGTAGTTCAGCGTGGTCATCTTCGCCCCGAGGTCCGGATGGACGATCCGGCGGGACGTGACGTCGCCCATCGTAAACGGCGTGCTCTCACTGAACGGGATGACACGGACGGACTGCGCGCGGAGCGTGGCGGGCAGCGTGGCGACGGCGGCAATACAGAGCGGAAGGGCGGATCTGAACATGGGTGGCAGCATTCCTCAGTGACCATGATACACTTGATCGGATGCTGCGTCGAGACTTGCTGCGGCTGTCCGCGCCGCTGGTGCTAGGGCAACGGAAGCCGGCCGGTTTCAAGCTGTCAGTCCGGGTGGAAGCGCTGTTTCCGGGCCTGCCGCTGGATGCCCAAATCGAAAAAGTGGCCGAGGCCGGCTACCAGGGATTCGAGTTTGGCGACTGGCGGGCGGCGGACTCGAACCGCATCGTGAAACTCAAGCGCAAGCTGGAGCTTGAGTGCGTGTGCCTGGTGGGAAACATCGGTGTGAACCCCAAGGGCATGGGCTTGTGCGACCCGGCCGAGCGCGAGGGCTTTCTGGCGGAGATGCGCGCCTCGACCGAGGCGGCCAGGCGATTCGAGAGCCGCCGCCTGGTGGTGCTGAGCGGGTTCAAGGTCCCGGGGAGACCGCGCGCGCCGCAGCACGACTCGATCGTCGAAGGGTTGAAGCGGGCCCATGACGTGGTCAGCCCGCATGGCGTGACGATGATCGTGGAAGTGGTCAACACGCTGGCCCCGGTCGAGCCTCTCAACCCGCGCGGCAACAACCACGCCGACTACTACCTGGACCGGACGGCGGAAGCGTTCGAGATCGTCCGCGAAACGGGCAGCCCGTTCGTAAAGATCCTGTATGACACCTACCACTCGCAGATCATGGAAGGGAATCTGATCGAGACGATCCGGAAGAACATCGCGCACATCGGGCACATCCACGTGGGGGACGTTCCGGGGCGGCACGAACCGGGCACCGGGGAGATCAACTTTCCCAGCGTATTCCGCGCGATTCGCGAGACGGGGTATTCCGACTTCGTGGCGATGGAGTATGTACCCTCCCGCGACGCGATGACCACGCTGAAAGAGACAAGGGCGATGGCGCTTGGGGTGTAGGACAGGCCTCCTGGCCTGTCTTCTTCTACATAAATGACAGGCCGGGAGGCCTACGCCAGTTCGCCCGAGGCCCGGAGCAAAGTTTCGTGCAGCAGCAGTTCGTGATCGTAGGAGAGTCTCAGCGGTTGGTCCGTGGCGATGGCCCGGGCAAGCTCCTGAAAGTCGCCAACGAAGCGCGGTTGAGGGCCTAGTGTGATGTCTTGCCAACCGGCCTTGTAGGGGCCTTGGGCCTTCCGCACGTGAACCCTCATGCGGGGCGGAGAGCTTTCCGGCCAGACCATGACGGTTCCATCGGAGCCGATGATCTCGAACGAGCGATGATCTCCCGAGCCGGACATGCGCGCGGTCTGCGCGATGACGGCGAGCGACTTTTCGTACTCGAAGACGGTGAGGTTGTTGTCGGCCAGAGTGTCGGCGATGCTGGTGTGGTGGCGGAGCCAGCTTTGGACTTTGACCGGCCTGCCGAGCAGTTCGACGATGCGGTCGATGACGTGCCCTCCGAGTTCGAACAGCCCGCCGCCCTTGTACTTCGCCTCGACCGCGCGTTGTGCGGCGTCACGGTCGGAGTTCATGGTTCCGCGGACCATGAGAACATCGCCGAGCCAGCCTTTGCGGGCGGCGTCCAGAGCGGCGCTGACGCCCTCATGACACCGCCAGAGGTATCCGGTCTGGAGCAGCAGCTTCTTGCGGCGCGCTTCCTCCACCAGCGCCTTGAAAGGCGCCCACGTATTGCCGGGAGGCTTTTCGAGATGCAGATGCTTGCCCGCCGCAATGACCTTTTGGCCCATGGGCAGAGCCTCCCAGACGCCGCACTCGACAACGATGAGCTGCAGCGAGCGGTCGTTGAGAAGTTGTTCCTCGGACACCCACGGCAGGCCCTGGAAGCGCGAATCCTTGAGGGCGCGCGACTTGGCCGCGGGGTCGTTCTCGCAGATGGCCGCAACTTCGTAGAGCGGTGAGTCCTTCATGGCCCGGAGTTTGCCGGAGGTGTGGCTGTGCTGGGTGCCCCAGATGGCCGTGCGGATGGGGCGCGCGGCGGTTTGGACCGCGAGCGCGGGGATGGAGTGCAGAAAAATCCGTCGATTCATTTGGCCTTGCCCGAACCTTTGCCCGGATCCCAGATGGTTGCGCCGATATAGCGATCCTGATCCGCTGCGTCGTTAAAGTAATAGACCGTCACGATCTTGCCGTCGGGCCGCTGGACGGTTCGCGGGTAGCCGAGGTCCCAATTGCCTCCGTCCTGGCGGAGGATGATCTCCTCCCCCCAGGTCGCTCCGCCGTCGGTGCTCAGCCGCGCGCGCATGCCGTACGGCTCGGCCCGGAATCCGTAGGTGACCGCCAAACGTCCGTCCTTCAGCTTGATGAGGGCGGGCGGATTGCCGCGGCCGGTGTTCGGCGCGGGCTTGTTGACGAACGACCAGGTCTTGCCGTTGTCGGTGGAGCGGTAGGCGTCGATAAACGGCCGGTGCCGGATCGCCGTCAGAATCGTCGTGGGCGAGAGCCTCACCGAAGAGGGCATGATGGCGAAATCGTCGGCTCCCGGCTCCGGCCCGACAAAGCCCTCGAAGTTCCACGTCTTCCCGCCATCCTTCGTGCGGACGCAGATCACGCGGCCTTCGCGCTTGTTGGCCTTGGCCGCGGTGAGGAACATCGTCAGGTCGCGCTTCCCATTGACCAGGTAGTCGGTGCGCGCCGCTATGCCTGGCTGCCCGAAGTCCGGAATGCGAAACGGGCCGTTCCAGGTCTTGCCCTTGTCGTGGGAGTAGTAGAAGCGCGAAGGTCCGATATTGATGTCGGCCATGCGCGCGGTCAGCGCGAAGCCCCGCGCCGTGAAGTCGATATTGCCGGGACAGTCGGTCACCGGACGGCCCTCCTCGGTGGGAACGCCGGCCTGGCGCGCTCCCGGTGGAGGCTTCAGCCCCTCGGGCTTCTCGATGGTCCAGGTCTCGCCGCCGTCCCGGCTGCGTGCCAGCAAGTGCCCGGCGGGTTTGGTGTAGTCGATCGCGTGGCCGCGGTCGGTGTTGCGGAAGTAGCCGGCCTCGAAGCCGACCAGGATCTCATTGCCCCAGGACCAGATCCCGTGGTTGGCGGGCCAGCCGCCGAATCGCCCGGCCTCCTTGTAGACGATGACGTTCCTGGCCGGCACGGCCGTTTCCGCGATGCACAGCGATGCCAGCCAAAGGCATCCCACGATCAGACCACAACGCTGTTTCATAAATTCGCCTCTCCTTATCCGAAGTCAACCCGATTCCCGCAAACGCCGTGTCTCAGAATATCAGATCCCGTGGTCCGCGCCGTCCCGGCTCGCCGGGGCGCCAGGCCGGCCGCCTCAGAAGCTGAGACGAAGCGCGAATTGAAGAATGCGGGGATCGCCGATGGTGCTGGTAATGCGCATGAAGTTGACCGAATTCTGGGTCGTCGTGGGGTTGCTCAGGTTTACCTTGTTGAAGGAGTTGAAAGTCTCGAACC
>JAUYBU010000017.1 GCA_030693045.1 Bryobacterales bacterium | reverse complement strand
CCCTTGGTGGTGAAGAACGGCTCGAAGATCTGCCGCCGCGTCTCGGGGTCCATGCCCACGCCGGTGTCGCTCACCGCCAGCAGGACGTAGCGGCCCGCGTGCGCCTCCGGATGCGATCGGGCATAGCTCGAATCCAACTCGGCGACATCGGTCTCGATCAGCAGTTTGCCGCCCTGCGGCATAGCGTCCCGGGCGGTCACCCCCAGGTTCATAATCACCTGCTCGATCTGGTGCGGGTCGGCGTTGACCATCCCGGCCTGCTTGCTCAACTCGACGCGCACCCGGACGTCTTCGCCCACCAGGCGCTCGAGCATCGGGCGCATCTCGCCCACCACGCGGTTGAGATCGAGCACGCGCGGCTCCAGCACCTGCCTGCGGCTGAAGGCCAGCAGTTGCTGGGTCAATCCCGCGGCGCGCTCCCCGGCCTTGTGAATCTGCTCGATGCTGGCCCGGAGCGGGTCGGCGGCGTTCAGTTTGCCGAGCAGCAACAGACTGTAGCCGTTGATCACCGTGAGCAGGTTGTTAAAGTCGTGGGCCACGCCTCCGGCCAGGCGGCCGATGGACTCCATTTTTTGGGCTTGGGCGAGTTGGAGTTCGAGGCGCCACCTTTCCTCCTCCGCCGCCCGCCTGCGCCCGGTGATGTCGCGAATGACATGGACCGCGCCCTGCAATACCTGGCGCTCGTCCAGCACCGGGTCCGCCGTGACCTCAAACCAACGGTCTCCCAATTGCATTTCCACCTGCTCCCGGCGCTGTGAGATCAACATACGCCCGCACGGACATTCCGGAATCGGCCCCGTCGTACTGTGAACGATCTCCCAGCAACGACGGCCGATGAGGTCCTCCGGGTTGCCGCCGGCCAGCGCGGCCATGGCCTGGTTCGAGCGCAGGATTTTCCGGTCCAGGTCGAGCAGGCAAATGGCGTCGCTGACGGCGTCGAAGGTGGTCTGCCACTGCTTTCCCGCTTCGCGCAGCGCCCGCTCGCTGGCCTTCAGACGCAGGAAGGCGTTGATGGTGGCCACCAGTTCCCGCGGCTCGACGGGCTGGGTCAAGTAGCCGTCGGCGCCTTCATTCAGGCCGGCGATCCGGCTTTCGCTGCCCACGAAGGTGGCCGACAGATGCACCACCGGAATGGCGGCCGTGCGCGGATTCGCCTTGATCTGGCGGCAGACCTCAAAGCCGTCGATGTCGGGCAGGTTTACGTCGAGGACCACCAGGTCCGGGCACTCCTGGGCCAGGCGTAACGCCTCCCGGCCGGTGGCGGCTTCCAGCACCTGGAAGCCCGCTTGCTGGAGAGTACGGGTGGTGGCGTAGCGCCCTGCGTCGTCGTCGTCGACGTTCAGGATCAGCGGCTTTCCTTTATCGGCCATGGTCGGGCCTCTCCTTCCGCTGGCGGAGGCCGGCGGCTCCGCGCAGGGCCCTCTGGACCGCCTGGGCCTGTTGGGACGTTCGCAGTTCCAGGGTTTTACCCCTGACAATGTCCATGGCCGTATTCCTCAGCGAGCGTTTTCGGCTGGGACAAGAGAACCTCCATGGCCTTGTCCACGTCGAGGGCGGTGCTGACGTTGGCCAGTGAAAGCCCCAGCTCCACGATGGTCGTGGCCAGCGTCGGCCGCCTGGATGGGCAGCGACAGGAACTCGCCCGACCCCCGGCGCAGATCGGATACCGGCAGCGGGTCTTTGCGCAGCGACAGGGCGGCCAGTTGTTCCTTCAGCCAAGCCTGAAGGATGTTTTCCTCGGACTTCGCCAGGATTTCGGGGAGCTTGGTGGTGCGGTCTGCAGCCATTAGAGCGTATCCGTTCTCCGGCCTTCGAGATGCCAGGCTTTCGTTCGCTGACGGCGACGTCAGAACCCTGACTAATGGCTTATCGGCCCCCAGCCCAGGAGTATGACTGCTGTTCGCGAGTTCCGTGCCGCCTGGCGCGCGGCCCCCTTAGAATCGGCGAAAGCGGCTGGGTAATGTGCAAGAATCTAGACTATGAGAAGAAGAGAATTGGTCTGCGGTTTGGCGGCGGGCCGGTTGTTGAAGGCCGCCGGAGGGCCGGTGGAATGCCGGATCGTGGATCGCGAAACCGGCGGCCCGGAGGGCGCCCCGGTCCCCGCCCGCATCCGGCTGGTGGACGCCGCCGGCAATGAGGCCGCTCCGCTGGGGCATCCGGCGACGCTCGCCGAAGAGGCGCAGGAAGGCGATGTGCGGTTCCAGTCGCGCCGCTTCTCTTACGTCAATGGGAGTTTCAGGGTCGATCCCGCCAGTCTGCCGCTGAAATACCAGGTCGTCAAGGGGTACGAATACGCCATCGCCGAAGGCGAAATCACCGGCGCCGGCCCGATTCCGATTTCGCGCTGGTCCTCGATCGGAGGGCGGGGCTGGTTCGGCGGCGACATCCACATTCACCACATATCGCCGAAAACCTGCCGGCTCGAAATGGAGGCCGAAGACCTCAACGTGGCCAATATCCTGACGTCGGATTTCACCGCCGACCAGGACCGGTTCCAGGGCCAGACCGACATTCATTCGACCCGCGGCCGGCTGGTTTACGTCACCCAGGAGTTCCGCAATCACCAGCTCGGCCACCTGTGCCTGTTGAATCTCAAGAAGCTCATCCAGCCCGTCAAGACCGCGCAGGCCGAGCACTACCCGCTGCACCTGGGCGTGTGCGACCAGGCGCACGCGCAGGGCGGATACGTGTCGTGGGCGCACTTCCCAAGCTGGCCGGGCGTCGAATGCCCCCTGGACGTGATTTCCGAGAAGCTGGACGGGCTCGAGATCCTGTCGGTTCTGGACCCCCGGGAATTCGCCGTGTTCACGCGGCAGGTGGTGCCCGAGGTCCAGGCCAACGACGGATTGCGCCTGTGGTACCGCTACCTGAATTGCGGTTTCAAGCTGACCGCCACCGCCGGCACCGACAAGATGACCAACTACGTCACCGTCGGGGCCAACCGGGTCTACGCCAAAGTGGACGGCGAGTTGAGCTACCAGGCGTGGATCGACGCTCTCAGGCGGGGCCGCACGTTCGTGACCAACAGCCCTCTGCTGTCGTTCACGGTGAACGGCCGCGAGGCCGGCGAGACGCTCGAACTCAAGCGCGGGAAGGCTAGCGTCGTATCCATCCAGGCGTCGGCCGAATCGCAACTGCCCTATCACAAACTGGAGATCGTGGTGAACGGGCAGACGGTCGCGGATTCGACGCCGGACGGGCGCAACCACCGCGCCCAAATCCACCTCGAGCGCCCTCTGGAGGGGAGCTGCTGGATCGCCGCGCGGGTGGTGGAAGACCTCCGGCCTTACCGCCAGCGCGGGGTGGCCTTCTCCAAGGTCCACGCCGTCACCGGCACGCTGCTGGGCGACTACTTCGGGACCCGGCGTCCGGAGACCGTCTTCGCGCACTCCTCGCCCTGTTACGTCATCCTCGACGGCAAGCCCATCCGGAGCTGGGACGACGCCGGCTACTACGTCCGCTACATGGATCAATCCATCCAATGGCTGGAGCGCGAAGGCAAGTTCGCCCGGCCCACCGACAAGCGCGCGACGATCGAGGCCTTCCGCCAGGGCCGCGCGCGCTGGCTCGCGCGGCAGAAATAAAACCGGGGACGGAGTACTCCGTCCCCGGTTTAGGGGAGAGCGTCGAGGAGCAGGAGAATGTGGTTTTCGGCGCGGTCCGGACGGGAGGTGAGGACCCAGTTCCCGTCCGGCGACACCGACGGGCCGGGGGCGGGCGGTTCAGGCGCGGGGTGAGCGGTCTGGTCCAGGCGGCGCACCGAACCGCCGCCGGAGGCTACCACGAGCAGCTCGGATCCGTGCGGACGATGCGCCTCGAACACCAGGTGGTTGCCGTCGGGAGTCCACTGCGGACATCCGGCGAGCGCGCCTTCCAGGGTAGCCAGGCGGAACGGCGCGCCTCCGTCGGAATCGCACACCCAAATCTCTTCGCTTCCGGCGCGGTTGGAGCGGAAGGCGATGCGTTCGCCGTCCGGCGAGAATTGCGGGTAGCAGTTCAGCCCGCGCGACTGGATCAGCGGGCGCGCCGCCGCCGGGTCGCGCGCACTGGCTTTCCAGATGCTCGACTCCAGAAGCGGCCGGACGTAAGCCAGGCTGTGAGCTTTGGCGGATATCGCGGGCCATAACGCGGGCATGCCGGCCTGGGCCAGAAAGGCGGGTTCGGTTCGGTCCAACGGGACACGCCACAGGCCTTGCGGGCCTCTTCCGCGACTGCAGCAGACAACCAGGCTGGCGCCATCGGGGGCCCACGCCAGTCCGCCGATGCCGCAATTGGCGAAATCGAGCCGGCGCATTTTCGCGGGATCGGCCAGCGGCATCACCCACAGCTCGTCGGCTCCCGAGCCGTCGCGCCGGCGGAACGCCACCAGGTCGCCGCGCGGCGAAAAAACCGCTTCCTCATCGCCCCGGGACTCCGGCGGCGGGGAGCTGATCGGCCAGCGCTCCCCGGTCTCGACCGCGATCAGCGCCAGCGCGGAGGGCGCCTCCGGGGAGGCGCGGTCGGAAGTGAGGAGCACCTTCCCGCCCGGAGACCAATCGATCCTGGGCGGTTCGCCGGGCCCGGCCAGGATCTCGGCCACGGTGCGGTCGCCGACGCCGAACACGGGCAGCACATGGACCTCCAACCGGCCCTCTCCCGGATCGTGGAGATGGGCGAGCTGACTTCCGTTGGGAGACCAGGCCGGGCGAAGCTCCCTTCCGGGGTGGCGGCTGAAGCGCGCCGGCGCATCGGCGTCCAGGGACTGGACGTAGATGCACTCGGCCGCGTCGCCGGGTCCTTGCCAGTCGAAGGCAATCGCTTCCCCGTCGGGCGACAGCGACGGGTGAACCGGGCAACCCTGCGATTCGGCCGGCAGGCGGATCTCGACCGGGCTGCGGGGCGGGGCCGATGCTTGCGGCTTGAAATGGAACTCAGGCGCGTAGCCGCCGGTGGGGAGTTCAATGCGCACCGGGGCATCCCGTCCCTCGCCTTCGTAGTACTGGCGCAGCATGGAACGCAGGCGACGAGCGGATACGCGCACGATCGGGTCCGCCTGAGTGTCGTAGCCGGGCGAGCGGCGGAAGACCTCCATCCCCACCATGGCTTCTTTCAAGCCATCCGGGTCCCGCGCCACCACACGCTCGACCAGGTAACCAAGCAGTTGCGCGGCGCGCGGCGCGCGTTGAAACAAACGGCAACCCAGGACGGCCTCCAGCGCCGACTTGATTTGGGTGGTTTGAGGAGACAATTCCGACTCTGAGTCTATGAATTCAGAATAACACGCCGGCCCCTGGATACCGTACCTGTTACTCGGAAGTTACCCACGCGTCTCCCCGCGTTACCTTGTCGCGGAGCCAAACCTCGCCGAAAATAGACTTACCCTGAGGAGGGAAACATGACAAAGAGAATCGCTGGGACATTGAGTGTTTTGACGGTGCTGGTCCTGCTGGCAGTGCCGCTGGCGGCGCAGTCGCGCCGGCTCACGGCCGACATTCCGTTTGAATTCACCGCCGCCGGCAAGGTGATGCCCGCCGGTGAATACAGCATTGTTCTCAGGTCCGACTTTTCAAGCGTGGCGCAACTCGTCGCGACCGACGCCAAAGAGAGCGTCTTTGCGTTAGGCCATGGCATCGGCGGGGGGAAGAGCCAGGAAGACTCGCGGCTGACGTTCAACCAGTATGGCAACCAGTACTTTTTGGCGGAGATCTGGACCCAAGGGCAG
>JAUYBU010000567.1 GCA_030693045.1 Bryobacterales bacterium | reverse complement strand
TCGATGGCGCGCTCTATGCGCCGGTGTACATGTTCAGGCAATAGTCTTGCATGCCGGCGTCGGTCCGCACGCCGAGGAAATCGATCAGGCTGCGCTGGCTCTTGGAGATCGGCTTCGCGTTGGTATAACTGGCGGGCAGGGTCAAAGTGTGGCGTCAAGTGCTCTGACACGTTACGAAGCGTTACAGCGCCAATTCTGAGGGTCGGACTTCCGCGCACGACACCGGGTCTGTCCGGTGTTTTCTCATGGTGAAGGAGCGGCGAGCGTGTCTCGCTTCTGGTAAGGTACAAAGTAAGATCCGACGCGCTAAGGAGTTGCGCACGATGAGACTCGCAGTTCTGCTTCTGACGATTCTGCCGCTGGGAGCGCAGACTAACGTGATTCCTCTGGCGGGGAACTGGCGGTTCCGGCTCGACGCCGAGAAATCGGGTGTGCCACTGAGATGGCAGGAGCAACGCTTCGAGGGAGACGGCATTTTCCTGCCCGGCAGCACGGACCAGGCCGGCTACGGATTGAAGACCGCGGGCGCCTCCCGAGGCTGGCTCTCCCGGCCTTTCCTCTTTGAAGGAGCAGCCTGGTATCAGCGCTCTGTCGTGATTCCCGAGCCGTGGCGCGGCAAACGGATCTCGCTGTTTCTCGAGCGGCCCCACTGGCAGACCGACGTTTGGGTGGACGGCAGAGCGCTCGGAACTCAGAATAGCCTCTCGACGCCGCACATCTATGACTTGGGCGCGGTCGCTCCCGGCGCTCATACGCTCACGATTCGCGTGGATAACACGTACTCGATTGACGTGGGCCGCAACGCACACAGCGTCACCGAGCATACGCAAACCAACTGGAACGGCATTGTGGGACGGCTGGAACTGCGCGCCAGCGATCCCGTGTGGATCGACGCGGTGCGGATTGAGCCCAACGCCGCGGCGAAGTCCGTCCAGCTCGTCGCCACGCTGCGCAATGCCACGGGGAAGCCGGTGCGAGGCGAGATCGGAGTTGCGGGCTCGGAAGTTCGGGTGGCGGTGGAGATCGCGGGCGCCGAACAGAAGGTCGAATTGACGGCGCCGCTGGGTGTGCAAACCAGGCCATGGGACGAGTACGAGCCCAATCTCGAGAACCTCACGCTCAGCCTTGCCGCCGGTCCGTTCCGCGACCAGTGGCACGGCACGTTTGGCCTGCGGGAGATCGGAACGCGAGACCGGCAGTTTGTGCTGAACGGCCGGCCGATCTTTCTGCGCGGCACGCTCGAGTGCAACATTTTCCCAATGACCGGCTATCCGCCGATGGCGGTGGAAGGTTGGGCGCGGCTGTTCCGCATCGCGCGCAACTACGGCTTGAACCACTTCCGATTCCATTCCTGGTGCCCGCCGGAGGCGGCTTTCGAAGCGGCGGACCGCGCCGGCTTCCTGCTCCACGTCGAGCTTCCCCTCTGGAGTAATCGGGTAGGGCTCGACCCGGCTCTGAACGAATTCATGCGGGCCGAGGGACACCGCATCCTCCGGACGTATGGAAACCACCCTTCGTTCACCATGCTCTGTCTGGGCAACGAACTCACCGGCGACTATGGGTTCATGGACCAACTGGTGGCCGAGTTGAAGAACGCGGATACCAGAAGGTTGTACACTTTCACGGCCGACCACAGGCGCCGGGCAGCCGGGCCGACCTCGGATTATTACGTCACGCACACGACGGTGAAAGGGCCGCTGCGGATCCATGGATCGCGCTTCGCTGAAACCGATTCGGGCACCGACTACGATTTCTCGGACAAAGCTCAATTGTTCGGGATGCCGCTGGTGGCGCACGAACTTGGGCAGTGGGTCACGCATCCCGACTACGCGGAGATCGCCAAGTACACCGGCGTGCTGAAACCGCGCAATCTCGAAGCCTTCCGGGCCCAACTCGAGCAGCGGGGCATGCTGGATCAGAGCAGGCAATTTCAGTTGGCCTCGGGCAGGTTCGCGTGGCTGCTGTACAAGGAAGACATCGAAGCCGCGCTGCGCACGCCCAACTTCGGCGGCGTGCAGTTGCTCCAGCTTCAGGACTTCCCCGGCCAGGGCGAGGCGCTGATCGGATTGCTGGATTCGTTTTGGGAAACCAAGGGCATCCTGAAACCGGAAGAGATGCGCGGTTTCTTCGGAGAGACGGTGGCGCTGGCAAGATTCGCGAAGCACGTCTGGACCAACGACGAGACGTTTGCCGCGAAGATCCAAGTGGCGCATTACGGCAAGGCCGATTTGCGCGACGCCACGGCGGCCTGGACGTTGCGCGATGAGGCCGGCAAGACGATCGCCTCGGGCAAGACCCAGCCGGCGGCGGTCAGCCGCGGGCAGGTGGCCACTCTGGGCGAGATCCGCACCGCGCTGGTCGCCGTCGGCAAGGCTGCGCGGCTGCGGCTCGAAGCGCGCCTGGAAGGCGCGCCGGCCGGCAACCGGTGGGACATCTGGGTCTACCCCAAAACGGCCGGCGTCGCCGGCTGTGGCGACATGCTCGTCACCAGCGCCTTCGACGCGGCGGCCCGGCGGAAGCTCGAGCAGGGCGGCAAGGTCCTGCTGCTCTGGCCGGGCAACCGCGCCGGCGCGAGCACGATCCCGACGCGCTTCCTGCCGGTGTTCTGGTCTCTCACCTGGTTTCCGAAACAGCCCGGCACGCTCGGCATCCTCTGCGATCCCTCGCATCCCGCGCTGGCCTCCTTCCCCACCGGCTTTCACAGCGACTACCAGTGGCATGAACTCACCCAGGACGCGCCCGCATTCGTGCTCAACGACACCCCGGCGGCGTTCCGTCCCCTGGTCCAGATCATTGACGACTACCATCGAAACTACAAGCTCGGCGCCGTCTTCGAGGCGAAAGTTGGCCGCGGCAAGCTTCTGGTCTCCGCGTTTGACTTGACCAAAAACCTCGACAAGCGCCCGGTGGCGCGACAGCTTCTCTCGAGCCTGATCGAGTATGTGTGCGGCTCGAACTTCGAACCCCAAGTCCAGATCGAGACCGGCACGCTTGGAAAGCTGCTGGCTTTCGCGGAGTCGAAGTAGGCGCATATGAAACACGGCCGGACATCCATCTTCCTTTTGGCGCTGGCTTGCCCGTGGCTTGCGCCCGCGGGGACCGGCTATCGCGACGACCGCGTCTCGCTGAACGGAACATGGCGTTTCCAATTGCGGCGCGACAACCGGTTGCTGGCGGCCGCGCCCGTCCGCTTCGGTCCGGTGAGCGCCTCATCCCAGGCCGCATTTCTCGATCCCGCCAGCGGCATGGAGACCTCCGCGGGCCGCTGGTTCACGTCGCCCCCGGTGCCCGTCGCCGGGACTATCCTCGCGGCGGAGGCGGGCAGCAACTGGTCCAGGCAGGTCTGGAGGCCGCACCCGCAACAGCGGGGTCCGACCTGGTGGCAGCTCGACATGGGCGCGGCGAGGAGCTTGCGGGCGGTCGCGGGAATCCGAATAAACTGGGTAAAACCGGCCAACGTCGTGGTGCGCGCCGACATCTCGCCGGACGGCGCGCAGTGGACCGACTGGGGCACGGCGTCCGCCGACGGACAGAGCGCCGAGACGTGGATCCGCGCCGATCCGGCGCGGGCCCGTTTCGTGCGGCTGCATTTCGCTCCCGAACAGTTTCCCGGCACGCGCCTCATCGAGGTGTTTCTGCGCGGCCCGGACGGGGTCCTCACGCCCTGGCTCCCGCTGCCGCAGCGCACGTGGTACGAGGAGCTGCGCAAATATGAGCCTTCCGATGGATTCCACTTGCCGGGCTACAGCGACGCCTCCTGGTCCGACATTCAGGTTCCGTCCTACTGGGAGGTAGCGAAGTTCAGCGAGCCGACTTGGTGGCAGCCGGACGACGCGGTCGGTTACTACCGCCGCAGCTTCACGCTGCCGGAGAAGTGGCGAGGCCGCCACGTGCGGCTGCGCTTCGAAGGCGTCAACAACTCCGCCCAGGTTTGGGTGAACGGCCACGAGGTGGGGTACCACGAGAGCGGCTTCACGGTGTTCGAATTCGACGTCACGCCGCACCTGAAATTCGGTCAGCCCAACACCATCGCGGTCCGCGTCTCGAAGTGGACTCTGACGCACGAATACGACACGGATGACGTCTGGTTCCTGGGCGGTATCTGGCGCGACACTTACTTATACTCCTTGCCCGCGCAGCGCATCGACGACTACACCCTGCGCACGGAGCTGGACTCCGGCTACAAAGACGCCGTGTTGCGGGCAAACCTGGCGCTGGCCAATTCCGCCGCCTCCGCCGCGCGGGAGTACGAGGTGCAAGGCGAACTGACCGGACCCGGCGGGAAGCCCGTGGCGGTCGCGGGATTGAAGGCCGCCGGGCTGCTGGCGGGCCGCGCGCCGCTTTCCATCGAACTCGCGGGACGGATTCGAAACCCGATGAAGTGGACCGCGGAGACTCCGCACCTCTACACGCTGGCTCTGCGCCTGCGCATCGGCGGCAGAACGGCCCACGAGTTCCAGACCTCGATCGGCTTCCGGCAAATCGAGGTCAAGGGGGACAAGGTCTTGCTCAACGGCGTCCCGCTGCGCGTGCACGGAGTCGTCACCACACGCGCCAATCCCAACGATTCGGGCGAAGACCTCAAGACGGTGTTCGCGAGAGAGATCCGGATCCTCAAGGAATCGAACATCAACACGATCCGCAGCCACACAACGCCGCTGGAGGAGGACTTCCTCGACCTGTGCGATAGACACGGCATCTATGTCGTGCCCGATGTTCCCGGCGTGTGGTTCAACGAGGGCGACTTCCGATACCTTGCCGACGGCGAAGTCCTGCGCGCCCGGGAAATCTACCAGCAGCACAAGAACCGCCCCTCGGTGGTGATGTGGCACATAGGCAACGAGAATGGACCCTCATCCGGGTACCGCCCAATGGGGCAGGCCGCACGGTGGTTGCGCGAAAACGACCCGACCCGGCCAGTGACCATATGCGACAACGAAGCGAGTGTCGAGGAGTATGGCGCCGCGGTGAAGGACCTGCACTACTACGGTTGGCCGCCGCTCGAACCCACCTCCGCGCCATTTCTGATGGGCGAGTTTCACGGCGTGCCCGAGGAAGTGGAACGGTTGAAAGACCGTGGATTCGAAGAAACCTGGGGGCGAAGCCTGCAGGGAGGCTGGGGCATCATCGATGGCAAGCCATGGGTGATCGGCGCGCTGATCTGCTGCTGGGACGATGGTTCGGTCAACGGAAATCTGGGCCCGCGCCAGTGGGGGCTGGTTGATTCGAAACGGCATGCCAAGGACCTGGCGTTTCACGTCGGAAAAGCATTCGCCCGCGTCCGCATGCGGTTGGACGGGCCCAGACTCGAACTTGGCAAGCTGTCTGGCGCGCTGGGAGTGTCCAACCTTTACAGCTACAGCGACCTTTCGGACCACAAGTTCCGCTGGGAACTGCTCGCGAGAGGCAGGACGATGACCAGCGGCGCTATCCAATGCCGGGTCAAGCCGCAGTCCTCGGCTTCGATTCCGATCGAGTTGGAAGCGCCCGCGGGCGTGGAGATTCTGCGTGTCTCGGTGAGCGACCGCGAAGGCTTCTCCGTGCAAAGCGAGGACTTCGCGCTCACTCCAGGCGCGTTCGGCCTCCCAGCGGCGGACCTGCTGGCGAAGTCCGGCTTCG
>JAUYBU010000596.1 GCA_030693045.1 Bryobacterales bacterium | reverse complement strand
TGGCCCGGGACACAGGCGTGTCCCCTCTCACGCCCGTCTGGCGGCGCGATCTGGGGACACTCCGGGCTAATCTTACGGAAACCATCGCGTGGCCCGGGACACAGGCGTGTCCCCTCTCACGCCCGTCTGGCCGCGCGATCCGGGGACACTCCGGGCTAATCTTACGGAAACCATCGCGTGGCCCGGGACACAGGCGTGTCCCCTCTCACGCCCGTCTGGCGGCAACCACCGTCTGAAGGCGCGAATGCAGGTCCGACTTCACCGCCGCATGGTCCGCCTCGCGCGCCAGGTTCTTCAATTCCCGCGGGTCTTTCGAGTAGTCGTACAGCTCCTCGCCTTCGCGCGCCTCGTCCCACATCGTGTAGCGATATCGTTCGGTCCGCAGCGAAAGCCCGCGCACCGGGGAACCCTGCCTGGCGCGCTGAACCTGCGTCACCGCCGGGCGGTCCCACGGCGCGCGCGGATTCTCCAGCAGCGGGCGCAGGCTCTTGCCGTGCAGCCCTTTCGGCACGTCCTTCAACCCGCACAAATCCGCCAGAGTGGGATAGATGTCCAGGAACTCGACCGTCCGCCCGCAAGCCTGCCCGCGAGCCGCGACACCCGCACCGCACATCATCAGGGGCGACCGCGCCGCATACTCGAAGACGGTTTGTTTCATCCACTGGCCATGGTCGCCCAAGCCGTAGCCGTGATCGCTCCAAAACATGATCGTGGTGTTCTGTTCCTGCCCCAACCGCTTGACCGCCTCCAGCAATTTCCCCACCTGCGCGTCCAAAAACAGGATCGCCGCGTAGTAGGCCCGCATGGCCTCCAGCCGCTGTTTCTCGGTCATCCCCCAGTTCGCCGGCGTCGTGAAGTACGCCCAGCGCGGGGCGATCTTCATCTCCCACTCCTCGAACGGTATCAGCTTCACTCTTTCCAGCGGGACCATGTCGAAGTACTTCGAGGGTGAGATCCAGGGGCAATGCGGCCTGTAGAATCCCGAGCCCAAAAACCAGGGTCCGCCGCGGTGCTCTTCCATCAGGCGGATGGTTTCGGCCGCCACGATGCCGTCGGTGTGCTCCTCGTCCCTGGCGGAGGAGGCGTGGAAGCAGACCGCGCTGCCGAGGCCGCGGTCGGGCGTGAAGTTGGTGATGAGCGGCTCTTCCTTGGTCTTGTCGACGCCGATCGGGTTCACCCTCTGGTTCCAGGTCGGCTCATCATCCAGGCCGTTGGTGCCGATCTGCCCCGGATTGCCGTAGTGGAAAATCTTCCCCACCCGCGCCACGAAGTAGTCGTTCTTCTGAAACGCCTGCCCCAGCGTGACGACGTTCGGAATCACTTCCCGGAAGTGCGTCTGCAAGTTGTACACCCGCGTGGTGTCCGGCGCCAGGCCGGTCATCACGGATGTGCGCGACGGACTGCACAGCGGGAACTGGCAGTAGGAACGGTCGAACCGCACCCCGCGCTGAGCGATCGAATCCAGGTGCGGCGTTTGCACCACCCGGTGCCCGTACGCGCTGAAGGCGTGGTTCAGATCGTCGGCGGCGACGAAGAGCACATTGGGCCGCCGCGCCGGCTGCGCCGAGGCAGTCAGCGCGCGCTTTGCGGCCATCAGGAAAGTTCTGCGAGTCCACAGTGACATCGCCCCGCATTATATCGAAAATGCGTCAGCCTGGTATGGCCCCTTTTTCGGGCCTGCGCGCGATCTACTTCGAGCGGCTCAACCGCCGGTAGTACTCGGCGACAGCCGCGCCGTAGCCTTGCGGAATGCGCTCGCCGGTGGCGCTGCGCACCTGGCCGGACTGCCGCTCCTCCAGCTTGCGGCGAAGCAGCAGTTCCAGTTGCTCGATGGACGGCAACACCTGGTCGCGCAGGCGCGCCACCAACTCCGGATTGCCGGGGAAGCGCGCCGCGTCGAGGCGCTCGATCTCGCGGATCGCCTGCTGTATCTCGCGGCCGGCCTGGGGGTCGTCGCGGAGGTCTCGACCGAGCGATTGAAGTTCGCGCAGACCCTCGCGATAGGCCCGGCCGAGGCCGGCGGCGGAGTTGTCCGGAATGCCGCCGTCCCACCTCAGATCGCCGCGGTTCATGGCCGAGAAATCGTCGCCGGTCCGCTCGCCGCCGCGCTGCTGACCGGATTGAGAGAAGCCTCGCTGGCCGCCGTTGGCCCGCGAGTTCCGGCCGCCGTTGCCCTGCGAGTCACTCCCACCCTTGGCCTGCGAATCACGGCCACCGTTGGCCTGCGAGTCACTCCCGCCCTTAGCCTGCGACGATTGCTGGCGGCCCTCGGCGCGGCCGCGCGTAAGCTGCTCGAGTCGATTCCGGAGCCGCTCGACTTGCGCCAGGCTGCGCTCGAGTTCGCCCTGGCCCGAGGGTTCCGCATCCACCGCGCCACGGGCCTGTTGGAGCCGGTCCCGGAGCTTCTCCAGTCCCGCCGTGACGGGCGCCTCGCGCATCCAGGTGAACGCGCCGTAGCCCTTGCGCAGGTACTCGTTGTTGTAGCGCATGCGCAAGGCGATCTCCTCCTGCTGCAATTGGCCCAGCGCCTCCCGCAGCTTGGACGACGCCGCGCGTTGGGCGCCGGCCAGGTCGCGCGCGGCGCCCTGCATGTCGCTCTCCAGGCGCTGCAAATCCCCCAGCATGCCTTCCTTCTCGCCGGCAATCCGGTTGACTTCGGGACTGTTCACCTGAGGCTTCACCGGCTGGCTCTCGCTGTTCGGATTCGAGAACATCCGGCGCAGCCGCTCGCTATGCTCGCGCTGCATCGAGGCAAGTTGTTCAGCGCGGCGGGCCAGATCGTCCAACTGGCCGGATGCCTGCTGGCGGCGCATGCCGCTCATAAGATCGCGCGCTTCATCCAGCCGTTCGGCCGCGCGGCGCGAATCGGCCGGGTTCTGCTCGCTCCCGGCGGCCTTTCGCATGTCGTCTTGCGCCTGCTGCAGGCGGCGCAAAGCCTGCTCGATGCGCTGGTCGCCGGAGGAAGCGGACCCCTGCTGGCCGGACATCCGGTTCAGGCGTTGTTGGGTGGGCGAACTTTGGCCGCTGGAGCCCTGTTGCTGGCCTCGCGCCATCTGCTCCATCTGCCGCTGCAACTCCTCGGCCTCGCGCCGCAGCATCTCCTGCTGCCAGCGCTGCTGGATATTCTGCGGGCGCTGGCGCGCCTGCTGCCCGGCCAACTCCTGTTGCCGGCGGGCGAGTTGTTCCAGGCGCTGCATCGCCTCGTCGACTTCGCGCTGGCGCTGATCGGCGGAGGCTCGCTGCTGGCCCGCTTCGTACTGATTTTTCTCGAGGTCCAGCTCGAGATCGAACATGTTTTCGAGATCGCGCCCGCTGCCGCCCCCGCCGGAGCCGCCGCCGCCGCGGCTGCCGAAAGCGACCTGGATCTGGCGGAAGGTGGCCTCGGCGCGCAGAATATGCTGCAACGCACGCTGCTCGGCGGGCAGGGCCTCGCGCCAGTTCTGCGCTTTGAGCTTTCCGGCGGCCGCGTCCATGTCGGCTGCGGCCTCGTTCATGTCCTTAGAGAAGCTGTTGAATTCCTGGTTGACGCCGGAAAGCTCGCGGCTGCCCATGCGCCGGGCCAGCGTCTGCGCCTGGTCGCGCAACTTACTCTGCACGTCGGTGAGGAACTTCGCGTTCTCGGCCGCAGCGGCGCGATTTTTCCCCGCCTCGCGCGACTGGTTCCAGGTGGCGGCGATGATCTCTTTCTGGCGTTGCGAGATGCGGCCCTGCTGCTCGCCGTCGCCGCCCTGCCCCCCGCCGCCCATGGTCTGCGACTGCGTGATCTCGCGCTCCCAGGGCTGCGCTTCCAGAAAATAGATGTCGGTCTTCGAAGTAGTCCGCGCATCGCGCGCCGTGGCGTACAGCGCCACGATGTCGCCGGGCACGAGTTGATAATTCTCCAGGGAGATCATGGTGCCGCCCTGGGCCTGCTTCCGGCCCCGGCTTCCCAAAAGCGAGACGGCTTTCTCCGGCCCGCCGTTCACCGAGTAATGCAGATCCAGGCCTTCCAGCGCGAAGTCGTCTTCGGCTTCCACCTCCACCACCACCTCTTCGATCGGGCTCACCTTGGCGTCGCGGCCGGGACGGCGCACCACCAGCGTGGGCGGCTTCTCGGTTTGCGCCTCGATGAAGTAGTCCTCGCTCAGGCGCACGGGCGCGCCGCGATCGAGTGCGGCGATGTGATAAAGGCCATCCTTCTGAATCGGGACCTTCGCGCGAACCCAGTTGCCTGCGCCGGCTTCCAGCTTCAGTTGCTTCGCGCCGTCCAGCACCAGGACGCCATTGGTCAGCGGCCGGTCGGTCTGGATGGCCACTTCCGCCTCCGTGCCCTCGACCGCACGCAGATCGCCGCCTTCCTGCTCGACGGCGTTTCGTATGCCCAACCAGCCGGGATAGTGGTAGGTGACGCGAATCCGCTTCACCGAGGGCAACTCGATCACCGACAGCTTGAAGCGTTTCGAGGTCAGCCTTCCCGCCGTGACGAAGTACTCGGCCGATTCGCTGAGCCCGGCAAACAGGAAATCGAAACCCGCGCCGCCTTCCCGCGGGAGCATGGCCGTTTCTTCCCACTTCGAGGCGCTGTTGAAGCGCGCATGCACCTTCGCCTCCATCGCTTCGATCCCGCGCACGGCTGCCGTGATGGTCTGGTTGCCGCCCTTGCGGACGGTGGCGTCGCCCGGCTGCACCACGATTTCGTAGAATGGTTCCGCGCCCGTGCGGCCGGTCGCGCCCCACAACAGCGCCGCGCCGTGGCCGAGGAATCCGGGCGCGGAAGTAACCAGCCAAATCAATCCGCCGATGCAGATGATGCCAAGCGATGCAAACCCCGCGAGCATCGGACCGGGCGCCAGACGCCGGGGTTCGGTCGAGCGAGCGACCTCGGTCGCATCCGCGGCGAGAAGTTCCAGAAAAGGGTCTTCCGAAGAGTCCTTCTCGGCGAACGTGAGCAGGCGTTGCTCGAACGCGGGGAATTCCCGCTCGGCGCGCCGTGCGACCTCGCGCCGATTCAAACGGCGCAACGGCAGGACCATGCCGGCGGTGACAGCGGCCACCAGCGCAAGGAAAAGTGTCACGCGCGAGACCAGCACGCTGAGCGGCGAAAAAGCCGCGGCGCTGGCGCCCAGCGTCAGAATCAGCGTCGCGGCCAGCGCAACCACCCCCACCACCCCCAGGCCGCGCGTCCACGCGCGCAGACGCAGACGCTGCCCCACATCGGCCAGATACGAGCCAAGAATTTGACGCTCGCTCATGAAGCCTCCTCGCCGGCAAGATAGCGCAGGCCGAACAGGAATTCCGTCATTGCGACCAACAGCACCACCAGCATGATGTACCAGCCCATGGCCCAGGGCTTGGATTCCCGCACCGAAGCGGCATCCACGCCGCCTTGTCCAGTATTCTGCCACAACGCCAGGGTCTCGGCGGGAACCACCTCGAGGTCCGACTCGCGGCGGTCGGCGTTGACGGCGGCCAACTCCCGGCCGCCGGCCGCGCGGCGGATCTCATAGAAACCCGGTGAAGTCAGTGTGACGCCGCGCGCGGCGGCGGCCTCGGCGAAGGAAAGCACGCGTTTGCCCTGCGGGTCCAGGACCTCGGCCGCCACGCCCGCGCCGCCCTCGGCGCGGAGTTCCAGAAACGAGCCCGCCGTCACGCTGGCGGCGCGCGTTTCCCCGCCCGCCAGGTAGTTTGCCGCCTGCTCGATGAAGGGCACGAAGGCCGCGTGCAGCGGCAGGTCGTTCGAGACATTGTCCAACGCCGAGGCGAAGATCAGAATTTTGCCGGCGCCCAGCCGCTGTTCCAACAGCAGCGGAGTCTGATCGTCCAGCCGCGCCAGCACGCGGGCGTCGCCCGGCTCGATCCCGGCGACCTGATAGAATCGCACGTTATCGAGGCGCCCCGCGCGCCGCAGCGCCGGATGCGCCGTGTCGGCTGTCGCCACTGTGCGGAACCGCGCGCCTTCGCGGGGGGCGTAGCGCAGATCGCTCACCACGCCGCCCGAAACCGGTACGCGCCGGCGCGCGGCGACGCCGGGTCCGGCCGCGACGAAAACCGAGCCCCCCGTGCGGACCCAGCCTTTGAGCGCGGCCTCGAAGGCCTCGGGGAGATTCGCCGCATCGGAAAGCAGAACCAGGCTGTACTTCGACAGCGTCAGGTTGGCCGTCTCACCCGGCGCCACGGCTTCCATCAGGAAGGACGCCTCGACCGACGATTCCAGCGCCGCGCGAACATACAGCAAACTGCGGGCCTGCCGCTGGTCGTAGACGAACAGCAGGCGGCGCGGGTCGGCGCGCTCGATGGAAAACCGGAACGCGTCGTCGTCGGCGAGCGCGTCGACCGAGTCGATCCGGACCTCGCAGCGCGAGAAGCCGTGCGGCGCGTCGAGGCGCAGGAACTCGACCCGCGCGCGGCCCGATGCGGGCACTTCGACGGGTTTAGTTTGCATCACTTTTCCGTTGATGGCCAAAGACACGCTGCGCCGGGCCGCGGGAGTGGCGAATCCGGCGATGGTGGCTTCGACACGCGACTTTGCCGGATCCAGCAGTCGGCGCGGCGCGGTGACCGATTCCACGGCCCAATTCGCCTTGCTCGCAGTGGCCAGCGGGTGCGGAATCAAGGTTATGCTGGGGGCCAATTGCAGATCCGAAAAAGAAGGCGGAAGCGAAGTCTTCTGCATGTCGCTGAACAGGTGTACCTGGACCGGGAGTTTCGAAGTCTGGGCGATGGCGCGCAGAACGCGCGCCAGTTCGGCATAGGAGCTGCGCGAGTCGTCCGATTCGACGGCTTGAACGGCGGCGCGGAGTTCCGCCGGGTCGTCCACGGCCTGGGTCATGAGCTGCACGGTGGCGCCGAAGGCGAGGACCTGTCCCAATCCGCCCGCGGGCCGGCCGGACAGAATCGCCAGCGCTTCGCGCTTCGCGCGCTCCAGGCGATTGTCCGCGCGCATCGAGAAGGAGCGGTCGATGGCGACGATCTCGATCCTGGCGCCGGAGGCCGCGGCCGCGGGATCCCGTTGCACAAACGGATTCGCGAACGCCAGCGCCAGCAGCGCCAGTAGCAGAACGCGCAGCGCCAGCAGCAGCAGATGCCGCAAGCGGCGGCGTTTCACTGCGCTTTGCGTATGTTTTTCGAACAGCATCAGGGAGCTGAATTTCAGCGGGATGACATTGTGCTGGCGCAGCAGGTGGACATAGATGGGCAGGGCGATGGCCGCCAGGCCGGCGAGAAACCACGGCGCGAGAAATCCCATCACATCCTCCCCGCCCGCAGTGAAAGGTATTCGCGCAGCGCTTCGTCCAGCGGCCGGGAGGTGTCGATCAGAAAGTAATCCAGGCCGGCGGCCCTGGATTGCTCGCGTAGGGCCGCGATATGCGCATCGATGCGCACGCGGTAGCCGGTGCGCGCGTAGTCGGGGGAAACTTCGAGTGAATCCGAGGTTTCCATGTCGACCAGCAGAGCCGGTTCGTCCAGCTTCGGGGCGATCTCGCGCGGGTCCAGAACGTGGAACAGCACAACCTCGCTCCCCTTGTGGCGGAGCGGTTCAACGGCCCGGACGATCTTCTCCGGCGTCTCATAGAAGTCCGAGACCACCATCACGATGCCGCGGCGGTGGAGAAACTGTTGGAAGTGGAAAAAGGGCTTCGCGAAATCGGTGCGCGCGCGCGGCGCGCACTTCTCCAGCGCGTGCAGCAGCCGCATCAATTGGCCCTGCCGGGTGCTGGGCGCAACGAAGTGGCGGATCTCGTCGTCGAAGACGATGATGCCCGCGCCGTCCCGCTGCCGGTTGATCGCCAGGTAGAAAACCGAGGCGCACAGGTAGCGCGCGTAATCCAGCTTCGAGACCCCGTGCGAGGAGTATCCCATCGATCCGCTCGTGTCCAATAGCGCGGTGACCAGCGTGTTGGTCTCGCCGCGGTAGCGCTTGATGTAAGCGCGCTCGGTCCGGGCAAAAACATTCCAGTCGACGTAGCGCAAGTCGTCGCCCTCGCTGTAAGCGCGATACTCGGCGAATTCCTGGCTGAAACCGAAATCGGGCGAACGATGCAGACCGGCGACGAAACCCTCCACCACCGTGCGCGCCACCAGCTCCAGACCGGAAATACCGGCCAGCACCGACGGATTCAGAAAGCGCTGCAGCATATTAGGCTATTTCGGGGACAGGCTACGCAATCCCCAATTACAGACTCCTGAAACAGCCCGGCCGGCCGAGTCGGAGTTTCGAGGTTACGTAGCCTGTCCCCGGAATTCATGGCGCGGGCCTTTCCTCCAGCAGGCGAGTCAGGATGTCGTCCGTTGACAGGCGGTCCGACTCGGCCTGGAAGTTGAGCAGAATCCGGTGGCGCAATACCGGCGTGGCCAGCATGCGAATGTCTTCGTAGGTGACGTGGTAGCGGTGGTGCATGAGCGCGCGGGCCTTGGCCGAGAGCACCAGGAACTGGGTCGCGCGCACGCTGGCGCCGTAGTTGACGTACTTGCGGATGAATTCGGGAGCGCCCGGCTCGACGGGCCTGGTAGCGCGAACCAGGCCGATGGCGTAGCGCGCCACCGAGTCCGCGATGGGCGTCATCCGGACCAGTTGCTGAAAGCCCAGAATCTCCTCGGCGTTGGTCACCGGAGAGGGCGTCGCGCTGGCCGTGGTGGTGGTCATCTCGATCACCTGGAACTCCTCGGCGGCGTTCAAGTAGCCCAGCAGCACGTTGAACAGGAAACGGTCCAACTGCGCCTCCGGTAGCGCGTAGGTGCCTTCGAGCTCGATCGGGTTCTGGGTGGCCAGCACGAAGAAAGGCCGCGGCAGCGAGTAGTGGTTCCCGCGCACCGTGCAGGAGATCTCCTGCATCGCCTCCAGCAGCGCCGACTGGGTTTTCGGCGGCGTGCGGTTGATCTCGTCCGCCAGGACGATGTTGCCGAAGATGGGCCCATGCACGAAGGTCCAGGTGCGGCGGCCGTTGGACGGGTCCTCTTCAATGATGTCGGTGCCGGTAATGTCGGACGGCATCAGGTCCG
>JAUYBU010000439.1 GCA_030693045.1 Bryobacterales bacterium | reverse complement strand
ACCACCGGGCCACACCGCCGGGCCACGCCGCCGGGCCATGCCGCCGGGCCGCGCCACCGGGCCACACCGCCCCCGGCGGGCGTTGGCTGTCCGGATCGGCTAAAATCCGGTGCATGAGGCGAATAGCGGTTCTCTCCCTATCCCTGGCTCTGGCTGTTGTAGCGTTGCCGGCCCGCGGTCAGAACAAAGCCGCGCGCGGCAAGTTCTCGCGCCCGCCCGACCTGGCCAACGTGTCGTATGGGCCGCACGAGCGGAACGTGCTGGACCTGTGGAAGGCCCGGGGGGACCGGCCCGCGCCGCTGGTGATCTTCATCCATGGCGGCGGGTTTCGCGCCGGCGACAAGTCGGCCCTGAATCCGGTCCTTCTGGACCTGTGTCTGGGCGCGGGCATTTCGGTCGCCGCCATCAACTACCGCCTGTCGCAACATGGGCCCTATCCCGCGCCGATGCACGACGGCGTCAGGGCGGTGCAGTTCCTGCGTCACAACGCCGGCAAGTGGAATTTGAACCCGAAGCGGTTCGCCGCCACGGGCGGCTCGGCGGGAGCCGCGATGTCGCTGTGGATCGGCTTCCGAGACGATATGGCCGAGCCCGCCGCCGGCGATCCCGTGCGGCGGGAGTCCACGCGGCTCGCCGCGATGGCTGTGCAAGGCGCGCAGACGACTCTGGACCCGCGCGAGATCCGAAAGTTGATCGGAGAGGCGGCCGCGCGCCACGCGGCCCTGGAACCGTTCTATGGGCTCGCCAGCGAGGAATTGCAGACCGAACGGGCATTCCGCCTGTTCCGCGACGCATCCCCTGTCACGCACCTCGCGGTGGGCGATCCGCCGGTCCTGCTGCTATACGGCGAACCGGACGTGCCGTTGCCCTCCGACGCCAGGCCGGGGCAGGGAATTCATCATCCGCGCTTCGGCTTGTTCCTGAAAGAACGAATGGACAAGCTCGGCATCGAGTGCGAATTGCGCTATCCGGGCGATGGCCGCGGCGAGATCGCGGGCCCGAAATTGCTCGCCGAGTTCTTGATCCGGCATCTTACACGGAACTGAAAATGAGACTGACACGCAGAGATGTTTTGAAGAGCGGCGCGGCAGTTGCCGCCCGCCCGGCCCTGGCCGCGGAGCGGCGTCCGAACCTGCTGCTGCTGATGGCGGACCAGTTTCGCGCCGACTGCCTGGCCATCGACGGCAATCGCGCGATCCGGACGCCGAACCTCGACCGGCTGGGGCGCGAAGGCGTCCATTTCCGTTGCGCCTACTCGGCCACGCCCACCTGCACGCCGGCGCGAGCGGCGCTTCTCACCGGCATGTCGCCGTGGCGGCACGGAATGCTGGGTTACTCGCGCGTGGGCGAACGCTACCCGGTCGAGATGCCGCGCCTGTTGCGCCAAGCCGGTTACCATACCCTGGGCATCGGCAAGATGCACTATCATCCGCAGCGCAACTTGCACGGTTTCCACCAGACCCTGCTGGACGAATCCGGAAGAGCCGAGATCCCCGAATTCCGTAGCGACTACCGCGCCTGGTTCTGGTCGCAGGCGCCGAATCTCGACCCGGACGCGACCGGCATCGGTTGGAACTCGTACCGGTCGGGCGTCTACGCGCTGCCCGAGCGCCTGCACCCGACGGTGTGGACGGCGGACACGGCGGTGAATTTTCTGAACGGCTACCAGCGCCCGGAACCGTTCTTCCTGAAAGTCTCCTTCTCGCGCCCGCACAGTCCTTACGATCCACCCGAGCGGTTCTGGAAGATGTACCAGGACGCTCCGTTGCCGGCGGCGCGGGTGGGCAAGTGGGCGGCCCGCTACGCGCCCAAGAGCGACGACACCGAAAATCTGTGGCACGGCGACTTGGGCGCGGCGCAAGTGCGCCGGTCGCGCCAGGGCTACTACGGCTCGGTGTCGTTCCTGGACCAGCAGATCGGGCGCATTGTGGAAGCTCTCGAAAAGCGCGGTCTGCTCGAGGAAACACTCATCGTCTTCACGGTCGACCACGGCGACATGACCGGCGACCACAACCTGTGGCGCAAATCCTACGCCTACGAATCTTCGGCGCGCATTCCGATGATGATGCGCTGGCCGGCGGGACTGGTCTCTGCCAAACGCGGGCAGGTGGTGCGCGAGACGGTCGAGATTCGCGACATCCTGCCGACCTTTTGCGAGGCCGCCGGAGTGTCGGTGCCCGACGCCGTCGACGGCCGCAGCATGCTCGTGCTGGCGCGCGGCAAGAGTGAGGGCTGGCGGCCCTATCTCGACCTGGAGCACGACGTCTGCTACAGCCCATCCAACCACTGGAACGCGCTGACCGACGGAAAATGGAAGTACATCTACCACGCGCGCGACGGCGAGGAGCAGTTGTTCGACCTGCAAAAGGACCCGGCCGAAATGGACGACCTGGCTCCCCTGCCCGCCCACGAAGCGGAACTTCGCCGCTGGCGGCAACGCCTGGTGGCGCACCTGACCGAACGCGGCGACGAGTGGGTCAAGGGCGGCCGGCTGGTTCCGCGCCCGCGGAGCATCCCGCACTCGCCCAACTACCCCGGCTGCAGTTGCCATCCGGCGAGGCGATAGCTGGCTTCGATCAGCCTCTCTCGATATGCTCGCAGATGAGATACAGAATCAGCACCGGGTGCATAATTGGAAACGGCACGTGTGCGGCCCTCCCGCCGATGTGCAGGTGGCAGCGCGGGACGACAAGCGGATCGCGCTGGGTTTCAGGCTCCAGTTCGATTCGTACCATTTCGACAGCCGGCCGGTTTGGTGAGTGCAACCGGAATTGGAACTGCCTTAAGAAGCAGCCTCGCTGATCCTTTTGGATCTGAATCTCGAATTTGAGTCGCGCGCCGGACGAGAACGCCAGCCCCGAGCAAGCCAGTTTGCTAAGACTATCGGGAAGTGTGTTTAGCTGTAGGACTTTCTCGTTAGCGTGCCGGATCCGGCCACGGTCAACTTGCCGGGAGAGATAGTCTCGAAGCTGTCGTCCCAGGATGTGCGGCGGATCAAGCAGCATTCGAGCCAAGGCGTCTTGGGTTTCAGTTTCGCGCTCTCGCGCAAGCTGCAACAGCTCGCCCTCGATACTCAAGACCGTGCGCCTCCGAAGGCTTGATCCGGCGCGATCGCAAGGACATCCGCTAAGCGGCTGCGGAGGTTCGGAGCCGCCGCCAAAGCGCGCTCCGCGATTTGGCGGTTTGCGAGCAGCAGCACCGTTCCGGCTCTCGTCAGGACAACGACATTACAGTCAAGCGAATCGATCAGCTTTGGCAACCAACGATCAAGGGTAATGAGGATTACAGGCCGAACAGCATCCGCTAAGAACGCGTCCCCCAGCTTTTCCGGGTTCACTTCCGAGGCCGTCAGAAACCGAATGTCGAATCCAAGCTGAACCTGCACCTCGGCCGTCAAATCAGCCCGGATCGCATCCATCGCGAAGACTTCACAGATGAGCAGGTACAAACATGGAGCATCCTGCCCCGCCGCGGCGAGTCCTCGAACGAGTCGGAAAGCCGTCGTGGGTGAGAAATCGCTCATGCGGGTTTGGGCAGGACTTTGGCGAGAGCCGGATGAACGGCGAAATACTCGCGGCCACGACTGAAATACTCGAGAACCTGGCGGTTCACGAGTAATCCTTTCGCGGTCGAATCTTCAATAGGGAACTCATCGTTTTCGGCGAGCCGCCGCAGCATCCTGATGTGGGACTTTCCCAAGCCAACAAGATAGCGGTTTCCGAGTTGCCTGACTGCGGCCTGTACATGTCGCCGGACGATCCGGTCTTCATCGTCGCGATAGGCGTATTCGGCGGCCGAGCGGGCCAGAGTCAGCAAATCGCGCAGGACCCCGCCCGAATACTTCGCAATGGCGGCGACCTCCGCGCGATCCATAAGTTCCAAGGCGCCGCGACGCTCCAGAATCTGCCTTAGGAATGCCGAATCGCCCGGACCCGTAGCGGCAGCGGGCAGGTGTTTGACGAGGTCAAAGCTATCCTGGAGAAACCGGCTCTTGTCGTACCAAAGCAGCAGAGGGGCGACGACGATCACGGTCATCTTCGTTCCCTTGAGCGCCTGGAGATCCTGCTCGGCGAATTCGCGGAATCGCTCTGGCTTGATGAGACGGTCGAGTCCGTCGATCAGAAGCGTGATCTGAGCGTCATTCTCTAACAACGGCGAAGCAATGGTCTCAAGCAGTTGTTTGACTTCCTTCACTTCGCGTCGGAGTGCGGGAAACCTCAATTTCATCAGCCCGGGGACTTCGACCCGGATCTCATCGGATTCTTCGTCGTAGTCGACCGAATAGTCCACCGAGACCCACGTCGTCTTCCCAAGCGCGAGCTCGCGCAGCTTTGTGTATGCCGACTTCACCTCCTCGGACGGTTCCTTACCCGATTTCTTCAGTTGCAGGAAAAGCCGCATACCAGCAGTGGCAAGAATGGCTCCGGTATTGAGCTCATTCAGGTCCGTGAAATCCGCCAGATCCACAAAGACGTTCACCGCATCGGTGTGGCGGCTCAAGATCCTGTGCGTGAGGAGCAGTTCGGTAGTCTTGCCCGAGCCCATGCCACCCACGAGCGCCATCTGGGTGCCACGGCTCAACTCGGCGGCATTCGCGAAGGCAACGTGAATCGGGGGCTGCCCGGCGTCGAGGGGATCGTGATCGCGAGGGACTATCAGATCGCCGCTGTCAGCCAGAGCGCGGGGAGACGCTATGGCGGTCAGACGCTCGAGGAACGGTCTGTAGATTCGCCTTCTGTCGAAGGCGACCGTACTTGGTTTCGGCTCCGTTTCCACCCGCATCTAGCAACAGTATAGAAGATCTCCGCCTGGAACTACGCTGTCAACCGGCATACAACGGGCTCAGCGCAGCCGTCACACCCGCTTGAGAGCAGGCGTTGCCGCCTGGAGGCCGGCTCGAGATTCGGTCGCACATAACAAGAGGTACCCTTATTATGTGGACATGAACGTCAGGCTCTCGCTCGATGACGAGCTTGTCAGAAAGGTGCGGAAGATCGCAGTGGACCGGGATACGACTCTGACATCCATGATCCGGCAGTACCTTCAACGCCTCGCCGCCGGGGAGGAGGCGGCGGGCCGCAAGCGCCGGGAGCGGGAAGCGCTCGAGCGGAGCTTCGTGAGGCTCCAGTTCAAGGTCGGGAAGCGGGCCTGGAAGCGGGCGGACCTCAATGAGCGCTCCTGATTCCCTAGACACGAACGTACTCGTGTGCGCGCCCTGCCCCCGGATCG
>JAUYBU010000581.1 GCA_030693045.1 Bryobacterales bacterium | reverse complement strand
GGGAGAGACGGAGGCCGATTTCACCGAACTGTGCCAGTTCGTCCAGGCGGCGCGTTTCGACCACCTCGGCGTGTTCGGCTACTCGGATGAAGATACCAGCGCCAGCTACCGCCTGGACGGCAAGCTGGATGGGCGCACCATCTACAACCGCAAGCGGCGGCTGATGTCCATTCAGCGGAAGATTTCCCGCGCGCGCAATCGGCTGCTCCGGGGCTGCGAGCTGGACGTGCTGGTCGAAGGCCGGTCGAAGGAATCGGAACTGGTGTGGGAAGCCCGGCTGGCCACCCAGGCGCCCGAGATCGACGGCGTCTGCTACATCTCCGACCCCGGCCAGACGGCGCCGCGGCCGGGCGAGTTCCGCTGCATGAAGATCGAAAAGACCCACGACTACGATCTGGTCGGCGCTCTGATCGGCGATCCCGAACCCGCCGATCCGCCCGCGCCGGACCCATTCCGGATTCTGCCGGCGGAGGCGTCGTGAAAGACAAAATCGCATTCGCCATCGGCACCTGGTTCGGCTGCGGCTACATGCCGGCCGCGCGCGGCACCTGGGGCGCGTTGTGCGCGCTGTTGCTGGGGTGGCCGCTGGTCCGCTTCGCCGGCTTCCTGCCCTGGCATTTCGGGGCCCTGGCGCTGCTGTTCACACCGCCCGCCATCTGGGCCGCCACTCGAGTAGCGGAGCGCGTCGGCAGGAAGGATCCCAACCTGGTGGTGGTGGACGAAGTGGTCGGCCAATGGCTGGCGCTGGCCGGCGCCTCGGTGTTGAACTGGAAGAGCGTTTTGGCGGCGTTCCTGCTGTTTCGTCTGTTCGATATCTGGAAGCCCGCGCCGGTGCGCCAACTCGAGCGGCTCCCCGGCGGCACGGGCATCGTCGCCGACGATCTGATGGCGGGAATTTATGCCGCGCTTGTGTTATGGGCGGCGGGATGGTTCAATCTGTATTGAATATGGCGTTGCTGAAAAACTCCGAAGGACGGCCCGAGATCGCTCGATTGCACCCGACCGCCGCGATTCCCGGCGGCGAGTTGCAGATCTACGGCAAGAACCTGCTCCGCGGCGAGCGGCCGCGCGTCACGGTCGGGAACATGCGAGCCCCGCTGATCGTCGCATCCGACACCTACATGGTCGCGCGCGTGCCGGAAGGCGCCGAGGCCGGAGAACTGGTGGTCGAGAACGGGGAGAAATCCTCCCGCGCCTGCGTCTGCGACATCGCGGTCCAGATCGCCGACACGTTGCACCCGGTCGCCAACCCGGCCATCGACGTGAAGGGGAATATCTTTACCACCGTCAGCGGTTCGCGCGGACAGAAGACCCCGGTCTCGGTCTACAAGATCGACCTCCACCACAACATCCGGCCGTTCTTGACCGACATCATGAACGCCACCGGACTGGCGTTCGACGGCAACGGAATGCTGTACGTATCCAGCCGGCATGACGGGATCATCTACCAGGTGACGCCCGCCGGCGCCATGTCGGTGTTCGCCGAGGGCATGGGCGTCGCCACCGGCATCGCCTTCGACCCGGAGGAAAACCTCTACGTCGGCGACCGCTCCGGTACTATCTTCAAAATCGCGCCGAACCGGCAGATCTACGTTTTCGCGACGCTGGAGGGCTCGATCTCGGCCTATCACCTGGCCTTCGGTCCCGACTGCGCCCTTTACGTGACCGGCCCCACCACGTCCAGCTTCGATTCGGTCTACCGCGTCTCGCCCGAAGGAGTGGTCGAGGTCTTTTATCGCGGCCTGGGCCGCCCGCAGGGTCTGGCCTTCGACATTCAGGGCCGGATGTACGTGGCGGCATCCCTGCGCGGGCGCAAGGGCGTCGTGCGTATCGGCTACGACGGCAAGGCCGAGTTGTTCGCTTCCGGACCCGGTATTGTCGGGCTGGCCTTCACGCCTTCGGACGCTCTGTGCCTGGCCACCAACAGCGCGCTGTACAAGCTGGACGCGGGGATCCAGGGAAAACAACTGATCTAGATGAACGCCGAGATCATCGCCGTCGGCTCGGAGCTTCTTACCTCCGAGCGCCTCGACACCAACTCGCTCTACCTCACCGGCCGGCTCAACGCGCTGGGCGTCGAAGTGGTGTACAAGTGCGTGGTCGGAGACGATCGCGCGCGCCTGAGCGACGCCGTGCGCCTGGCCGCCGGCCGCAGCGAGATCGTCGTCCTTACCGGCGGGTTGGGGCCGACCGAGGATGACATCACCCGCGACGCCGTGGCCGCCGCGCTGGGCCGCGGCATGAGCTTCCGCCAGGAGATCGCCGACCACATTCAGGCACGGTTCGCGCGCATGGGCCGCCAGATGGCCGAAATCAATCGCCGCCAGGCCTTGGTCCTCGACGGCGCCGAGGCCCTGGCGAACCCCAACGGCACCGCGCCGGGGCAGTGGATCGAATCGGATGGCCGCGCGGTGATGCTGCTGCCCGGACCGCCCGTCGAACTCGAGCCGATGTTCGAACGCGAATGCCTGCCGCGCCTGGAACGCATGGTTCCGCCGCTGGTTCTGCGCACACGATTCTATCGCGTCGCGGGCATGGCCGAATCGGACCTGGACCAGTTGATCTCGCCGGTCTACAAGCCTTACGCGAATCCCGTGACCACCATTCTCGCCGCGCCCGGCGACATCCAGATTCACTTGCGCGCGCGTTGCCCGACCCTGGCCGAGGCCGAGGCGCTGCTGGCCGAACTCGGCGCCGGCATCGAGGCGTTGCTCGGCGACCGCATCTATTCGCGCACCGGCGAACCGCTCGAGCGGGTTGTCGGCGACTTGCTGCGCCAGCGGCGGGAAACCCTCGCCGTCGCCGAAAGCTGCACCGGAGGCCTGTTGGGAGAGCGGCTCACCTCCGTGGCCGGCAGTTCGGACTATTTTTCCGGCGGCTTCCTGGTTTACACGGATGCCATGAAGACCGCGCTGCTGGGCGTCGGCGTCCAGTTGCTGGCCGAGCATTCCGCCGTGAGCCCGCAGGCGGCCGAAGCCATGGCCATGGGCGCGCGCGAGCGCACCGGCGCGACCTGGGCGCTGTCGGTCACCGGAATTGCGGGCCCCGCCGGCGGCGCCGAAGACAAGCCCGTGGGCACGGTCTTCACCGCTCTGGCCGGCCCGGACGGCGTCTGCTCGCTGCGCTCCCGCTTCCTGGGCAACCGCGCGCGGGTCCGCGCCCTGGCCGCCCAGACCGCGCTGGATCTGCTGCGCAAGAAGCTGAACGCCGCGCCAGGCTAAGGCGGTCCCCGTCTCCTGTCGGGCGGCGGGGACCGGCCGCACCGGCCCCCGCGCCAGCACGAATCAAAAAACGTACTTCAAGGCGAGCTGCATCTGGCGCATGTTCGCCCGCGTACCGGCGATCGATCCGAAACTCGCGCTGGTGATGTTGCTATCCGGGTTGGCCCAGATGGGGTGATTGAGAAGGTTGAACGCCTCGAAGCGGAACTGGATCCGGTGCCGTTCGTTGAAGTTGAAATCCTTGTGGAGCGAGAAATCCCAACTGAAGATGCCCGGCGTCGTGAGGGCGTTGCGGCCCATGTTGCCGTGGCTCCCGTCGGCGGTCCGGCTGAAAGCGGCCGGGTTCCACCACATCGCGGTCGTGCTGGTCCAACCGTCGAACGGATCCACGCCGGTGGCATTCGGCCGGTCGAAGGTGTGGCCCGTGTTGGACGGGTCGCCGCCCTGATAGATAGTCAGGGGGTAGCCGGCCTGAACCGTGAGAATCGAGCCCACCTGCCAGCCTCCTGCGACCGCGTTGGTGAACGGGTTCTGAATGTCCATTGCACGTCCCTTGCCCATGGGGATTTCCCAGAGAGCCGATGTGACGAAGCGGTGGCGAACGTCGAATGCGGAACGGGCACGTTCACACTGGCGGCAGTAGCTGTTCTGAGGAAACAGCGTATCGTTGCCCTGGTTGCGGATGGAAGAGGCGGTGTCGATCGATTTCGCCCACGTGTAGCCGATCAGGTAGGTAAGCCCGCGGGAGAAGCGCTTGGTCAGCTTGGCGCTGAGGGAGTTGTAGTTGCCCTTGCCGCCGTTGTCGACCAACTGAATGATGCCGAAGTTGGGGAACGGCGAGCGCTGCGCGACCGAGAGACCGGAAGTGCGCGGAGCCTCGCGGGCTTCGTTGGCAGACCGCAAGGCTTCCAGGCGGCGGCTCACGCTGCCCAGATAGCCGACCTCGAGCGTGGTGTCGCCGCGCAGTTCGCGCTGGATGTTGAACAGGTACTGAAGGCTGTATGGGGTGCGGCGGTCCACCGGATTGGCGAAGGCGTAAGGACGGAAGACATTGGCGACTCCGCCGGCAATGGAGGAGAGACTGTTGGCCCAAGTCAGGTACTTGGTGTCGGAATTGTCGCGCAGACGTCCGGCCAGATTGCGGGCCATGTCGAAGCGCGGGTTGCCGGTGTCCTGGGAGTAGAACATGCCGGCGCCGGTGCGGATCACCCACTTGCCGGTCGGGCTCCAGGACAGGCCGAAGCGCGGCGCGAAGTCGTTGTTGTCGCGCCCGACCAGCCGCTTTCCGAGACTGCCGTCGCACTTGACGTCAATGTCCGGCCAGCGGAGGCTCACGCCTTCATAGCAGTTCTGCCGCGATGGCGCCTGCCGCATGAAAACAGCCCACATGTTCCGCGGAGCCGCGGCATTGCGGTAGTCGGAAGGATGAACTTCGGTGGAGACGATCCCGTTGTAGAGCTTGCCGGTCTGATCCTCCCACGGCGGCGTGTTCTCGTAGCGGAGTCCGAGGTTCAGCGTGACGCGGCTGGTCAGCTTCCAGGTGTCGTCGAAGTAGAAGTAGACGGTGTTGGCGTGGAAGTCCGCGGTCGCGATCGACACCGCGGCTTCGGCCTGATAGGGCTGGCCGAGCAGGAAATCCGCGAAGGCATCGCCGGTGGTGCCGGTGACGCCGGGGTTGCGCGTGGCGTTGCGGTTGAAACTGAACTGGCCGCGCGCGAACTGGTTGCCGACCTGGCGATAGACGTCGTTGCGGATTTCGGCGCCGAACTTAAAGCTGTGTTTGCCGCGCACCCAACTCAGATTGTCGATGAACTGCGTGGAGCGGTTGTTGTTCTCGTACGGGCCCTCGGATCCGTTGCCAAACCCGGAGAGGCCGTGTTGGAGCGTGACGTTGGGTATGCCCCACTGCACGGGTGGGCCAGGGGCCAGCCCGGGGATCTTGAGCTCGGAGACCACGTCGCGGGTGAAAGCAAGTTCCGGACCGGTGGTGTTGTAAAACTTGCTGAGTCCGAAGCGGGCCTCGTTGACCACCGACGCCGACAGCACGCGAGTGTTGGTCGCCATGTACTGCCTGAAGTTAGTGACGATCTTGTCGCCGTTCAGGCGCAGGGCCTCGGTGAGCTGGTTTTCGTCGCCCCAACTGTAGCGGCCGAACCACTGCGAGTTGGAGGATTCGACGAAGTCGAAACGGCCGGTGAACTGGTCGCGGTTGATGGGGCGGCCCTGAGCCGCGACGTAGTTTCTGCTTTCGCCGGCCAGGTTTGGGACCGGGAGAAAGTCGAGCAGCGTCTTCGATGCGTCCGGGATGCGCGACGCCGGGATCGTGTTATTGGGGAAGATGGTACCGCCGGAAGCGCCCGGATTCGGCCGGGTGGCGGGATCGTAGATGCCCAGTGTGCCGAAGGGGAGAGACGAGAAGTCGCCGCTGCGGGTCGGCGTCACCGGCAAGGTGGAGATGGCCTGAACGGCGCGCCGCTGCCGGAACCACTCGTAGTTGGTCATGAAGAAGAGCCGGTTCTTCCCGTTGAAGAGCTTAGGCACCCAGACCGGACCGCCGAGGGTGAAACCGAACTGATTCCACTTGAAGGGATCTTTGGGCGGGCGGGCAGTGGTGAAGGCGTAGTTCTTGGCGTCGAGCTTGTCGTTGCGGAGAAACTCGTAGGCCGTGCCGTGGAAGTCATTGGTGCCGGACTTAGTGGAGATATTGATCTGCGCGGCGCCGCGGCCGAATTCAGCCGAGTAGATGCCGCTTTGGACTTTGAACTCCTGGAGGGCATCCACCGAGGGCTCGACGACATAGGTGTTGAAATTCGGGTCCGTGTTCTCGACGCCGTCCAAAGTGAAGTGGTTGAACTGCGAACGCTGGCCGGCAATGGAGATCGAACGATCGGAGCGGATGCCGCCCTGGCGGTTGCCCGCCTGGCCCGCCGAAGGAAATCCGTAGCTCACGTTGGGCGACAGCGAAGCCAGCGCCAGCGCGTTGCGGCCGCTGAGCGGCAGATCGAGGATTCGCTTGTTGTCGATTACGGTTCCGACGGTGGCGTTCTCGGTCGTCAATTGAACGGCGGCCGCCGAAACCTCGATGGATTCGGTGACCTGTCCGACGGTCAGTTCGAAGTCCACGCGCGCGCTCTGCTGGACCTGCAATGCGAGGCCGGTGCGCGTGGCGGTTTTGAAGCCCGCTTTCTCAGCCTTCAGGTGGTATTCACCAGGCGGAAGGGCGGGAAACGAGTACCGGCCCGCTTCGTTGCTCGATGTGGTACGTGCGGCGTTGGTGGCGGTATTGGTGACGGTGACGGTCGCGCCGCCGACAACAGCGCCGGTGGCGTCCTTGACCTCGCCGCTGATATCGCCGAAAGTCTGGGCCCAGATTGGGGTCAACAGGAACAGGGAAGTCGCCAAAACGGCAAACAGCCTGGTTTGCATGCGTTCCTCCTCGGAGCGGAGTTGTTGTTTCAACTCGGCAAGATTGCACCTACTTTAATTCACCCGGTTGCGTGAATCAAGTGGGGGGCACACAGATCCAATCCAGGATTCTTGTTTTGGCTTCGTGGGTACCGTCGATTGTACACCCAGCCGCCCCCGTTGGCGCCGTTCTTTGATCCTTTCCATTCCGAGCAGCTCCAGCGGGTCGGGAAGGGGCCGGCACCAGGGACCCAGTGGCCGGGCGCCGCGAGAAGGGTGGTCCGATCCTCCTCAGAACTGGAGCCGCCCCTGTATCTGGTAGAACCGGTTCAAAGACGAGGTCTGGCTGGTGATGCGGCCGAAGTTCGTCGAGGTCGGAGAGAGGTCGGGAGAGCTCATCTGGGACCGGTTCTGAAGGTTCATGGCATCCACGCGGACCTGGAATCGAAGCCGTTCGACAATTCGGAATTCGCGCACCAGGTTGCCGTTCCACTGCTTCAGCCCGTCGGCGCGAAGTTGGTTGAAATACCGCGGAAAAACGCGCGCGTGGAAGGCCGCGGGCAAATTGGATGCGTTGCGCTCGAATTGCAGGCCGGTGTTGAACCACCGGTCCAGGGTCCGGTTCCCGGAGGATGCTTCCGTCTCGAACTTGTTGAGGTCGCCGTAGTAGAAAAGATTTCCCCAGCCCAGCAGCGGTCCCGGCTGAAACTCATAGGTCGCGGCGATCTGCCAGCCGCCGAGGATGTGGTTCAGGATGCCATCCCGCACGAGCGCCCGGCCCTTGCCGAACGGAAGCTCGTAAATGCCCGTCGCCGTGAAACGGTGCGGCCGGGCCGTATCGCTGGGCCACCAGATGGACGGGCCCGGGTTGAACTCGTTTTCGATGATGGTGCGGTTCTCCTGAAGCATTCGCGAGTAAGAAGCATTCAAGCTGAGGCCAGTCGATAATCTCCGCTGGAAATTCAGTTCGAACGCATGCGTTCGCGCCTTGCCCAGCGGCTGGGCCGAGTCGTTCAGGCCGTTCATGTGGGGGAAAGGCCGCAGCAGGCGGTTCTTCTGAATGGTTGTGCTGGTGAACTGAGACAGCGTCGACAGGTGCTGGTAAAGGACCGGGTCGGAAGCGCGAATCGACTCGAAGTTGTTAATGTGAAACGGATTCGGCACGTTCCGATTCATCTCGTTGGCGACTGTGTTATTGCGCACCATGCCGGTGGCCCAATACTGTTCGGGCAGCGCATCGAGCCTGCGGGTGAGACCGATCCGATCGGCCCATTGACCCCAGTAGGCGGCCTCCACCATCATGTGGCCGGACAGTTCGCGTTGCACTCCGATCCGCCATCGCTGCACCCGCGGGTGACTCCGGTTGAAGCCGGCAAAGGTGAATCCCTGTCCCACGCGAGCCATGGGCCCCAGCGCATCTCGCAGGGGAACGTCGAACCGGGTGCCGTCGCTGCGCACCGGGAACGGATCGGTGAGCGGCGATTTGCCGTTCTTCGGATCTCCGGCCAGCCAGTTGACCCCGAAGTCGTTAGTGAGGACCGTATTGGTGGCACGCGAGAAACCGTACTGATCCGCGGCTTGATTCATCACGTTCAAGGTGTCGTAGTAAATGCCGTAGCCGCCGCGGAGAACGGTCTTCGAGCTGGGCTGCCAGGCCGCCGAAAGTCTGGGCAGCCACATCAACTCGTTGCGCCACAACCTTTCCGGCACGCCGTTTCTCCCGGCGTAAACCGTGCCTCCCTTGACCACGAACTGGCTGGCCGGCAATTCGGGGAGCGGATTGCGGGCGTAAGCCGCCTGTGCCGCCGCCGAGATCGGCAGCGTCAGTTCCGGATCGAAATAGGACAGCGCCCGGTTGTAGCGCTCCCTGGCGCCTTGCTCGTATTCCACCCGCAGACCGAAGGTGAGCGTCAGGCTCCTGGTCGCGCGCCAGGTGTCCTGCGCGTACCAGGCGTAGTACGGGCTCACGAGCGCGTAGGTATCGTTGGTGTCGATCGACATGCCCGTGGGCATGCCCAGCAGGAAAGTCGCCCAGACTAATCCCAGGCTGCCCGCCGGCGTGTTGCCGTCCCCATCCTTTCTCACGTAGTTATTGGCAAAAGTGAAATTGCCGGAGGTGAATCCGCCGTTGCGAATCAGCGTTCGATTGTGTTGCCTTAAGTCGATACCCGCGCGCAGAGAGTGCGCGTTTCGGACGTGCGTCAGGTTGGATTTCAAGCTCTGCTGCCAGCCTTTCGGGCCGGGATCCACCGTGGTGCTCAGAACCATGTCGCCGGACCAGGCCGTCATGCCGGGCCAAATGACCCTCGGCAGCACGCAGTTGTCGGCGCACTTGGCATCCACGTAGCCCGGAAGTCCCACGTCGCCGGGCTTGTACTTGCGGGTGCCCAGACGCTGGTTTTGGAGCAAGAACTGGTTCCCGTCGACGGACACGTTCAGCACCGTCCGGGGGCTCATGGCATAGGTCCAGTCGAGGGCCCCGCTCATCGCGGGCCGCCGTTCATTCCACGCCATCAGACCCGCCTCCGTCTCGTAAGTGTAGTCCTGGGCGTCTTCGATGAAGCTGGTCTTCAGCCAGCGGAAGAAGAAGCGGTGCTTGTCGCCGGCCTGGTAATCGAACCGGTTGTTCCAGGAGCGGTAGAACACATTGTTCGGCATGCCGGAGGCCAGGTAGTTGTTGACCGGCTCTCTTTTCGGATCCGTGGGATCGTTATTCGGCGCAGGCAGGCGCTGTGTGTAGAAGTTGTACATCGGATGCGCGATCCGGCTGCGAGCGATGATGTTGCCGGGAAACGGGCTGCGAACGAAGAACCCCGGCCGCGCCGGATCGGGACGCGTGGTCAGCGGATCGTAGACCTGGTAGCGGACCGGATCGACCGGCAAGAGCTGCGAGAAGTCGCCGTTCCGCATGGCCATGGTCGGCACCGTGTAATTGATCTCGCTGGGCCGGGCCGACTGAAGATTCTTCAGCTCCGAAAAGCCCAGGAAGAAGAAAAGCCTGTTTCGGCCATCAAACACCTTGGGGATATGAACCGGCCCGCTGATGGTTGCGTGGTAGTTGTTCGTGTGCCCCGCCGGCAGCATGGGCCGTTTGGCCAGATCGTCCGCCAGGGCAACGTTCCCGGCCGCCCGGGCGGCGGCGATCTGCTGATACCGGCTCTGCTTGACGAAGAACGAAGCGGCGTTCCAGCGCTGGTTAATGTACTGATAAGTTCCCGTTCCGTGGAACGCGTTGACTCCCGACTTGGTGGACATGGAAATGTTCAAGCCCGTGGAATGTCCGAACGACGCATCGAAGTTGGACGATTCGATCTTGAACTCGTCGATCACATCGGGGCTGGGCATGATCGACACGCGGCGGTCGGTTCCATTCGTGGATGCGCCGTCGATCGACCACTCGTTGCCGCCCACGTTTCCCGGCGAGTAGTACGCCGACCCGCCCCCCACCTGGCCTTGAACCAGAAACTGCGTGGTGCCCGGCACCTGCACGCCGGGCGCGAACCTGGTCAGCATCACGACGTTGTTGCCAAGGACCGGCAGGTCCATGACCTCGCGGTGAGTGATCGCCCGTCCGGTGCTCACCGTGCTGGTGTCGAGCATGGGCGCCTCCGCCGTCACCGTCACGGACTCGGTCGTGCCGCCGATCTCGAGCTGGATGTTGATCTGCAACTGGTCGCCCAGTGCCAGCGTCACGCCAGAGCGCACCGACTTCTTGAAGCCGGCCGATTCAACCGTGATGCTGTAGCTTCCCGGCAGAAGCAGCGGCGCTTCGTAGTAGCCGCTGGCATTCGTGGTCAGCCGGGTGGTTGTGTTTGTGCCGGTATTGGCGACGATCACGGCGGCGCCGGAAATAGCTCCCGCCTGCTGATCGGTTACGATGCCGGAAATGTTCCCTCTCGTGTCCTGCGCGATAAGCAGGCACGGAACAAACACACAGAGCAAAGCAGAAGCAAGAAACCGCATCACGCCTCCTTTGTAGTCACCGAGGTTTCGGGTGCGAACCGTTCATGCCTGGGATTTCCATTTTTGGTACCCATCGGCTGACAGTATACATACAACCACGCTGCGATGGGCAAGTCCAGGCACATTTTCGCTCCTGTGTTCCGCGGAAACTCCATCCGAACCGGAATCGCGCCCGGTTAAGGTGCTGTAGCGTGCGATCCTGAGCGTTCCTGTCAGGTTCATGGATCTTCCGCGTAGTTTGGCGCCGCTTCCGGACGATGTTCCGGGTCCTGTTCGACCTAGTCCGGCTGGCCTTGCCCGCTGCGCATTCCCGCAGCGCCCTGCCGGAGATGGCGGACTCTCATGCCTCCTCGAAGGGGTTGACGATCTCCAGCGACTCAATTGTCCGGCAGCCGCCGAAGTCCTCGGAGTAGAGCCGGCGGGCGCCAGCCTGGACACCGGTCGCGATAAGAAGTGCGTCCCAGAAAGACAGGCTGAACCGCTGCTGAAGCCTCCCGGCCAGATCGAGAGCGTTCCAGTCTGGTGTCACCGTACTCCAGACCCTTCGTAACGCCCCGATCTCTTCGAATGCCATGGTCTCGGCAAACCCGAATAACTCCAACTTGCGGCTCGCGTGTGATCCGCGGGGATGCCTCGGGCTGGAATCGCACAGTGAATATGGGGAGGGAGCTTCGGCGGTTGACCGTAAGACCACGCATGGGACCCCGCGGGAGTCCCGCGGGAAACTCGGTCGGAGAGTTCAACTGGCTAAAGAAGCCTACGGAACTCCTCAGGGGCCAAGCCAGCCCCCCGCACGATGACCGCCATGGTGTTCGCGTTCACTGGGTCGTGACGGGGGATCGTCACAACATGTTCCCCGTCGGTCATGACGATGTGCTTGCCCTGCCGAACCACCCTAAATCCAGCCCTCTCCAGCGCCCGGACTGCGCGAAGATGCGGAATCCCTGGGATCCCCATTCCTATCGCTCAAGAACGACTTCCCGCTTTTCGCCTCCCGCGGCCAATTCTTCAGCGACCTCCAGGTAGCCGCGGATGGCGTCCCGGATGTTTTCGAGAGCCTCCTGCTCGGTGTGCCCCTGCGAAGCGCAGCCGGGCAGCCCGGGCACCCAAACGCTGTAACCCTCTTCGGTCTTCCTCAGCGAAACGCTGTAGCGAGACTCCATCGAGAACCTTTGGTGGAGGCGGCGGGAGTTGAACCCGCGTCCGAGAAAGCCCGCCATGGAACGCCTACGTGCGTAGCCGACTCCTGAGATTCGGCGCGCGCTTTAGAGCCGGCAAGAACGGCGCACGCCTAGCCCGGTTGATCTCGGCCTGCGGCTACGGACCGAAGCCCTCGGCCTATCCCGCCTGATGACGCCCACTAGCTCCGATGCGGGCTCCGGAGCCGGAGCGGCTACCTAATTACTTAGGCGGCGAATGCAAACTGCTGATTGGCAGTTATGGTTTTCCGATCGTTTTACGGGAGCTCGGAACCCGGCACGCCTTTCCATCACGATTCAATCCCG
>JAUYBU010000346.1 GCA_030693045.1 Bryobacterales bacterium | reverse complement strand
CACGAAGTCGAGGTCGCGGCCAGCGCGCGCGAGGCCGAACGCGCCTGCGCCGCGCGCCCGCCCGACGTCGTGATCATGGATTTGCACCTGCCCCGGGCCGGGGACGGCGCCGCGCTGATCCGGCGGCTGCGCAAGCTCGCTCCGGCGCCGCGCATCGTCGTGTTGTCGGGTTTTGTGGCGGAGCTGAAGGCTTCTCCGGAGGCTCGCATGGTGGACGCCGTGGTTTCCAAGCCCTGCCGGTCGGCCCGTCTGATGGAGATCGTCTCGCGGCTGGTGGTCTGTTTCGTGTGTGTCGTGGCCTTGGCCGCGCAGACGACCATCCCATTCCGCGTCTCCCAACCCGCCGAAGTGGTCGCCGAAATCGAGATGAGTTCGCCCGGCGCGGACTGGTCCGGGCCGGGCAAGGAAGCCGCGCTCGCTGTGCTCGCCGTGGACGGCAAGCCGCGGCAGCAGGTGATGCTTTTTGCCGGCGCCGGCGCTCACACGTATCGCGTCTTTCTCGGCGCGCTCGCGCCCGGCGAGCATTCCCTGGGCGTCGAGCGCGATTCGCGCTACTCGGCGCCGGGCGCGGGACTCGAGGTGGCTCGGGCCCGGTTCCTGGAAGCTCCGGCCACCGACGCCGTGGTGGCCAATGCCCCGGTGCTTTTCGCGCGCGCCAACACCGTGGGCAAGTTCAGCGACGTCCCGTTGCTGGTTTACTGCGAGCGGCTGCGCGAAGACGGCCGGGACCTGCTGCAATACTCGGTGATTTTCTCGAACGAGGACGGGGGAACTTCCACCCGCGCGCTGATGGCGCGCTGGGGACGGACCACCGACATCGAGTATGTCTACCGCGTCTGGCTGGACCCGGGCGGCGCGCCCGCGCGCGCGACCATTCAGACCAAGGATCACAAAGAGGTGGAATACCGCGGCCCGCGCGACGGCGCGCATCCGCTGCTGATTCCGATCACCGACAACAACATGGTCGCGCCCGGCGGCTCGTCGCCCATCCGCTACCAGCTTGCGCCGGTGGTGGTGGGTCTGGCGGCGGCCTCGCGCGAAGAAGTCATGGATTGCCATCCAATACTTTACCGCGTGATGGCCCAGGAGCTTGCGCGCGAGGGCAAACTGCGGCCCTTCGGCGTCCTGGACGGCGAGAAAATCTCCGATCCGCGAAACTACCTCTACGTTGAGGCGCGCATCGCCAACCGCGACTCGCGATCGGCGTTTCTGGTGCGGCTGAAAGGCGAGCGCCGCTGGCGCGTCTCGCACCTGGGCAAGATCGAGCTGGCCATCGAGCGCGACGGCTGGGTGCGTTCGACCATCGAGCTTCCGCCCGGGACTACTCCCGCGCAGGTCGCCGAGTTTGGATTCGAGTGCTTTACCAAGGAAAAAACGCCCGCGGGCGCGTGCCGGATCGAAGAGATCGGGAAACTGTTTTTCCTGGATCGGGAGTACCGTCCGGGCGCGTCGTTCTGGAGCCTGAAGCCGGCCGCCGGTGTGCCCAGCGGAGAGATTCTCACGTGGAGCTTCGAGTCAAAGTAGTCCCCAAGAGTTCGCGCAATGAGATCCTGGGCCCGATGGCCGACGGCACGCTGAAGGTGAAGATCGCCGCCGCGCCGGAAAAGGGGAAGGCCAACGCCGAACTGTGCGCTTTTCTGGCCCGGCACTACGGGGTTCCCAAGTCGGCCGTGACCATTTTGAGCGGCGCGAGCTCACCGCGGAAGCTGGTTCGCATCGCCCCCTGAGCGCAGGCGGCGCGCGCGCTCGTAGTCGGCCTGAAGCTGCTTGGTGATCTTGTCGGCCACGTCGGCGCTGGACCCCTTGAACTTCGAGCCCAGGCTCTCCTGGGTGGTGGACCAGATGACGTCGCCGTCCTTGTTCACCAGGCGCACCGCGGCGACGGCCTCGTGCTTGCGCTCGGCGATGCGGGTGTCTTCGCGATCCGAGAAGCCGATGCTCGCGGTGGTTCTCCGGCTGGCGCTGCCGCTGCTGGTCGAACTGCCGGGGGTGCCGGCCGAGGCGCGCGCGCTGATTCCGTCGCTGGATTGAAATGTATCGGTGAAGACCAAATCTTCGGCGGAACCTTTGAGCACGGCGTCGGCGCGCTCCGGGTTCTCGGTGAGGACGAAAAGTTTCGCGCGCTGCAGGCTGGAGATGATCATGTCGCGCAGTTGCGCGGCGGTTTCGCCCCCCGACAGGCGCTCGACGTGGACCCGGCGCACGTCGACGAGTTGAGCCAGAGTTTGCCGATCGATGTCCAGCGGTGGTTGCAGCAATCCAAGTGCGATGACCAGTCCGATCATGGTTTATCCTCCGCCGGCCTTGCGCGCCTCGCCGTCCAGATACTGGACCTTCCGGCCCGTGCGCGCCTCCAGGCTCGCCAGCACCGCGCGGACGCTCGATTTGTCCAAACGCAGCACCATGGCCTGCTGCTGGCCCTGGTCGTCCTGGTAGCCCAGAGTGAGGAAGTGCGCGCGCTTCTTGCTCAGGATCAGGACCGGCGAGATCAGGATCGCCAGGGCATAGCGCCGGCTGACGCTTTGCCCGTACTCGAGCAGGTTGACGCGTTGGTAGGGCACGCGGATCATCGCCGGCCGCGAGCGAAACTCGAAGCTCGCCCCGTCGGCGGCCGACACGCGCCCTTCCGTGTTGGCGGCCAGCGCCGCCAGGGTGCCCCCCACGTAGTGCGCCCGGCTGCCGTTTTCGGCCGCCGCCAGGCACAGCGCCGCGACGCACAGCAAGCTTCGGAGCAACACACAATACAGTGCCCGACCGGCGCGGTAGTTCTCAACCCCAAAAAAAATGCGTCAGCCTGGTATGGCCCCTTTATTGGGACAGACCAGTGTGTCCGCAAGGGACACACTGGTCTGTCCCAATAAAGGGGCCATACCAGGCTGACGCATTT
>JAUYBU010000302.1 GCA_030693045.1 Bryobacterales bacterium | reverse complement strand
GACGATGCCGAAGTTGACGGTCTTGGCGTTGCGGCGCTGTTCCGGCGTGACCATCAGCGGCGGCACGCCAAAAACCTCGGCCGCCGTGCGGGTGTGGATGTCCTCGCCGTTGCGGAAGGCCTCCAGCAGCACGCGGTCGAGAGAGAAGTGGGCGAGTAATCGCAGCTCGATTTGCGAGTAGTCGGCCACCACCAGTTTCCAGCCCTCGCGCGGCACGAACGCGGCGCGTATCCGGCGGCCCAGCTCGGTGCGGATGGGGATGTTCTGCAGATTGGGATTGGACGAAGACAGCCGTCCGGTGGCCGCGCCGGTCTGGTTGAAGGTGGTATGCAGCCGGCCGGTGTCGGGATGGATCAAGCCCGGCAGGGCGTCCACGTAGGTGCCCTTTAGCTTCGCCAGTTGGCGATAGTCGAGGACTTTGGAGACGATCTCGTGGTGCGGCGCAAGCGTTTCGAGCACGTCCGCCGCGGTGGAGGGAGCTTTCCCTTTCGCGCTTCTGGACAGCGACGGCAGGCCCAGTTCATCAAACAAAACCTTGCCCAATTGTTGCGGCGAGTTGATGTTGAACGCGTGCCCGGCCAGGGAATAGATCTCCCCCGTCAAGCGCTGGATTTCGAACTCCATGCGCTCGGAGAGATCCTTCATCACCGCCGCATCGATGCGGATGCCGGCGCGCTCCATGCGGCCGAGTACGGGCGCCAGCGGTAACTCGATCTCGGCGTAGACGCGGCCCAGGCCGCGCGCATCGAGTTCCGGACCGATGCGGCCGGCCAGCGCGAGAACCGCCTCGGCCCGCGCCTCGGGCGTCGCCGCCGGCCTGCGGCTCAGCATGCGTTCGGCCAGGGTGTCGAGCCCGCAACCGGCAGGGTCGGCCGTGAGCAGGAAGCCGCCCAGCATGACGTCCTGGGTGAAACCGCGCGCCGCGACGCCCAGCCGGTCGAGTTCGGCCAGCGTCGCCTTGAGGTCGTGCGCGAGCTTCGGCCTGGCCGGATCCTCGAGCAGCGGGCGGATCGATTCGAGGCGCTCGGGCGGCGTCCCGCGCCCCTCGCCCGCGCGCGCCGACAAGCCCACCGCGCTGGGGAAGGCCATGGCGCCCGAGGGAGCGTCGAGGGAAACCGCAACCGGCGCCTCAAGCGGAAGTCTTGCCATCCAATCCGCGATCGATTCGACGCTCTCGAAAGTTTGAAAATCCCCCGGCGCGGTTTCGGGCGCCGGTTCGAGTTCCTTGAGCAGGCTGAAGAACTCGAGTTCGCGATAAATTTCCGCCAGCGCGGCCTGGTCCGGTTCCTTCGCCGCCAGCGAATCCATCGACCATTCGATCGGCACGGACGTCTCGATGGTCGCCAGGCGCTTGCTCAGCAGGATCTGGTCGCGGTGGTTCTCGAGGCTTTCGCGATAGGCGCGCTTCTCGACTTCGCCCGCCCGCTCCAGCGCCGCTTCCACCGAGCCGAAACGGTGCACCAGTTCGCGCGCCCCTTTGTCGCCGATGCCCGGCGCGCCGGGAATGTTGTCCACCGCGTCGCCCTTGAGCGCCAGCAGATCCGCCACCTGGTCGGGCGCAACACCCATAAACTCGGCCACCTTGGCAGGGTCGTACAAGGTGTCATCCTTGGCCGGGTTGAGCATCCGGACGCGCTCGTCCACCAGTTGGAGCATGTCCTTGTCGCTTGAAACAATCACCACGTCCATGCCGGAGGCGGCCGCGCGCCGCGAGATGGTTCCGATCACATCGTCGGCTTCGTAGCCCGTGCATTCGACGACCGGCACCCGCATCGCCCCGAGCAGGCGGCTGATCCACGGGATCTGTCCGGCCAGGTCCTCGGGCATCGGCGGGCGGTTGGCCTTGTAGTCCGCGAATTCCTGTTCGCGAAGCGTGGGGCCTTCGCTTTCAAAGACCGCCGCCAGGTACTCGGGATGGTGCGCCGCCTTCAGCTTGCGAAGCATGTTGTGGAAAATGTAGACCGCCTCGGTCTGAAGCCCCGACGAGGTTCGCATGGGCGGGGCGGCCGAGCGGGCCCGGGCGTGATAGGCGCGGAAGATGAATCCGAAGCTGTCGACCAGGAACAAGCGGGGCCGGGACATGTCTCCTCATCATAGACCTTAGTGCAACGAACCGTGTCGCGGCTTCGCGTGTGTGGCAATTATGCAACACAATTAAGGTGGGGGTGTTGTAGTTTAGACACAGGAATAGACATTTAAATAGTGCATAATGAATAGGTTAGAGTTGGGCTGGAGCTTGCTTTACCCAGACTCTATTTCGCCCCATACCAGACTTCGGAGGACTCGGTGCAATTCGAAACCACGGTAGTACGGGCGGTTGAAGCCACGGGAGTGGGTCTGCACAGCGGTGTTCCGGTGAGCATCCGCATTCTTCCCGCGCCGCCTTCGACTGGCATAGTGTTCGTCCGCACGGACCTCGACAACTTCCAGGTTCCGGCAAGCTGGCGCTACGTCGCCAAGGTGAGTTACGCCACCAGCCTGATGAGGCAAGGCGTGTTGATCTCGACCACCGAGCACTTGTTGAGCGTGTTCTACAGCATGGGAATCGACAACGCTTACGTGGAGATCGACAACCTGGAAGTCCCCATTCTGGACGGCAGCGGCCTGCCGTTTGTCGATTTGCTGCGGCGCGCGGGCAGGCGAACCTACCGCCGGCGGCGCCGTTTCATGCGCATCCGGCGTCCGGTGACGGTCGAGGCCCACGGGAAGCGGATCTCGATTCTTCCGGCGGATCGTTTTCTGCTGACCTGCGACATCTTCTTCGATCATCCCCTGGTCGGCCGCCAAAGCCTGGACCTGGAAGTCACGCCCGAGCACTACGCCACTCAGATCGCGCCGGCGCGGACCTTCGGCTTCAACTACGAACTCGACCAATTGCGCAACATGGGCCTGATCCGGGGCGCGAGTCTGGAAAACGCCGTCTGCTTCGATCGCCGCGACATTATGAATCCGGAAGGGCTGCGGTTCCGAGACGAGTGCTGCCGCCACAAGGCCCTGGACCTGATCGGCGACCTGGCGCTGATCGGCCGTCCGCTGCTGGGCCACGTCATCGCCGAGCGCGCCGGCCACGCCATGCACGCGGCCCTGGTGGCGCGGATCATGAACGACCCGTCGCTCTACGAGATCGTCAGCTTCGACCAACTGGCCATGCGCGTCGCCTCCGCGCTAGTCTCGTAAGGGTGTCGGCACTTCCCAACCTGCTCACCCTGGCGCGCATTGCGCTCACGCCTTACGTCGCTTGGCTAATGGCCGCCGGGCACGCGCGGGCAGGCCTTTACTGGCTGATTGCCGTCGGCCTCACCGATATTCTGGACGGCTTTCTGGCGCGACGGTTCGGCTGGACCTCGGCCGCCGGGGCGTATCTGGACCCGGTCGCCGACAAAGTGCTGGCTGTTTCGGTTTTTCTGGCCCTGGGGTTCGCCAGAGCCATTCCGTGGTGGCTGGTGGGTATCGTTTTAGGCCGCGACGTCCTGATCCTTCTGGTCGCCGGCCTGTTCCTGGCGTTCACGCGGGTTCGCGGATTCGTGCCCTCGATCTGGGGCAAACTCAGCACCTTCTGCCAATTGACGACGGCCGGCTTCGGAATCGGCAACCTGGCCTACCCGGAACTCGGCGTCGGCTGGATCGTCAATGCGCTGGTCTGGGTGGCCGCCGCCGCCACCCTCTGGAGCGGCGTCCACTATCTCTGGCGCGCCCTCGAAAACCGGGGACACAGGGGACAGACGGGACGTTCCCCGGTTTCTTAGAAGCCGATGCGGTTGTGGTCGCTCCATCCTTCGTTGCTGGATCGGGCCGGGCGCGTGGCTTGCGAAGGCACTTCTTGCGCACCCCGGCCGGAATCAATAGTGATAGCGAGCCTGCAGGAAGTCGATTCGACGCTCGCTCACCCTGTAAACCAGCCGGTGCTCCTGGGTGATCCGGCGCGACCAGCAGCCGGCCAGCGTGTGCTTGAGGGGCTCGGGTTTGCCGTCGCCCGACGAGGGGTCCCGCAGGACCGCTTCCATCATCTCTACAACGCGCAGGGCCACTGCCCGGTCGGCCTTTTCCCAATCGCGAAAGTCCTCTCGAAACTCCGTTAAAAGGACCGCTTCCCGGCTAGCGGCTGGTTTCAAGACCCACCTCCCGCTGGAGCTTGTCAATCGTGCCGGGCTTGCCTTCGCCGCGCTCGGCGCGCCGCAGCGCTTTCAGCAGACGCTTGGCATTCTTGGGCGAACGCAAAAGGTGCGCCGTCTCGACCAGTCCGGCAAGTTCCGCGGCCGAAACCATGGCCACGTCCGGCGAGCCCCGCCGCCGCACGATGGCGACGTCCTGATCCTGGATCACGCGGTCCAGGACCGAAGCCAGGTTCTCGCGCAAACTCGTATAGGTAATCTCGATAGGCACGATGACACCTCAACTCCATTGTACAGGAACCCTGTACAGCCGTTGCTTTTACTTCATCAGGTAACGCGCCAGAAACACGTAGATCTCCTGCCGCGACTCGCGCGCCAGCTTCGTGTCCAGGCGGTTGAAGGCGTGCCCGCCCGGAGCGTCCTGGTAGATCTTGTATTCAAACTGTTTGCCCTCGGCTTTCAGCGCCGCAATCAGGCGCTCCACTTCGAGCACATTCACGTCTTCGTCGTTGGTGTTGGTGTGGATCAACAGCGGCGTGGCGAGCTTCTTGACATGCGAAATCGGCGAGCGCCTGAGGTATTCGGGGATGTCCTCGCGCACGGTTTTGCCGATGTGGCCGGGAGCCGAGAACATCGCGCGGTAGCCATCGCTGGCGTAGCCCAGGCGCGCCACCAGGTCGCTCACTGGCACCCCGGCGTAGGCGCAGGCGTAAGCGCCGGGATGGTCGAAGATGTTCATCAGCGCGATCAATCCGCCGTGGCTCCATCCGACGATGGCGGCCCGCTTGGGGTCCAGAAACGAGTGGGTCTCGAGCATCCAACGCAGACCCGCGAACACGTCGTCGTTCTCGCGGCCGCCGTAGTCGATGGCGTTGTAGAAAGCGCCGCCATAGCCGGTCGAGCCGCGGTAGTCCGGCGCGATGATCGAGTAGCCTTGCTCGACCAGCTCCCGCACGATGTGAACCGAGCCGGAAGTGAAATTGGAATGCACGCCGCCGTGCGGCAGAACAATCAGCGGGTGTTTCCTGGACCGGTCGAGCTTCTTCGGGACGAATGTGTAGGCGCGGATGATCATCGGGTTGCGCGCGCCGGGCGCGGTCGGGTTCGACACCCGGTGCGGCGGCAGGCTGGTGTAGGAAACCTTGTCGACCTCGGCGATGTCGCCCAGGCGCGTAAACCACGCCTGGTCGTCAATCGCCTTCATCACCTGGTCCCATCGGTGGTCCACTCGTTCTTCCGAGGGCGGCGCCGGGGCGACCGGGCGCTGGCCCAAAGCGAGCGCCGAACAGGCCAGCGCGGCAAATATCAGTATGGCCGAGGTTCTCATATCCTTCGTCGATGGTACATCAAAGCGGCGAAGGCTAGAATAGGGACGTGGGTCTCGTCTTCCGGTTGGCCGCGTTCTTTTTCGCCGCCGCCCTTTCCGCCCAGGTTTCGTTCTTTCCCTTGCGGGACGTTCGGGCCGGGATGAAGGGCGTCGGCCGCACTGTCTTTGCGGGCAGCCGGGTCGAGGAGTTCCAGGTCGAAGTCCTGGGCGTGCTCGAAAACGCCGGACCGAAGCAGGCGGTCATCCTGATGCGGTTGTCCGGCCCGGCCATGGATCGCGCCGGCGTGCTGCAGGGCATGAGCGGCAGCCCGGTCTTTCTCGACGGACGCCTGGCCGGAGCCGTGGCGCTGGCATTCCCTTTCTCCAAGGAGCCGATCTGCGGCGTGCGTCCTATCGAAGAGATGGTGCGCGTGGCCGAGAGGTCGCCGGTGAAGCCGGCGCGCGCTGCGATCACTCCCTGGGATCGGGATTTGATCCGGCCGGCCCCCGACCGCGCGGCGGCGGCGTTCGGCGAATCGCGCCTGGTTGAAATCGCCACGCCGGTCTCTTTCAGCGGCCTTACGGCGCGCACCCTGGAACAGTTCGCCCCGGAACTGCGCGCGCTGGGCCTGGAGCCCAGGCAGGGCGTCACCGGCGGCGGTGCGGCCGACGCGCGCATGGGCGATCCGAAGGCGCTGGCGCCCGGCGCGATGATCAGCGCGCAGCTTCTGTCGGGCGACATGATCGTCGCGGCCGACGGAACCGTCACCCACATCGAGGGCCGGCGGTTCTATGCGTTCGGCCACCGGTTTCTGGGGATCGGCTCGACCGAATTGCCCATCGCGCGCGCCGAAGTGCTGACGCTTCTGCCGTCCATTGCGACGTCGTTCAAGATCTCGACGGCGCGCGAGACCATGGGCTCGATTACCGAGGACCGCTCGACGGGGGTGGCGGGCGAACTCGGCCGGCGGGCGCGCACCGTGCCGCTAGAGATCTCCATCACGCCCCGCGGCTCGCGTGCCGCGGCGTCGCGCTATCGCATGCAGATGGTGAGCGATTCGGTCCTGTCGCCGCTGCTGGTCCAGATGGCCACTTTTTCGGCGATCGACGCGACCGAGCGCAGCGTGGGCAGCTCGAGTTTCATTCTGCGCGGCCAGATCCGGTTCCGCGCCCCCACGCCTCCAGCGCGCGTGGACAACATGTTCTCGGGCGATGTCAGCGTCGGGTTGCAGGCTTCCCTCGGCGTCGCGTCGCCGCTCGCCTTCGCGCTGCAAAGCGGGTTCGATTCACTGCGCCTTTCCGGCGTGACGCTCGAGATCGAGTCCATCCCGGAGAAGAAACAGATGCAGATCGACCAGGTCTGGACGCGGCGGCGCGAGGTGCGTCCCGGCGAGCGGGTCGAGTTGGTGGTCAGCCTGAGCGGCGACAACGGCAGCGAGCAGGTGCGGCGCGTTTCCTACCTGGTTCCGGCCGGGGCGTCGGCCGGGCCGCTCTACTTCACCGTGGCCGACGCCATGACCACGAATCTCACCGAGTATCGCCAGTTGCTCACGGCGCCGCCGCGGTCGGCCGAGCAGGTTCTCTCGATTCTGAACGGCTTGCGCGGCAACACCAAGGGCTACGTGCGGGTCTGGAGGCCCGACGCCGGCTTCCAGGTGCAGGGCGAGGATCTGCCCTCGGCCCCGCCGTCGCTGGCCATGATTCTGAGCCGCGTCGCGGGCGCGCCGTCCGGGCGCGGCTCCAAGCTTGCCGAACTCGAATTCAGCGCGCCCGACGCCGTGGTTTCGGGCGCCAAAACCATTCAGGTGGAAGTGAAGGACCGATGAAGCGCGCTCTGATAATGCTTGTCGCGGCAGGTTGCCTGCGGGCCTCGACGCCCACCGCCTGGGAGATGAATACCTACCAGGACTTCCTGAAAGGCCGCTTCCAGAACGTCTCGCTTACGCGCGACGGCAGGTTGCGCCTGGCGCCCGCGCTGGACACGTTCTTCTCTTCCGACCAGCCGGCCGTGTGGAGCCTGGCGGCGGGCGTGGACGGCTCGGTCTACGCCGGCACGGGGCACCGCGGCCGTGTGTTTCGAATCGATGCCCAGGGCAAGAGCGAAATCGTTTTCGCCGCCGCGCAATCCGAGGTCTTCGCGCTCGCCGTGGATGGGAAAGGCGTGCTCTATGCCGGCACGTCGCCCGACGGCAAGGTCTATCGTATCGAGAAGGGAAAGGCCGTCGAGTACTTCGCTCCGGGGACCAAGTACATCTGGGCGCTGAAGTTCGCCGCCGACGGCGCGATGCTGGTTGCCACCGGAGATCAGGGCAAGATCTTTCGCGTCACCGGCGCGGGCAAGGGCGAGGTGTATTACGAAACCGGCCAGAACCACGTGACCGCGCTGGCATTCGACTCGGCGGGCCGGTTGCTGGCCGGGACCGAGCCAAACGGAATCCTGTACAGGATCGAAAACCATAACAAGTCGTTCGTGTTGTATGACGCCAACCTCCCGGAGATTCGAAGCATCGTGCCGGCGCCCGACGGCAGCGTCTACGTGGCGGCGCTCGGCGGCGGACTTGCGGGCCGCGCCGGTTCGCCGGCCGGCGCGGGCGCGGCGGGTCAAATCGGCGCGCCGGTGACGGGCGCCAGCATGAGCATCACGGTCGAGGGATCGGCGCAATCGGGTGCAGACCTCAAACCGAAGGCGGAAGCCCCCAAGCCGGCGCAGCCGGCGCCGCTGCCGCCCGCCGCGCCGGTGGTGGATCTGTCCGGCGTCGAGAAATCGGCCATCTACCGCATCGGCGCCGACCATTCGGTCGATACGCTGTGGAGTTCGAAGGAAGAGAACGTTTACGATTTGGCGCTCGCTGGCGCGGATCTGATTTTCTCGACCGACTTCCAGGGCCGTCTGTGGCGCCTGTCGCCGGATCGCAAAGCGACGCTGGTCGCGCAGACCAACGAGGGCGAAACGACGCGCGTCGTGGAAGCCATGGGCGGCTGGCTGGCGGCCTCGGCCAGCGCGGGGAAGATCTTCCGCCTGCGCGGCCAGACCTCGACCGCCGGCGTTTACGAGTCGCCGGTTCACGACGCCGGCGCCGTGGCGCGCTGGGGCAAGCTCACCTGGCGCGACGGCGCCGGCGGGGTGAGCTTTCGGACCCGCTCCGGCAATTCGGCGCGGCCGGACCGCACCTGGAGCGAGTGGTCCGGCGCGCTGACCGATCCCGAGAACTCGCAGACGCCGAGCCCCAACGCCCGCTATGTCCAATGGAAAGCCGAGTTGGCGGGCGGAGAGCTGGACCGTGTTTCCCTGGCCTACTTGACGCAGAACAATCCGCCCGTGGTGAAGAACGTGAGCGTTACCCTGCAATGGGCGGGCCCGTCGCAGCAGGCCCGGCCCGCCGCCGCGCAAGCGTCGCAGGGGCAGGCCTACAGCATCACCGTCACCGACACAGGAGAAGCCGGCGCGTCGAGCGCAACCGGCACGCCGACGCAGACCGTGGCGCGCGCCTCCGAACAACAGTTGCAGATCGCCTGGCAGGCCGAGGATCCGGACGGCGACCGCCTGGCGTACAGCCTGCATTTTCGCGGCGAAGGCGAGCGCGAGTGGAAGCCGATCCGAGTCAATCCCGCCGAAACCAGTGTCACTCTGGACGGCGATGCGCTGGCCGACGGCAGGTACTTTTTCCGTGTCACGGCCTCCGACCGCGCGGTGAATCCCCCGGCGGCGGCGCGCGAATCGGAACTGATCAGCCCGCCCGTCGTGATCGACAACACCCCTCCGGTGGTGACGGTGGGCCCGCCGCGCCGCGCGGGCAACGCCGTCGAGATCGATGTGGAAGCCGTGGATGCGACCTCGCCGCTGCGGCGCGCCGAGTATTCGCTGGACGCCGGCCCGTGGACCCCGGTCGAGGCCCGGGACGGCGTCGCCGATTCGCGCAAAGAGAGCTTCGCGGTCCGTATCGAAAGCCTTCCGGCGGGAGAGCGCCTGGTGGTGGTTCGGGTCTACGACGCCGCGGGCAACGCTGGCCTAGCGAAAGTCGTCCTTAACAGCCCTAATTCGGGGACAGGCTACGAAATCCCGAAACTCTGACCGAGCGCTATTTCGGGGTTTCGTAGCCTGTCCCCGAAACTGCCTGAGGAGTTTGCATGTTAGACAGAAGAAATTTCCTGGGTTTGATGGGCGGTGCCGCGGCACTCGGGGCCGCGCCGGCGACGAAGCCGAATTTCCTCGTGATCCTCGCGGACGATATGGGTTTTTCGGACGCGGGTTGTTATGGGGGAGACATCGACACGCCGAACCTCGACCGCCTCGCGGCCAAGGGCCTCCGCTTTACGCACGGTTACTCCACCGCGCGTTGCGGGCCTTCGCGAAGCTGCCTTCTCACCGGTTACTATGCGCAGCAGACCGCCAGCGATGTCATGACTCCGGGTAACGTCCCAAGTTACACGCGGTTCATCCCGGATTACCTCAAGCCGCTCGGTTACCGCACGTATCATTCTGGTAAGTGGCACATCAAATTCGCGACCGGTGCGGGCGGCGTCGGATTCGACCACTCCTACACCATGCTGGATGAGAACCGGTTCTTCACTCAGAACCGTCACGATCTCGACGGTCAGCCCCTTCCCAAGCCGGAAGAGGGTTACTACAGCACCACCGCGATCGCCGATTACGCGGTCCGCTTTCTCAAAGAGCACGCGCGGGACCACGCCCAGGACCCCTTCTTCCTCTATCTCGCTCCCCACTCCCCTCATTTTCCGCTGCAGGCGCCGGCGGACGATATCGCGCGCTATAAAGACAGGTTCGCGGAAGGCTGGGACGTCGCCCGGCAGCGCAGATTCGAGCGGATGCGCCGCATGGGTATCGTGAACTGCGCGCTTGCGCCCCTCGAACCCAACATGTGGACGCGATGGAACACGCCGGATGAGGAACTGTTCGCCAATATCGGTCCCGGCGAAGTAACTCGCGCCGTGGCGTGGTCCACACTGACACCGGAACAGAAGAGTTTTCAGCGGACTAAGATGGCGATTCACGCCGCCATGATCACGCGCATGGACCTGGAGATAGGCAAGGTTGTCAAGCAACTGGAGACCATGGGCGCCAGCCGCGATACCGTGATACTGTTCCTGTCGGATAACGGGGCGAGTTCCGAGCAACTGATTCGAGCGGACGGCCATGATCGCACCGCGCCACTGGGTTCCGCACGCTCATTTCTGGGACTGGGACCGGGGTGGTCGTCCTGCGCGAACACTCCATTCAGGTTGCACAAGTCCTGGGTCAACGAGGGCGGCATCGCCTCCCCGCTGATTGTGCATTGGCCCAATGGAATTAAGGATCAAGACAAACTGCGCCACGATCCGTGTCACTTCGTCGATGTCCTTCCTACGCTGGTGGACCTGGCCGGCGGCGGCACTGCCGCGGAGGGCGCGCCCCCGCTGCCCGGCAGAAGCCTCGCGCCCGCGCTCCACAAAGACGGTGCGGCGCCGCGTGAGTTCCTGTACTTCAATCACAGTAATAATCGGGCAATCCGGGTCGGCGATTGGAAGTTAGTCGCGACTGGTCTGAAGGGACCCTGGGAGTTATACGACCTGAGCAAAGACCGCTGCGAGCAACAAGATCTGGCGGCGGCGCAGCCCGGCCGCGTGCAAGAGCTGGCAGCGATGTGGACCGAACACGACGCGGAGTTCGTCCGGCTGCGGGAGAGCGCACCTCCGACCACCAAAAAACGCACGGGCAAGGGCGGCTGAGCGCCGCGCCGAAACCGCTCCCGGCCCAGAGGGCACCCCGGTCGCGGCTCGGA
>JAUYBU010000201.1 GCA_030693045.1 Bryobacterales bacterium | reverse complement strand
GAAAGCAGCACCACCGTCTTGCGCGTTGCCTTGAATGGAGTAACCAGATCGCGGAGCAGGCGCACGGCCAGCGCGGCCGTGGGCGAACGCTCGTCCAGAAAGAAGTGGAAATCCTCCAGGATGAACACGCCTGGCTCGTTGAACTCCAGCAGGTAGGGCAGGATGCGCTTGGGGTCGGCCGTCTTGCGGTCCAGCGGCTTGAAGTCGGTCGTGCATAGCCCGCGCGAGACCGACCAGATGAAGATCTTGCGCCGGGCCAGGTCGCCATCCGCCAGCGCCAGGCCCACCTGCTCGATGGCGCGGTCCTCCTCGGCCGTGACCAGGTAGAGGATCGGGTAGCCCGCCCGGATGTAGGTGCGGAGCGTCTCGGGAAAGGTGTTTGCCATCAGTCCCCGGCCTCCCGTTCGCGCTCGGTTTCCGTCTCGCTCTCATGGAATTCGGGCTTGAGTTCCCGCTCCCCCATCTGGCCGCCCAGTCGGGCTTCCATCTCGCGAGTGAACTGGACGCATTCCTCACCGCTGGCGCCGAGCACTTCGATCTTCTGGGTGCCGTCCTTGTGAATGGTGATCTTCATCTTTTTCATGGGCTCACTCCTTGATTCCCAACTCGCGTGCAATCAGCGTCTCCACCCACTTCTGGATCGAGGTGTCCTCTTCGGCGACGCGGATGCGCAGGGCTTTGTGTGTGCCGATCGCCAGCCGCACGATGATCGATCGGCTGGTCTCGGTCGCGCGGATTTTGCCGGAAACTCCGCGGGCCCGGTCACACAACAGTTACGGATTTATTCTAAACGCCCTCCAATTTCACTTAAGAGGTCGTCCTGGAACGCGCGCGCCGCGCTCTTGGCCTGGGCGCGGGTCAATTCTTTGCGGAACACTCGCAATTGGATGGCATTCAGCAGCTCGACTTCGCCGAACGCCGTGATCATCACCTCGCTCCGGGCTTGCTTCATGGCTGCCGACGCGGCCGCCGAATGGGCGTCCGGAACGTATGGCGAGACCAGAAAGCTGGTGTCGGCGTAGCTCTTCAAGAGCGGTCCCTCTCTTCGGCCAGGAGCCGCCCGCCGGTGGTGGTCAATACCTTTTCGCCGTAAATGCGCCGGAGGCGGGACAGAAAATCGGGCCGCGCCGCCTCGATCGCGGGTTGCGGCGGAAGCAGGCGGGCGATGACCCGTTTGCGCCGTGTGATCTGGATCTCGCGCTCCTGCTGAAGAATGTCTTCGACCCGGCCGAAGTGGTAGCGCAGGTCGCGAAGCGTCGCCGTCCTCATGTGATACATTATTGCATCACAAACGGAAAAGCGAAAGCCCGCCTCTCGCGAACGGCGCGCCTGGCCGCGTCGCAAACCATCCGCCGGCCGCGGACCAGCGCCTCGCCGGCCCGCGCAGGAGGCGCGATCCCTCACCGGATCACCCGCAATCCCTCGCACGCGTTCCGCGCGAGCTGGCCGTCACCAGCGCCAGGCCCTCGACCATGGCTTGGGCGATCAGCGCGCGGTCGAAAGGGTCCTGGTGAACGGGCGGCAGATGGTAGATGACGGCGATGTGCTCGGGCCGGTACAAGAGCGGCCGCAACCCCAGTGCCTCGAGCGTCTCGCCCCACCACTGGCGTGGGTCGCCGACATCCAGTGTCCCCTTCATCGCCTTGACCATCACCTCCCAATAGGCGATCACGCTCAAGAACGCCGGGCCTTCCTCGATGGCCGCACGGGCGCGCCGGGACAGCCGCTCGGGTGAGTGGACTGCGTGCGTCCGTGCGTGAAGGCCGTGCGGTAGGATTTGGTACCCTAAGACCATGGAGCCGGCCGGGAGGCTTATGAAGACCATCTCGCTCCGTATCGATGACGAAGTGGACGCGGCGTTGGCGGCGCTCTGCGCCGAGCAAGGGCGTAAGGAAACCGAGGTGGTGGCGGACGTTCTGCGCAGGTATGTGGAGACCGAACGTCTGAAGCGTATGCTCGAAGACCCCGCGCTCGCTCAACTCTACCAGGAACTGGCCGCCGAAGATAAGGCTCTGGCCGAAGAGGGCATGGCCGAGTACCAACAGACGCTCCGAGAAGCAGACCGGAGATGACGCGGGGAGAGGTGTGGCTCATGGCCCTGGACCCCGTCCGCGGCTCTGAGCAGGCCGGTACACGCCCCGTGCTGGTTTTGCAGCCCGGCCCTCTCAACACTTTTCTTCGCACCATCATAGTCGTCCCATTCACCACGAACTTGCGATGGGCGCGCTTTCCGTTTTGCGTGCCGGTGTCCGCGGGCGAAGGGGGCTTGCTGAGCGACTCGGTTGCACTGTGCCACCAGGTCCGCGTCGCCGACAAGTCCCGCCTGGTGCGCCGCTTGGGGCAGCTTCCCGAAGCCGTGATGGTGAGGATAGAGCAGGCGATGTGCGTCACGCTGGGCTTATAGCCTGGTGAGGCGATCCTTCGCTTCGGCGATACTGACATCCATGACTATTCGGCAATAGCCGGAGTCTGTGGCCACGGCAAGGGGCAAGCGGTTGGGAACTTGGATCCTTGCCGCACCGCGTAGGCACATGCGGCCGGGCAACCTGAAGGTCGCCCCACTTCGGGATAGAATTGATTGAGGGGCACTGCCATATGCCTGCCAAACAGCAGCTTCACGACTTGGTAGACGTCTTCCCGACGAATCCACGGATGCCGATCCGTACACCGAGCAACAGCAACGCGAAGATGCTGAAGCCATTCTCGCTATCGAACGCGGCGAAGGCCCCGCCACCGACGAACTCAGCCGGCCACGTCAAGCGCCTGGTTAGGAGTTAGGAGGTAGGAGTTAAGAGGTAGGAGTCACGAGTTAGGAAGTAGGAGACAGAAGACAGGCGCGAGACGTCCTCCTTCCTCCTAACTCCTAACTCCTACCTCCTAACTCCTTCCGCATCGGCTCAATTCCCGTGACCGTCACCGTGCCGTCACGGTGTACTATGACTTCGCACTTCGGTAAAGCCGCGAAGTCCGCTATCTCGTATCGGCCGGTGAGCAGGTGGACGCGCTGATTGGCCGAGCCCAGCAGACCGCGCCCCAGGTGCTGGGCCTCCACGTACGGACCCGCGATCAGAACGTCGACATTCGCCAGGATCTCCGCCCCCCGCCCTAGCGCGCGGACCCGCTCCAGCGTGTAGCCGGAGAACACCAGGATGCTGAGTGGCGTGGCGCGCAGCCGGCGCAGCAGGTCCTCCAGCGCCTCCGGTTGCTGGAATGGCTCTCCGCCGGAGATCGAGACGCCCTCGATTCCGCCTGCGGCGGCGATCTCCCCGGCTAAGGATTCGGTATCCGCCTCCCAGCCCCCTCCGGCGTCGTGCGTGCCCGGGTTGAAGCACCCGCGGCAGGCCATCGTACAGCCCTGAAACCACACCGCCGCCCGCAAACCGGGACCATTGGCCCGGCTCCCCAATTCAACGGCATGTAGACGGACCTTCATATGCAAAAATAATTTTCCGCCTGCGGCACAAAACGCCGCAGGCAAAGAGTAAAAGGGCAAAAGTGCAAAGGGTCAAAAAACAGTCCTGGCGCACCGGAACCCGATGTAGTAGTAACGGCAGACCGGCGTGTACGCGGTCGCGGTAAGCGCACCGAAAGTACTCGGTAGAGCCGTCGTCCCACGACCCGCCACGCAAAACACGGAGGCCGCCACTTGACGGAACCGTCAAGTTTCCTCGCTTGTATCGCGTGTATGCGCCGTTGTCATACCAGTCCTCGCACCACTCCAACACATTCCCCGCCACCTGGTACAGCCCCCACGGACTGCATCCCGCCTCATACTTCCACACCCCACAGGTCTGCTCGCTGCCCTTGTTCTTGTCGTTCCGGCACTTGCTTTCCTCCCACTCCTTCCCCCACGGGTACTCCCGTCCGTCCGTCCCCCGCGCCCCCTTCTCCCACTCCAACTCCGTCGCCAGCCGCAGCCCCGCCCACTTCGCATAACCTTGCGCGTCGTCCCAACTGACACAGACCACCGGATGCTCTGCCTTCTCCGCCGGAAATTGCCTGCCCGTCCACACGGGAATGCCCCAGTCGGCTTTGTCCGGCGGTCGATGCCCGGTCGCCTGCACGAACTTCTGGTACTGCACGTTCGTCACCGGATGCAGCGCCAGGTAGTACGCCGGCAGCCGCACCGCGAACTTCTCATCCCCGGCCAGAAACTCCCCTTCCGGGATCAGTGCCAGCAGTGTCGAGTCTTTCGGGTTCTCAATCAGCCATTCCATGCTTGTGCCCTACGCCTTTCCCGAGCCAGTCCGGGCTGCCTTGCGCCATAATGGATCTTGTAGGGCGCTATGCAGGCTGGACCAGCCATCGACGTCGACGCAGTGCAACTGGCCGAGGTCTGCCACCGCTTCCATGTCCAGCGACTGGCGGTGTTTGGTTCGGCAGCGCGCGGCGAGATGCGGCCCGATAGCGACGTGGACCTCCTGGTGGAATTCCGCCCGGAAGCCGAAATCGGGTTCATCGAATACGCCGGCTTGATGCTGGATCTCTCCAAACTGCTGGGCCGCAAGGTGGATCTGGTATCCAAGCCAGCCCTGCGGCCCCTGCTGCGCGATGCCATCCTGCGCGAGGCCCGCCTGCTTTATGCGGCGTGAAGAACTATACCTGCGCGACATCTGCGAAGCCTCCGATTCGATTGCCACCTTCATCCTGGGCCTGGACCAGAAAGGATTCAGGGAGTCCGATCTCATCGGCAGCGCAGTGGTGCGGAAGTTGGCCGTGATTGGCGAGGCTGCCGCCCGCGTTTCCGCGGACTTGCGGTCGCGGCATTCGGAAATCCCGTGGTCTGAGATCATAGCTTTCCGCAACGTCCTGGTGCACGCCTACTTCGGCATCGACTGGGGAGTGGTATGGCTGGCAGCCACCAAACAGGTCCCCGTACTGCGCTGCCAGGTCGCCGCCGTCCTCCAGGCCGAGTTCGATTCGCCGGCCGCCTGACAGACCGGGGTGCGGTCTGCCGCCTCGCGAAAAAACCGCGACGCCAGCCCGGCCCGCCGCCTTCGTCACTGCCCCGGCTCCCGGCCAGAAACTCCCCCTCCGGAATCAACACCAGCAGCGTGCCGTCTTTCTCGTTTTCGACCAGAACGTCCGCGCTCACCCACGCTCCGACAGCACAATCACAACGTCGCCGTTGGCGAGTTCCTGCTCCTCCTCCACAATCAGGTACTGCTCGCGCGCCTGCTCCTTTACCAGGTTGTAAGAGTAGCGCTGGCCCACCTGTTCCAGGAAGCTCCGCTGGCGGATGGCGGTGTTGTTCTCGACGCCCCACCAATCGGCCACCACCTCGAACTCCTCGGCCTGCCGCCGAAACCCGATGTCGTAGTTCGACCCCGTGTTCACCACCACCTCGGCGGTCTCGCGGTTGCCCTGCCAGCCGCGAACCACCAGGTTCCGGCCCTCCTGAAACTGATAATGCAAGTCGCGTAGCGCCTGAGCCAGGTGCTCGCGCTCCCGGATCTGCGTGCGTATTCTCACAAAGTGCGACATGTTCCCCTCCTTATCCGATCTCGACTATTCTTCCCCGGCCTGCGCCCGGCCTCTGCTCCTCGCTCGAAGCGGGCGAGGCCAGCCCTTCTTTCCGCCACTTCTGCAATCCCTCGATCACGTCCGCGTGCGACTTCGACAACGGAACCACTTCGGCCAGCGCCGTGTCGATGTCCGCCTGCTCAATCTCCCGGTTCTCGTCGGCGAAGGCCGAAAACTGGGCCTCCCGCACCACCCGCTCGATCTCCCGGCCGACGAATCCGCGGCTGCGCTCCACCAGGTCGTCGAACCGCAGGCTGCGTTCCGGGAACGCCACGCCGGCGCGCTTGAGGTGAATCAGGAAGATCTGCCGCCGCTCGATTTCGTTCGGCAGGTCCAGGAAGAAGGTGCGGTCGAAGCGCCCCATCAACTCGATGGGCAACGCCCCAATGTCGTTGGCCGTGGCGATGACGAACACGGGCGACTTGCGCTCCTGCATCCAGGTCAGGAACGTGCCGAAGACGCGCGTGGCCGCCCCGCTGCCGCTCATCCCCGCGCCCGCCCCGGCGAACGCCTTCTCCATCTCGTCCACCCACAGAATGCACGGGCTGACCGTCTCGGCAAGCTGGATCGCCTTTCGGATATTCTGCTCCGATTCGCCCAGCAGGGACCCGAACACCGCGCCCACGTCCAGCCGCAGCAGCGGCAGCTTCCACAGCCCGGAGGTCATCTTGGCGCTCAGGCTCTTGCCCGTGCCGGGGATGCCGATCAGCGCCACCCCGCGCGGGTAGGGCACACCGGCCTGACGCGCCTCTTCGGAAAACGCCTTCTCGCGCTTGGCCAGCCAATTCTTTAGCAGGTCCAGCCCGCCGACGTCGGACTCGCCCTCCTCGGCCGGCCAGAACTCCAGCGCCCCGCTCTCGCGGATCACCTGCCGCTTGGCCAGGGTGACGCATTTGATGCCCCGGTCGTCGAACCGGCCGAACTGCGCAAACACCTGTGAGTAGGCCAGCCGCGCCTGCGTCGTGGTGAGCCCCAGCGCCGATTGAATCAGCTTCTCCCGGACTTCCTTCCGCGGCAGTTGCTCGCGCGGCAGCTTGCTGGTGACCTCTTCAAACAGCGCGGCGAGGTCCGCCACACCCGGCGGCGGCACATCCACCACCAGCACATCGTCCTTGAGTTCCACCGGCAGATCCCGCACCGGCGTGATCATCACCAGGAATTGGTTCTTGGCCCGCAACCCCGCCGCCATGTTGCGCAGCTTGCGCGTCACCGGCCCCTTCTTCGCGTTCCAGGTGTGATGGAAATCCTTGAGCACCACCACGCACCCCGCCGGCGCCTGGTCGGCGAGAAAGGGCAGCAGCGTGTCCGAGGTGAGTTCCTTCTTGGGCATCGGCGTGCCGGCTTCACGAATCACCTTCATGCCGTCGGCCAGATCCCAAGTGTAGATACCCAACCGTGACTCCAGCAATTCCAGGGTGCGGACCACCCGGTCTTCCTCGTAAGTCACCAGGTTAATCAACGGGACATTGGCTCGGAACAGAGCGCTTAGTTCGTGTGCGAGATTGAGTTCCATAATAGGAGTTAGGAGTTAGGAGCTAGGAGTTAGGAGCGCCTGGCTGTAGGCTCGGAGCAGGCGGCTCACCTCATCCAATGACTCGCCCAGCGGTCCGGTATCACTGTAACCCAGATCCCGCGCGAGTATGAGGTAGTAGCTGCACTCGCCGATCGATCCTTCGGCCAGGTTCATGAAACGAGCCTTGTCGGGGCGCCCCCGCCGCCGAAACCCTTCGGCGATATTGGCCGGGATGGACACCGCCGCCCGCCGCAACTGACTCGTCAACCCATACAACTCATACTTAGGAAACCTCTCCGTCATCTTATAAACCCCCAACACAAACCCATGCGCCTTCTGCCAAACCACCAAATCCTCAAAACTCCGCGCCGGCTCCCTCATTCTTCCTCCTGTATTTTAACTCCCATTCTAACTCCTACCTCCTAACTCCTACCTCCTTCCTCACAGCCTCACCACCGGATGCTTCCTCAGCACCGTCTTCCCCGCCAGGTTGTCCACCGCCGTCACCAGCAGCCGGCGGTTGCCGTCGATTTCGAACGAGCAGAGGATGCGCTGCCTGTCGCGCACAAGGTTGATGGGCGGGTCGGCCACGACGAACGTGGGGTTGTCCGGGTTCAGGCAGATGTGTTCGTAGTCGGTGGTGACCCGAGGGTTCGACCGGATGCGCCCCTCGGCGTCCACCATCGCCTCGTCCACGCTCCGGCGCTTCATTCGCGATACCTCGTAGATCAGCAGACCCACTCGCGTCTGCCCGTCGGTCGAGCCGTTCGACCAGAAGCGAATCGCTTCCGGTGGCGTCGGGTACTCGGTCCCGATTTTGAACAGCGGCTTGAACTCGTAGCGCTTCTGATCGCGGTTGTAGCTTTCAATCGCGTAATCGTGCTGCAGGATGGGCAGGACCACGCCCCGGCACGCCCCGCGCACCACGCAATCGAACGGATGGTCGTACTCGACCCGGTCCCGGAATGCCTCGTCGAGCAATTGCCGCACGGCCGGCGCCAGGCTGGTGCCGCCGGTCACCAGCAGGCGCGTCACTTCCGTTCGCCGCATGCCGCTCTTGACGGCGGCGTTCTCCAGCGCCCGCTCCAGGGTCTCGCGCACCTGCCTGGGAAACTCCCTGGCCGCCAGCAGGCAGCCCAGGCAAGCCTCGCCACGCGCGGCGTGCTTGCCCGCGCGCCCGCGCTCGCACTCCGTGCAGCTCCGGCTGTAGGCCGTCTGCAGCAGCCGCGGCACTCGGCCCAGGTCGTTGAGCACGCTCATCTCGGCGTCGCCGGTGGCGGGGTCGGAAAGCTGGATCTTAGCCGCCTCCCCCTGGCGCAGGATCAGGTTCTCGAGGTCGCGCCGGTCGCCGCCGGACAGTTCGTGCCGCGCGCAGAAGTCGTCGGCGATCCACTTGTCGATGTCCATCCCGCCCAGTTCGCAACCCGCCTGCCCAAGCTGCACCGCCTTGCGGCCCGATTGTTCGGCCAGGTCCAGCCGCACCACTGAGACGTCCAGCGTCCCGCCGCCGAAGTCGAACACCACGAACCGCTCGTCCTTGCGCGCCGCGCCGTGATAGCCGAACACGCAGGCGGTGGGCTCGTCCAGGATGCGCAGCTTGCGGATGCCCAGCGATTCGGCCGCCCGCCAGATCCAGTCCTGGAAATTCTCGAAGGCTTCCACCGGCACGGTGAAGGTGAAGGTGTCCTCTTCGAACGAGATCTGGGGCACGGCGTAGTTGAGGGCCAGCTTCAGAAACTCCTCGCCCGCCTCGGCCGGGCTCTTGTGGCCCTGCGCCGTCCTCTTCCTGCGCGTGACGCCCTGCGCGATGGCGCGCTTCATCCAGCGCATCGTGTCCGGGTGCTCGGCCAGCCCGCGCGACACCACTTGGTCGCCGATCAGCGTCTCTTTCTCGGCGTAGTGGATTAGGCTGGGCACCACCCACACGGCGTGCTCGGCGCCGCCGGGCTTCAGCCGGTAGCGCAGCTCGCCGCTCACCTCCGGGATGCGGATGGTTTCGGCGCGTTCCGCGGTCTCGTTGTACCGCGCCAGGACGGTATTCGACGTCCCGAAGTCGATCGCCACCTCACTCATGCTCCGACTCCTTCGCCGTAACCATGGCCTTCAGCAGCACCTTGCCGGCGAAGCGGTAACCCGGCGTGCGGATGAGGACCGCGGCGCCGGCCGAGACCATGCCGCCGCTCATCCGCTGGTGCAGGGCCACGTCGAAGGGCGCGCTCTCGCCCGCCGCGCCCACCTGCTCCAGGCCGGCCGCCTTCAGTTGTTTCTCGACGCTGCGGAACAGCGTCACCACGTCCGCCGCCGCCACCTCCTGGCCGCCTTCGCACAGCGCCGCCAGCGCCGCCAGGTTCGACAGCGGCGCCGCCAGCTTCTTGAACAGCCCCTGCAACTGCTCCTGGCCCGCGCCCGCCGCCGCCGTCTGGCCCGCCGCCGCCAGGTGCGCATACTCCTTCCGCATGGCCGCGATGCGCTGGTCGCGCTCGCGAACGTCCATTTCGAGCGCCGCCAGCCGCGCCTGGTCGACTGGGCCGCCGGCAGGGGCAGCGGCTCGAGCCCGTCCCGCCAGCGCGTTCAAAAGTTCACTGAAGTACCTCATCTTGCCTCCGCACTGACTTCCCGCATCGGGTATCCTGAAAGAGGAGACCCGCTATGACCATCGACGAACGCCTGGAAGCGCTCACCCAATCCCTGGAACTCCTTGCCTCCCTCCACAAAGACCTGGAGAAGCAAACCGCGGACGGTTTCGCCGAAACCCGCGCGCAGTTCGCCGAAACCCGCCAGTTCATCAACCAGCTCGCCCACATCGCCGAAGCCCATCAACAGCGGCTCGACCGCCTCGAAAAGTAGGCAGGAGTTAGGAGTTAGGAGATAGGAGTTAGGAGACAGAATCGCTCGGGGGGCAAATGGGCAAAGGGTCATAAAACCGTCCTGGAACACCGGAATCCGTGGTGGCTGCCACGGAGGTCCGGCGCGCAGTAGCCGCGGCAAGCGCACCGGAAGCCCCCGGTATTGTACCTCCACACTCCGCAGGTCCCCTCGCTGCCCTTGTTCTTCTCGTTCCGGCACTTGCTTTCGTCCCACTCCTTCCCCCACGAGTACTCCCGCTCGTCCCTCCCGCGCGCCCACTCGCATAACGAACAGGAGTTAGGAGTTAGGAGATAGGAGTTAGGAGGAAAACTGTCGCCCGCCGCGCCGTCTCCTGCCTCCTAACTCCTAACTCCTACCTCCTTCCTCCTCAAACTCTCCGGCAAACTCGCCCGCGTCGAAAACCACTTCCTCCATCTCCGGCGTCGTCACGCGGTGGGCCAGCAGCAGCCGCAGCACTCGCCGCACCGCGCCGTACTTGCCCAAGAACGCCTCGCGCGGGACGGCGTTGAGCTTGTCCAGATCGGCGGGGCTGGCCTTCACAGGCCAGAACTCCAACACCGGTGTGGCGCGCACTAATTCGTTGATCCAGTAGTTACCGTCGGCCTCGTCACGGGTGACGTCGGGCTGAGCGGTACAGAGACCTGTGGCATAGCCCGCCAGTCGCGCCAGCCAGTGCCCGCTCTGCTCTACCGCGCGCGCGGCTTGGCTACCGGCCTTGACCTTGGTTGCCAGCGCGGCCGCGATCCTGACCCCGTCGGGCGGCGTGGCTCCAGCGAGCCGCTGCACCAGGTCCGCCTCTCCCAGTTTCGAGAACTCGCCCGCGCGCCCCTCCCCCAGCCATCGTTCAAACAGCGGGCTGGTTTCCTTGGGAGGCGGCGGGAGCGGCTTGCCGTCGCTTTCGGCCAGCGCCGCCCGGTACAGGCTCTTCAGGTCCGCCTGCTCCGGCTCCCATCCCGCCTTGCGGAACTGGTCCAGCAGCGGGAACCCATACTTCATCGGCAATTCCTGAAACGCCCGGAACAGCCGCGGCCAATCCCGGTGCTTCAGCGCGGACTCAATCGCCAGCTTGATCTCACTCTCGTTGCACTCGCCCAGCGGCTTGCGGCGGCCGAAGAAGCCCAGGCAGCGCCGGTCGCCGCCGCGCACCACGTCCATCACCAGCGTCTTCACCTCGTCGCTGGCGCCATCATAGGCCTGCCGCAGCCCTTGGAACTCGAAGTCCTCGACGAAGTACTCCTCCAGTTGCCGGGTCACGAACAGCAGCAGGCACGCCTCTTCGTGATCCGACGGCCGCTTGCGCGCCTCGATGCAGATCTTCGCCGCCGCGCCCGCCGGCTCGCCCACCGCCGCGCGGCACAGCGCGTCCACCGCGTCGCGCTCCCTCAACTCGCCGAGCGCCCCGCCGGCGGTGGCGCGCACCTCGGCGTCCGAATCCGCCAGCGCCTCGATGAGCAGCGGCACGGCCTCGGCCGATCCGTCCGCCGCCAGTTCCCGCGCGGCCTTGCACCGAATCCCCGTTCCCACCAGCGGCCAGCGATTGCGCAGCCGCTTTCTTGCTTGATCCAGTCTCTGGCTTTCCATTGCAGTCTCCTCAAAATACCGCGACGCTCAACAGCTTGCGTCTCAATCTCCAGGTGTCTCCATGACTCAAGTGACCGATCCAGCTCATCACCGACGCCTTCACCCGCTCCATCGGAACCATTCCCCGCGCATGGCCGAGCGCCAACTCCGCCAGCTTCCGCTGGAACCGCACCCCCGTCCGCCGCCGCAGCCGGCGATGATCCGGAAATACCTGCCAGCCCAGGAACGGGATGCCGCGGCAGACCGGCAGGATGTGGCACTTGGTCGGGTGCAGCCGCAGGCGCAACCCGTCCAGGTATTCTTGAAGTGGCCCGAGCATGGCGCGCAGCTCCGCCCGGCCGGCGTCGAACAACACGAAATCGTCCGCGAAACGGAGGTAGCCTCCCGGCCGCAGGCGCTCCTGGACGAAGTGGTCGAGCCCGTCCAGGTAGATGTTGGCGAAGAACTGGCTGGTCAGGTTGCCGATGGGAATCCCCCGGCGTCGCTCGTGCGGCGTGAACAGATCGTCGCCCGGGAAGTAACGGATAATCTCTTCCTGCGGGTTCGAGTTGGCCACAATCGTTTCGATCAGCCACAGCGTATCCCGGCACTTGATCTTGCGCGCGATGCGCTCCAGCAGGAGGGCGTGGTCGATCGTCGGAAAGTACTTCTCGATGTCGCACTTCAGGGCATACGGGAACCGCCGCGCGAACTCCGTCGAGCGGTCCAGGGCCGCGTGCGTGCCCTTGCCCACACGGTTGGCGTAGCTGTCGTATATGAAACCGCGCTCGAACACCGGCTCGATCACCGTGCACAAGGCGTGGTGTACCACCCGGTCCCGGTACGGCGCGGCGCTGATCAGACG